>JALWKC010000106.1 GCA_026996795.1 Lysobacterales bacterium | reverse complement strand
TGGCTGCCGGGTGGCCAAACACGGCAATCGCTCCGTGTCCAGCACCACCGGCAGCGCCGACGTGCTGGAAGCCGCCGGGGTCAATCTGGATTTAACCCCCGAAGACGTGATCCGCTGCATTGACACCGCCGGCATTGGCTTTCTGTTCGCGCCGGCGCACCACGGTGCCACGCGGCACGCGGTGGGGCCACGCAAGGAGCTGGGCTTACGCAGCCTGTTTAACCTGCTTGGCCCGCTCACCAACCCGGCCGGTGCGCCCAATCAGGTGCTGGGCGTGTATGAAAAACGCTGGTTGCCGCTGGTGGCCGAGGTGCTGCGCGATCTGGGCTCGAATCACGTCATGGTGGTGCATTCAGCCGATGGCCTGGATGAAATCTCGCTGGAATCCGAAACCCAAGTGGCGGAACTCAAAGACGGCGCCATCAGCCAGTACAGCATCACCCCCGAAGCGCTGGGCATTCAACGCCAAAGCACCGACCCACTGGTGGTGGATTCTGCCGAGGACAGCCTGAAACTGATTCTGGATGCCTTTGCCGGCATTCCCGGCCCGGCGGCCGACATGCTGGCGCTCAATGCCGGCGCGGCCATTTACGTGGCCGGCAAGGCCGACACACTGGAGGAAGGCGTGGCCAGCGCCCGGCGCATCCTGCGCAGTGGCGCGGCCGCCGAAACTCTGGAAAAACTTATCGAGGCCAGCCACTCATGAACGATGTCCTGACCCGTATCCTGGAAACCAAAGCCGAGGAAGTGGCACAGGCCAAACGGCAGCAGTCACTGGCCGAACTGAAACTGGCCTGCCACAGCGCCCCGCCCACCCGGGGCTTCCGGCAGGCGTTGGCAGCACGCATCGGGCAACAGCAACCGGCGGTGATTGCGGAAATCAAAAAAGCCTCACCCAGCAAGGGCGTGATAAGGGAAGACTTTAACGTGCCCGAACTGGCCGCCTCCTACGCCAGCGGTGGCGCGACCTGCCTGTCGGTACTCACCGACAAAACCTATTTTCAGGGCGATGATGCCTTCCTGGCCCAGGCCCGGACCGCCACCGACTTGCCGCTGTTGCGCAAGGAATTTATTATCGACCCCTGGCAGATTTACCAGTCTCGCCTCCTGGGTGCCGATGCCATTCTGCTGATTGTGGCGGCCCTGGGTGATCCGCAGTTGTTTGAGTTCACCGAGCTGGCCCATGAACTGGGGCTGGATGTGCTGATGGAAGTGCACAACGAAGCCGAATTGCAACGGGCGCTGAAAACGCCCGCGCCACTGATCGGTATCAACAACCGCAACCTCAGAACTTTCGTCACACGCATCGAAACCACGCTGGCGCTCTTGCCCGAAATTCCGCCAGAGCGGCTGGTCATCAGCGAAAGCGGACTGCACAGCCCCGAAGACATACAACGGCTGCGCCACGCCGGTGTGCACGGTTTTCTGATTGGCGAGGCCTTTATGCGCCACGGCAATCCTGGACAAGCCCTGCAAAAAATGATTTATTACTGATTCATTACCAGGGAAACTCTGATCGAATCGTGAACTCGCCTCTTATGAATGAAATGTCCGATACCTGCGTTGAAGTCCTTCCCAAGCCTGCTATTGGCTGCGAACTTCGCCTTGGTCTCGAACATTTCAGCCACAACCTGCTTCGTCCAGACTCAATCAGAGCTTCCCTGGGCACATGAATTCACCGGACGCACAAACACCCCTGCCAAAATGGCGCCTGTTTACCCTGACCGCGCGCCGTTTCCTGCGCGAACTGTGGCGTCGCTTCTATGAGGACGACCTGACCGGCTCGGCCAGCTCGCTGACCTACACCACGCTGCTGTCGCTGGTGCCGTTGATGTCCGTGCTGGTGACCATGTTTTCGGCCATGCCGGTGTTCGAGAACGTTTCACAGCAAGTACAAGACTTTATTTTCCAGAATTTCGTGCCCACCTCCGGCCACACCATTCAGGAATACCTGAACGGCTTTGTGGAAAAGGCACGCGGGCTCACCGTCGGCATGTCCCTGGCCGTGTTCGTGACCTCCATCATGATGATGATGACCATCGAAAAGGCCCTGAACCGCATCTGGGACACCCAGCCATCGCGCAATTTTCTGCACAAGGTGCTGATTTACTGGGCCGTGCTGACCATGGGGCCGTTGCTGGTCGGCGGCGGCCTGGTCATGAGTTCCTACCTGTTCAACACGGCCCCGGGCTTGCGCGACATCAAGGTCTATCTGCTCAAAATTCTGCCCGTACTGGCCTCGGCCAGTGCCTTCTTTTTCATGTACCTGATTATCCCCAACCGCAAGGTTCGGTGGCGATCTGCGCTGATCGGGGCACTAATTGCCGCCATCCTTTTTGAAATGGCCAAACGCGGCTTTGCCTGGTATGTGGTCACCTTCCCCAGTTACCAGAAAGTTTATGGCGCCCTGGCCACCATTCCGCTTTTTCTGGTTTGGGTGTATGTTTCCTGGCTGATTGTGTTGCTGGGCGGCGTGATTGCCGCCACGCTGGAAAGCACCCGCTGGCGGTACCAGACCGCGCGCTTTCGGAAAAACCAGCGCTTTTTGCTGGTGCTGGATATCCTCCACCGCCTCTGGCAGGCCAGCCGCCGTGGCGAGACCGTGTCCATGGCGGAAATGAGTGAAAAACGTGCCAGCATTCCCGACGATGAACTGTCTCATGCACTGGACTGGCTGGAACAACAGCGGCTCATCGAGCGCAATGAAGACGGCGATTACCTGCTGCTGAGAGACCTTGATTCACTCAGCCTGAAATCACTCTACCAGCTGGGCAATTTTGCCCTGCCGGAGCACGCGCTCAACGAGTTGAAACATTTTGAGCCCTTTGCCCGGTCCGTGTGGCAGGCCATAGAACCGGACATGCAACAGCCAGTCAAAACCCTGTTTATGCAAATCGATGCCGAAGCACCACCGCTAAGGAAGCTCTGATTGAATCTGGCGCGATCAGATTGTTGTGAAAAATTGTTCAGTTCAAGGCGCAAACTGCACGCAATAGCAAGGCTATTGTGAAGGTTTGCAACGCAGAAATGGACGATTTTACGCCGCAAGATGCCGGGTCACGATTCGATCAGAGCTTCCCTAACCAACCCCAAGAACCGACAATAGCCAACGAGAAAACACCATGAAACGCATGAAACAACTAATAGCCACCGCACTGCTCTGTCTCCTGTTTAGCGCCTGCAGCGGCCCTAGCGGTGCCAATGGAGAGGACTTTTCCCTCACCGACCTGAATGGAAAAACCCACAAATTGTCTGATTACCGCGGCAAATGGGTGGTGGTCAACTACTGGGCCACCTGGTGTCCACCCTGTCGCAAGGAAATTCCCGATTTTGTCAAATTTCAGCAAAAGCACCCAAAAGATGTACAAATCCTGGGCATCGCCTACGAAGACGCCGACCCGGACAAGCTGAAACGCTTTGCCAACGAGTTCTCCATCAACTACCCCATCCTGACCGTGGACGTGTATAACCCGCCAGGGGGCATCCTCAACAGCACGCCACTGCCCACCACCGTCATCTATGACCCGTCCGGTCGGCGGGTGGAAAAACGCATCGGCCCCATGCACGAACGCGACCTGGAAGCGGCTATTAACCCCAAATGACCCAAAACGAACCGAATAAAAAAACCAGAAAAAAACTGTCAATTCGGGGCTATAACCTGAACAGATTAACTGCTGGATTGATGAATAAAATCCGCAAACCACGGCGGGGGCTTTTTCTCAATGGGCCAGCGGAAATTGTGTTCGCTAAAGAGTTTTTCACAAAAGGCCGGGATGCGGTCTGACTGGATTTTGTCCCCCACGCGGTCATCTGCCACGGCCTGAAAATAGTATTTGCTGATCAGGCTGGCCTGGCCGGATTTCGGTAGGCGAATCCCGTTGATAAACGCCCTTTTCAACTGCTTGCGCAGTTTTTTCAGGTCTTTTTGCGGGTCGGCAAAGGCCTCTGGCCCATAGCGCAAATTGCTGTGAAAAGACTCAACATGCCCAATAAGCGGGTAAGCCACACAATGCCCAAACAAGCTGGCATAGGTCTCTTCGCGCAGCTCATTCATACGGGGGAATTTTTCATAGCCACTGAGAAAATGAAACAGCTCATGGGAAAAAGTCATCACGTCTTCAGGCTCCACCACCTCCGCATAATGGGGCGCAGTGGACTGCGATACCCCTGTGTAGAACAACAGGTGAATAGGTGGAATGGCTTTCTTCAGGGGGGATTCATAGGCAACCGACCGCCCACTCACCAACGCGCGTTCAAGCGTCAAGGGAAACGGCGTAATGCCCAGCCATGAAAAGGCCTGGGCCAAAGCCGCTGGCAAACGCGGATACATCTTGAGCTGACTGGCGATGGCTTGGGTGGCATCAACACTATCCGGGTCAGCAGACAGAACAACGGTGATGGGGCCGCGTTTAAATGTCCGGATTGGCACAGGCGGCTTGGAAGGGTGAAAATATGGCGCATCACCAACATAGGAAAACGTGCCGTAGCGGTGACCAAACCGGTAATAGCTCACCCCCGCCATGCCAGGGACATGAGCAGCCAGCTGTTCAATCTGTTTTTTCCCCATGGCAAAGGCGGTGCTGAACCACGCCAGACCGAGCATCAAAAGACCCAGCACGGTTAACCGTGCTGGGTCAGGGGTACCTTTCATTGAGTTAAAAACCATTCAAATCCGCCTCATTCAGGTAAAAACTGGCACTGGCTCCGCTGGAAAAACCGCCGTATTCCAGCACCGCCACAGCCGTATTATTGCCCGGCTGCGCGCCCATTTCCACCCCGGTCAGCTCCAGACTGATAGAGTCTCCAAGTTGGGCGTGGGTATTGACCCACTGACTGACCTGTGCCGGATTGGCAGGCAGCAGATAAGGGCCAACCTTGTACCAGGCAAACACATCGGATGCAACCAATGCTTTGTTGCTGTCCTTGATAACAATGGAAAAGGTTCCATTCGTGCCATGTGCGCTCATGGTGGACTGGGACAAATCAATGCGGGCAAGTGATGCGTCAAATGCGGGCGTTGTTTCCACAACCATCGCTCCTTTAATGACAATATCGCAACTAAAATCTGACAAGTCACCCCGGCAATTTTCAAGTCGAACCTCATGCCCTCCACAGCCAGAA
>JALWKC010000105.1 GCA_026996795.1 Lysobacterales bacterium | reverse complement strand
TTTTCTGCGAGTTGTCATGGGATCACCTGCTCAGGAATTCACGGCTTGAAAGCATCAGCTTGACCAGCGCCCGCAGGCGTTCGTGCCAGTAATGCGGGCTGTTGTTGCTGGAAATATCGGGGATGGGCACATCGGCCGGCCACTGGGTCGGGTCATAAGGGTCCAGCCGCATGAAATCCCGGAAGGTGGTGTGCAAGGGATCACCCAGCCAGCCGCCTGGCGGCTCATAACCCAGGATTTTCTTCATCCAGAAGGCCGCAATGTTATTGGGGGTGTGAGACGGCAAATCCACCGTCGAGGCATTGAGCGTGGTTTCCAGCACCGGCACCAGGGTGTTGGCCGTGCCGGCATCGCGGTCAATCACCCAGTCATAGGCACGCATGGTGTTCACCAGACTCATGCTGCCTTGCCAATAGGCACCGTGCATAGGGTAGCCATCCGGCGGTCGCCAGTAAAAAGGATGTTGGCCGGCCCGGCGCAGCAGGTACATAATGGTGCCTTCGTGGGAGAAATTCGACGAGGGCAGAAACGTCGCATCGGTCACCCGCATGGCGGAAATAAAGGCGTGCAACGGTGGTTTGAACAAGGTTCCATACACCGCCGGGTCCTTGAAATAGGACGAATTGAAAAGCGCTCGGTAGGTCAGTTCCAATTGGTTGGGCGCATAGCGGTTGGCAATAAACGCATCGCGCACCAGATCAATGGCCGCCTGCGGCGGGTTTTCGGAAATAAACCGGCGACACAGTTTACCGGCAATGTGAGCGGCGGTACCGGGGTGGTAGGCCAGGATGTCAAAGAATTGGGCGATGTCCTGGGGTGCGGGCTCAAAATTACCCCAGTGTTTGCCCAGGATGGTTTTTTCGAACTTGTCGTGCCAGTCTTCGTAAAAGAAGAATTCGCCGGTGTCTTCAAAGTTGGAACTGGCTGAACTGTCGCGGTCCTTGATTTTCCAGCCGGTCAACATGCGCATGGCGGCATACACGTCGTCATCCACATATTTTTCGGCCAGAGACACTGGAATATCAGCCCCTCCGGCGCCCCAGGGGAGGTTCACGTCAATGCGTGGCACCAGGTTAGGATCACCCAGGCTGACGTAGTTTTCTGCTCCGAGGGTATGCAACTCCATGATCTCACGGGCATAGTTCTCATTGGGGCTACCCTGTTCGTTGATGTAATTGTCCAGGTAGTACTGCATGGCCGCGTGGCGTGAAGTCAGCTCCAGCAGCTGACGAAAATTGCCAAACAAGTGGCCGTTTTCAAAACCTGCCGGACGCGGAAAACCACTCACCGGTGGGCGAATCACGTCGCGATCCCAGGAGGTAAATGATGAGCCGGCATAAAAACTGCGCGAATACACGTTGAAATGGTTGTGCCAGAAATCCGCCAGCACCTCCAGCAGTTGCCGGTTGCTGAAAATGCCCCGGCCCACCACCAGATGCTCCATTTCCTTGGCAGGCCGGTAACGGTCGGTGCCGGCCACGTGGTAATCGGCCCACATTTGTGGCAAGGACTTGTTCAAGGTCACAAAGCCGCCGCTGTCCACGCGGGCGTCCAAGTCGCTGTCGTTGATGCTTTGCCAGTTAATCTGGGCATCCAGCCAGGCTTGCAGTCGTTCGTCATCGCTGCTGCCCATTTGCTCAAAAGCGGCAATGTCATCCTGGACGCTGCCGGTGCGCGGGCCATAGCCCATCCGGTCCAGGCAATGATTGGCAAAAGGTTTCATGGGTTGCGCTCGTGTAATAAGACAAACACTAGCGTATCGCCATCGGCGTAAGAAAAGTGTGAAAGCACTCATAAAGCGCGCTCACGAACCGTTAAGAAGAGGTTAAACCGGCCATTCTAGCTGCAGTACAGGAAAAATGCCTGAGTGGTTTGTTGTTTGATGCCGTGTCAATAGGCCCGATGACGATCCACTTGCAGGGGCAGAGCTTGGCCTTCGGCCAGGGCCTGTAACTGCTGGCTAATGGCCGTTGCCGTTTGCGCAGCATCAGAACGGGCGGCCAGGTGTGGGGTGATGGTGATTTTCCGATGCTGCCACAAGGGCGAATCCGCTGGCAAGGGTTCAGTGTTGAACACATCCAGCACCGCGTGCTGGAGCCAACCGGCATCCAGCACCTCAATCAGATCGGCTTCAACCACCTGCGGCCCACGCCCCACGTGCACAAAAACCGGCTGCCTGTCGCGCATGGCGGCAAAACGCTCACGATTGAAAATGCCATCGGTTTCCGGAGTCAGCGGCAACAGATTGACCACGAAGTCACAGCGGCGCAGAAAGGATTCCAGGCCGGCCTGACCAATGAAGGATTCATCGGTATCGGTGGATGAATGCCGTGTCCAGCTGGCAATGCGGTACCCCATGGGGCGCAAGACCTTTGCCACGTAAGCGGCCAGCTGGCCGTAGCCGGCAAAGCCCACCAGGGGTTCGTGTGCCAACGGCAGAACCTGCCACTGGCGTTGTCGTTGGAGTTTTTCAAATTCAGGAAAACGGCGATGAAAACGGGTGACCACCGCGGCCACGTACTGAGCCATTTGCTGGCGCAAATCCGGCGCCACCACGCGCGCCACCGGCAGCTCATCGGGCAAATCCGGGTCGTTGAGAATGAAGTCAACGCCCGCCCCCAGCGAACTCACCCCGCGCAACGCTGGCAGTCGCACCAATAAACCCGGTGGTTGTTTCCACAACACGGCGTACTCGATTTTTTCAGCCGGAAAATCGTCTTCCAGTGTATAAATCGCCAGTGTCGGATTTAGCCGCTGCAAGGCGGCCTTCAGCTGGCTGCTGTCGCGATCGGTGATGGCCAGCAGAAGGTGTTTCGGCCCGTTTTTTATGCCCATGAACTCACGCCTTGGATTCTTTCAGTGAGGGTTGCCTATGGTGATTATCTGCACTGACCGAGGCTGACCGGGCACCTTTCTCCTGCTGCCCTGAATGTGTTTTCGGCGCCACCGGCTTTGACAGCGGCTTTGGCGAAGCCTTTTGAGTCGATTGCTGTGCTGCCTGAGTGTCAGAACCGGGTTTGACGGGTTTACTGCGTTGCAGCTTGCGACGGCGGCGAGCCCGGGCGACCGGATGAGCCGAATGCGATGACCGCGACCAACGAGGCCGGGGCGGGGCTTTCAGACCCATTTCCTGCCAGTGGGCGCGCGCAAAGGGTTCGAGCTTTTTCAGCGCCTGTTGGTAGACATTGCGTTTGAATGGCACCACGTGATTGACCGGGTACCAGTAATTGACCCAGCGCCAGCGCCCAAATTCGGGGTGGCTGGTGGTGTGCAGGTTGACGTCCTTTTCATCACCCAGCAGGCGCAACAGATACCAGACCTGCTTCTGCCCAATGCACAGCGGTTTGCTGTGCGTGCGCTGCAGTTTTTTCGGCAACCGGTAACGCAACCAGCCCGGCGTGACGCCGAGGATGCTTACCTGGTCAGGTTTGAGTCCAACTTCTTCATGCAACTCCCGAAACATGGCTTGTTCGGGGGTTTCGTCGCTGTTGATGCCTCCTTGAGGAAACTGCCAGCCATCATCGCGGATGCGCTTGGCCCAAAATACCTTTCCATTGTCGCCGATCAGGATAATGCCCACGTTGGGGCGAAAACCATCTCGATCGATCATGACTTGTTCTTTAATCTCTACTGCCACCTATTGTTGCAGATGCCCCCCATCAGCGCAAGGCAACCGCTTTGTGGCCATGCCAGACCCGAACCGATGGTGTTTTTCAGGTTTTTTTCAAAAAAGTGACAGTATTTGCCCTGAAAATACGATTAATAAGTAAAAGCTGAAGAAAACCCTGGAAAAGGAAGCCAGGAACCCATGACCGTGACATTTCATCCCCCGTTGCGGTCATGTTGTTGACCCGCCATTACTGGCGGGTTCTTTTTTCCTCAGAAATCGTAACCAAATTCCTGTTTGAAGCGGCGCTTGAATTCAGCCAGGGTGAATTCGTGGTTCTGGGTGCCTGGCGAAGCGATCTTGAGGCTGCCCATGAGCGACGCAATACGGCCGGTGGTCTGCATGTCCAGGCCGTTCATGAGCCCAAACAGCATGCCGGCCCGATAGGCATCGCCACAACCGGTGGGATCAGCAATGCACTCGGCTTCCACCACCGGAATGTGGTAACTGGTGCCTTCGGTAAAAATTTCCGAACCCTTGGAGCCACGCGTCACAAAAAAGGCATCCAGGTGATCCGCAATTTCACGGGCATCCCAGCCGGTGCGTTCGCACACCAGTTCGTATTCGTAGTCATTGACGGCCATCCAGGTTGCCTGCTCGATAAAGCGTTTGAGGTCATCGCCATCAAACAGCGGCATGGCCTGACCGGGGTCAAAAATAAACGGAATACCGCACTCGACAAATTCGGTGGCGTGCTGAATCATGCCCTCGCGGCCGTCCGGGCCAACAATGCCAATGGAAATATCAGGCACCTGGGAGACGTGGTTTTCGTGGCTGTGGTTCATGGCGCCGGGGTGAAAGGCGGTAATCTGGTTATTGTCCATGTCCGTGGTGATAAAAGCCTGGGCGGTGAATTCCTGCTCATGCTGCCGGACGGCGTGCAGCGAAATGCCGAGGCGTTCGAAACGCTCCCGATAAGGCTGGAAATCCTTGCCCACCACGCCCATGGGCACCGGATTGCCACCCAGCAATTTCAGGTTATAAGCAATATTGCCCGCCACGCCACCGAACTCACGGCGCATGTCCGGCACCAGAAAGGCAATGTTCAGCTTGTGGATCTGCTCGGCCAGAATGTGGTTCTTGAAGTAGTCATTGAAGACCATGATGGTGTCATAAGCCAGTGAGCCACAAATGAGCGCATTGGGTTTGGCGGTAGAGGTCATGGGAGTCCTTTGGTTAGCTTGGGGAATTGAGTTTGTTTTGCAGTAGCGTTTTCAGCTGCACCGGATTGGCTGTGCCGCGCGTGGCCTTCATCACCTGGCCGACGAAGAAGTTGAACAGTTTGTCATTGCCGTTTCTGAAATCTGTCACCTGTTGCTCATTGGCCTTCAGCACCTCATCTACCAGCGCTTCCAGCGCGGCGCTGTCGGACATTTGCCCCAGGCCTTCGCGGTCGATAATTTCCGCGGCCGTGTCCTGCGGTGATTGCCAGAGTTTTTCCAGCACGTCCTTGCCGATTTTGTGGGAGATGGTATCACCGGCCAGCGCGTCCAGCAATCCGGCCAG
>JALWKC010000104.1 GCA_026996795.1 Lysobacterales bacterium | reverse complement strand
GGCTGGCTTATGGCGTGAATGATGCGTGGGTTGCGGGTGGAAAAATCCACGATGGCCGCGTCGATGCCATCGGCCGACGTGCCGGACAGCAGCCCCAGGTAATAGCCGCTGGCCACGGGGCGGGAGATGGCGTTTTTCATGCTTATTGCTGGGCCAGTGACTGACCGTGTTCATCCAGTTGTTGCAATTCAGCCAGCAGTGGCGCGGCAAAACGCTGGAAGTCTGCCAGACGCGCCTTGGGCAAGGGGTCGGCCTTGGGCAGCTTGACGGTGCGAGGATTGCGGTGTACGCCATTGACCAGAAATTCGTAATGCAAATGCGGCCCGGAAGCCAGGCCGGTGGAACCCACCGTGCCGATCACCTGACCCTGCTTCACGCGCTGCCCTTTCCTAACCTTGCGCTTACTGAAGTGCAGGTATTTGGTGACGATGCCGTTGGGGTGCTGGATGAACACGTGGTTGCCGTTGTATTTGCTGTAGGCCGAACGAATCACCTTGCCGTCACCGGCGGCATACACCGGCGTGCCGCGCGGGGCGCGGTAGTCAATGCCGTTATGCGCCCTGACCCGCTTGAGTATCGGGTGCAGGCGGCGCGGGTTGAAGTTGGAGGAAATGTAGGAGAAATTCAGCGGCGCGCGCAGGAAGGCTTTCTTCATGCTGCGCCCTTCGGGCGTGTAGTAGTTGCCATCATCAGTGGCCGGGTCATTATCCGGGTCGTAATACACCGAACGGAAGGTTTCGCCCTGATTGGTAAAGCTGGCGGCCAGGATGCGACCATCGCGCAAAAACTCCCCGTCCTTGTAGATTTTTTCGTAAATCACACTGAATCGGTCGCCTTTGCGAATGTCCAGCACAAAGTCGATGTCCCAGCCGAAAATATTGGCCAGCTTCATAACCATGTTGTCCGACAGGCCGGCAGCCTTGCCGGCGCCAAACAGGCTGTGTTCAATCACGCCGCTGGCTTTCTCCAGCTGGATTTCCAACGGGTGCGTAATGAGTTCCGAGCGCACAGTATCGCCTGCTGTGGTGACCACCAGATCGGTGGTTTCATCCAGGGGATATTTCAGCGCGGCCAGTTCATTGTTTTCCCCGCGCAGGACAAACAGCCTGGCGCCAGGATAAATCCTCGCCAGCTTGCGCGTGTCTTTGTTCAAGGTAACAATGCGATGCAAGAGGCCGGCACTGAATCCCAGTTGCTTGAAAATACCGGACAGGGTCTGGCCTTTCTGCACCACCACTTCCTGCCAGCGTTGCGGCTGAAAGCGTTCATTTTCTGCGCCGCTAAAGCTGGCCAACGGTTGGGTCGGCAGCAGGAGTGTTCGCTGTGAAAGCGCGGTTTCAAAATCGCGCGACGCGGAGCGGCCACTAAAAGCCATCATGGCCAGTACCACAGGCACCAGCAGCACCACGGCCGCGGTGGGAATTTTGCGGTGATGATTTTTCAGCCAACACCGAGCCGCAGCAAGCAGCTTGTCCATCAAGTGCCTTGGCAGGCCGCCGGCGGCCGGGGACGTATTAATGCGGCGCGCTTGTGCGGTCGCTCGCTTTGGCGGAAAGGGGCGTTCTGAATTCACGGGCATCGGGGAAGTCCTGAGGATAAAACAACAATATAAGACTTGCGCAAGCAGGTCAAGCTGCCAGCGCGGTTTGTGTGATCCCCGTCTGACCACAGGCCGGGTGGAAAAATTCAGCAAAACCCGGACTTTAACGCTAAAATAACCCGCTTTCAACAGCACACGAGCACACCGCCCATGTCGGCCACCGAACTTTCCATTGAAGACGCGCTGGAGCTCATCGCCCGCGGCACCGAAGAAATCATCAAAGTTGAAGAGCTGGAAAAAAAGCTCAAAAGCGGCAGGAAATTGCGTGTCAAGGCCGGTTTTGACCCCACCGCACCCGACCTGCACGTGGGCCACACGGTGCTGATCAACAAGCTCAAGGTGTTCCAGGACCTGGGCCATGAGGTGATTTTCCTCATTGGCGATTTCACCGGCATGATCGGTGACCCCACTGGCAAGAACGTCACCCGCAAACCCCTGACGCGCGAAGACGTGGCCGAAAACGCCAAAACCTACCAGGAACAGATTTTCAAGATTCTGGACCCGGAAAAAACCACCGTGGCCTTCAACTCCAGCTGGATGGACGCCATGTCATCACAGGACATGATCAAGCTGGCGGCCAGCTACACCGTGGCGCGCATGCTGGAACGGGATGATTTTGAAAAGCGGTACAAAAGCGGCCAACCCATCGCCATTCATGAATTTCTTTATCCGCTGGTGCAAGGCTATGATTCGGTGGCACTGAAAGCGGACGTGGAACTGGGCGGCACCGACCAGAAGTTCAACCTGTTGGTGGGCCGGCATTTGCAGCAGCAGGCCGGCCAGGAGCCCCAGGTGGTGATTACCGTGCCCTTGCTGGAAGGGCTGGATGGCGTGCAGAAAATGTCCAAATCGCTGGGCAACTACATTGGCATTGACGAAGCACCCGGTGAAATTTTTGGCAAGGTCATGTCCATTTCCGATGAGCTCATGTGGCGTTATTTTGATTTATTGAGCTTCCGCCCCACCGCCGAACTGGAGGCGCTGAAACAGCAGGTGGCCGAAGGCCGCAACCCGCGCGATGTGAAGTTTGAACTGGCGCAGGAACTTATTGAACGCTTTCACAGCAAGGAAGCCGCCGATGCGGCCTTGCAGGGATTTCTGCAACAATTCCAGAAAGGCGCCATTCCCGATGACATTGCCGAAGTGACACTGACCACTGAAGACGGCGCCATGGGCATTGCCCATGTGCTGAAAAACGCCGGCCTGTGTGCCAGCACCTCAGAGGCCATGCGCATGATCAAACAGGGCGCGGTAAAGCTGGACGGAGAAAAAATCACCGACCCGAAAACCCAGCTTCCAGCTGGCACCGAAGGTGTGCTGCAAGTGGGCAAACGCAAATTTGCCCGCATTCAACTGCAATAAGCCGCACAATTTCCGCCTTTGCCGGGAAAGACTGCCCTCACCGGGGATTTTCCGGTAAAATAGCCCACCACGCGCCCGTAGCTCAGCTGGATAGAGTGTTGCCCTCCGAAGGCAAAGGTCACAGGTTCGACTCCTGTCGGGCGCGCCATTTCTATTTTCTGGGTTTTCAAACGCTGTAAAGTCTTGAAAGGCAAAGATATTTTCGGTGTTCGAAACCCTGTTTTTCGGCTATAAGCCAGTTTGTCCATAAAGGTCAGTTTTAACACCGCTCTTTTGTCTTACAATCGTTTCGAAGCCCATAGTTTCCAAGAGTTTGAGAGAAAATCTACCGCGTGTTCGAACATTTTTCAAAGGTATGCTTGGGTATACCCACATTTTTTAGTCTGCTCATTCAGGATAATCTTCTCCTTTTCAAGTTTAGCAATGCATTTCTCATAAGCATTGATGGCTACATCGCTCTGGTAATCCCCCAAAAAATCAGTAAAGATCAATTTACCCAATGGCTCAAACAACATTCTGTGGCAGAATTTAATCAATGACAGTTCTTATTCATAAATCATCTGGTATCGCCTGTGCTAACAGGTTATCGAATTGCTTTGGCTGACGAAATGATTTCCAAATTACTTAATCAGCTAAAGCAAATGAAACCCAAAGAGTTTTCCATGAGTTTTGATTCATGCAAGCTTTGTGGGTGGAAATTTCAAATAAAAACTCATGATAATGAAATGGGGGTGAGGTGTACCCGGTGTGGTTCATCGGCCGTTACTCAGTCGCTAGGTCAGGTTATTAGACCTCATCTTCAAACGGAGCACCAATTAAGAATTTATGAACTGTCTTCACGTGGTGCCTTCGTGCGATATTTACAATCAACCCATCATGAAATCACTTTAAGTGAATATCTAAATGATGTGCCTTTGGGTTCTTGCAAAGACGGAGTGATGTGTCAGGATGTTCAGTGTTTGACTTTTGATGATGAATCATTCGATATTTGCACATCATTGGAAGTCTTTGAGCATGTAGAAGATGACGTTAAGGGTTTTAGAGAGGTACACAGGGTCTTGAAACCAGCAGGAAAAATCATCTTTACTGTTCCGATGAATCTTAACGCTAATACGATAGAAAGGACAAAGCTGGTTAACGGTCAAAGAGAACAAATATTGCCCCCGGAGTATCATTCAGACAATTTAAGGGGTGTGGGTAAGGTTTTTTGTTATCGCAATTATGGCTTGGACATTGTTGATAGATTACAAAGTGTTGGTTTTTCTAACTGTGAAATAATAAAGCCAAACCCAAATGAATTATTTGGGTTTGGTCGTGCCGTTATAATTGGTGAAAAACTGATTTAATCAAAATCAAAATAAGTCAAAGTCAGTTCCTCAGGAACAGAAGGGTGTTTTGCACCAGTTGTTTCGACAATGATATAAGCCTCAACAGTGTGTTGACCTGCTGTTAAAGGTGAACTGTGATCACCAACAGCAGATAAATATGAGGCGGTAAGAGAGCGACTAGAAGCCTCATAAGGGGTATACAGTTGTTGAACACCCACAGAACCAACTGGCACACCGTCAATTTTTATTCCAAGTTTAACAACCATGTCATCATCTTCTGGAGCACCAGCTTGAATACGGGTTTTGGCAGAAAAGAATAAAACACCAGAATGACCAGCGGGTATAGTAATTGTGTCACTTGCCAATGTTACTTCGGTATTTGCACTTGGACAGTTGGGTTCACCTGTTGTGGTTGCCACACATTTCCATGTGTATGTACTACAAAATGTACTATTTCCACCTATACCACCAGAAAGGCCATCATTTAACACACTGAGTAATTTGGCACTACCAACTTTATAACAGACATTGTTTTCATGTGCGCCACTTGGGTCATCTGCACGGTCAGATCCAAAAGCCAGCTCAGTGGCTCCAAATTTGACATTTAAAGTGTCCAAATTCCCCAAAGGATAAAGTGAATGAGCATACATGGGTGCTTGCAATTCTGCACCCTCGTAAATATCATTCACCCCCCAAGATGCCTCACTCGTGTACTGACAAGTGCTATCTGTTGTGGTCAAGTCAAACCGGACACTGTGCTAAGCACTTTGCTCAAATTCGATGGGCGTCAAATCGCCCAACGTGGTATGCTGTTGTGGTCAAGTCAAACCGGACACTGTGCTAAGCACTTTGCTCAAATTCGATGGGCGTCAAATCGCCCAACGTGGTATGCAGACGGTCTGAGTTATAGTACGCAATGTACGCC
>JALWKC010000103.1 GCA_026996795.1 Lysobacterales bacterium | reverse complement strand
GAAATCCGCCTGTCCAGAATCGCCCACCAGATGCTGCGCGACATCGACAAGGAAACGGTCGATTTTGCGCCCAATTACGATGAAAGCGAACACGAGCCGGTGGTGCTGCCAACCCGGGTGCCGGCCTTGCTGGTGAATGGTTCGTCCGGTATCGCGGTGGGCATGGCCACTAATATCCCGCCGCATAACCTGCGTGAAGTCATTGACGCCATCATTGCCTTGTCGCACAACCCGGACATCAGCATCGATGAGCTGATTGAACTGCTGCCGGGGCCGGACTTCCCCACCGCCGCCATCATTAACGGCTCAAAAGGCATCCACGAGGCGTATCACACTGGCCGTGGCAAGGTGTACATGCGCGCCAAAACCACCATTGAAACCGATGAGGCTACGGGCAAGCAGACCATTGTTGTCAATGAATTGCCCTATCAGGTCAACAAGGCGCGTTTGCTGGAAAAGATTGCCGACCTGGTCAAAAACAAAAAAATCGAAGGCATTACCGAGCTGCGCGACGAGTCGGACAAGGACGGCATGCGCATGGTGATCGAGCTGCGTCGCGGCGAAGTCGCTGAAGTCATTCTCAACCAGCTGTTCCAACTGACCCAGCTGCAAACGGTATTTGGTATCAATATGGTGGCACTGGTCAATGGCCAGCCACGGTTGTTGAACCTGAAACAGATTCTGGACGCCTTCCTCAGGCACCGGCGCGAAGTGGTGGTGCGCCGCACCCTGTATGAACTGCGCAAGGCGCGCGAACGCGCCCACGTGCTGGAAGGGCTGGCCATTGCCCTGGCAAATATTGATGAAGTCATTGAGTTGATCAAAAGCTCAACCAGCCCGGCCGAGGCCCGTCAGCGCTTACAGGACAAGCTGTGGGAATCGTCGGCAGTGCGCGCCATGCTGGCCAACGCCGACAGCGACATCTGCCGCCCCGAAGGGTTGGAACCGCAATTCGGTTTCCAGACAGGCGGTTATCAGCTCTCACCCGTGCAGGCCAAGGCCATTCTGGATCTGCAACTGCATCGCCTCACCGGCCTCGAGCAGGAAAAGCTCACGGATGAATTCAAGCAAATCATTGCGCGCATTGGCGAATACCTGGAAATCCTCACCAACCCAGACCGCTTGCTGGAAGTCATCCGGGAAGAACTGCAGGAAATCCGGGACAACTACGGCGACGACCGCCGCACGGTGATACAGGACAAGCAGGTGCACCTGACCCTGGAAGACCTGATCCCCGAAGAAGACGTGGTGGTCACCTTGTCACACGCCGGCTACGCCAAGAGCCAGTCGCTGGACACCTACCGCGCCCAGCGGCGCGGCGGCAAGGGCAAGGCCGCCACCAAGATGAAGGAAGAAGACTTTATTGAACACCTGTGGGTGGCCAATACCCACGACACCTTGCTGTGTTTCAGCGACAAGGGCAAGGTCTACTGGCTCAAGGTCTACGAGCTGCCCATGACCTCACGCACAGCGCGTGGCAAGCCGCTGGTCAACCTGTTGCCGCTGGACAAGGGCGAGCGCATCACCGCCATTTTGCCGGTGCGCGAATACGAGGAAGACAAATACGTGTTCTTCGCCACCTCGCGCGGGGTGGTCAAAAAAACCAGCCTGCCGAGTTTTTCCCGCCCGCGCGTGACCGGCATCATTGCGCTGGAATTGCTGGAAGATGACTACCTGGTCAATGTGGAACTGACCACCGGCCACGACGACGTGCTGCTGTTTTCCAGCTCCGGCAAAGCCATCCGTTTCAGCGAGGACGACGTGCGTGCCATGGGCCGCACCGCCCGCGGTGTGCGTGGCATTCGCCTGAAAGACGGTGAACGCGTGGTTTCCATGTTTGTTGCCGATGAAGGCAATGTGCTGACCTGCACCGAGCGCGGTTATGGCAAACAGACACCGCTGGATGAATTCCGCCGCATTGGCCGTGGTGGCCAGGGCGTGATCGCCATTCAGACCAGCGAACGGAACGGCCCGCTGGTGGGCGCCTGTCAGGTGACCGAAGGCGATGAAGTCATGCTGATTTCAGACGGCGGTACGCTGGTGCGGATTGCTGCCCGTGATATTTCCACCGTTGGCCGCAATACCCAGGGCGTGACATTGATTCGCCTCAGTGACAAGGAAAAGCTGGTGGGCCTGGCCAAAATCGTCAAAATGGAAGACGACGAAACAGATGACGCGGGCGAAGCCACCGAAACAGAGGAAAATCCACAAACCCCGGCCGCAGGCGCTCACGGTGCCGAGGCGGCTGACAGCGGAGAAAATTCCGATGACTGATTCTGTCACCCACAACACCGCGCCCCGTCCGTTGCTGGTGGCCGGTAACTGGAAAATGCACGGCTCCCGGGCCATGGTCGAGCAGCTGCTGAATGACATTCTCACTGGCTTGCCGGCTTCACCCGCGTTTCAGGTGGCGGTCTTTCCACCTTGTGTTTATCTGCCCCAGGTGGCCCGCACCGTAGCCGGGACGCCAATTCGCTTTGGTGGCCAAAACCTGAACGAACATGATGCCGGCGCTTACACCGGCGAGGTGTCCGGTGCCATGCTGGCCGATTTTGGCAGCGACATGGTGTTGGTGGGTCATTCCGAACGCCGCAGCCTCTATGGCGAAACCGACCAGCAGGTGGCCGACAAGTTTGCCGCCGCCCTGCGCCACGGGCTGACCCCCGTGTTGTGTGTTGGCGAAACCGGCCAGGAGCGCGAAGCCGGCCAGACTCAGGAGGTGGTGGCCAGGCAGATCAACGCCGTGCTCGACACAGTGGGCATTGAAGGCCTGGGGCAGGGCATTATCGCCTATGAACCGGTATGGGCCATTGGCACTGGCCAGACCGCCAGCAAGGAACAGGCGCAGGCAGTTCACGCATTTATCCGTTCTCTTTTGGCGGCCAAGTCTGATACAATAGCGCGCCTTCTGCCCATCCTCTACGGTGGCAGCGTCAAGGGCGGCAACGCGCACGAGCTGTTCAGCATGCCGGATATTGACGGAGGACTGATTGGCGGGGCATCACTAACCGGACAAGATTTTCTGGCCATTTGCGAACAAGCGCAAAAAGTGGCCACAGGAGCGTAACAGCAATGACATTAAATTTTCTGAATATTATCCACGTGCTGCTGGCCGTGGCGCTGATTGGCTTTATCCTGGTTCAGCGTGGCCCCGGTGCGACGGCCGGTTCGGCGTTTGGCTCCGGCGCCTCATCCACTGTGTTTGGCGCCAGGGGCTCGGGTTCCTTCCTGACCAAGACCACCGCCATTCTGGCCACCCTGTTTTTTGCCCTGAGCATGCTCATGGCCGTGCAGGCCAACCGCGATGCCAAGCAGATGATGAAAGCCGGTAGCGACCTGGGTGTGGTGGGCTCCTTGCAGGACAACAGCGAAGTGCCGGTCATCACACCGAGCACGCCGGTGAAAGAGACAGGTGACGTTCCGGCCATGGACGAAAAGGCTGTCAAGCAGGCGCAGGACAATGCCAAGGCCATGCAGGACAAACTGTCCCCGGCCACAGAGGAGATTGAAAAAACGGAAAAAGCCGCCCAGAACGTGGTTGATAAGGCCGAAGAAGCCGCGAAGCAGGCGGAACAAGCCGCTGCCGAGAGTCAGGATTCAGGCGACGAGTAACGCGGGTTTAGAGATATCCTGGTTGACCGTTCCGATGCCTGTAATGCAGTGGTGAAGCAAAAACCAGGCAGATAAAACAATCAAGAATATTATCACGAGAAGACGCACACCAAAGCGTTCATCCATTAAAATACGCCTCGCCCGGGGTGGCCGGCCAACGGCCGGAAAACAGGGTCGGTTTGACATAAGTCAAACCGCAACAGGGCCGTTTTTGCGACAATGCCCCCTGCCTTGCCAGGGACGCATCACGCAGTGGTCAGAAAACAGCATAGTGCCGAAGTGGTGGAATTGGTAGACACGCTATCTTGAGGGGGTAGTGGCGAAAGCCGTGCCGGTTCGAGTCCGGCCTTCGGCACCATTTATTACAGCACGTACTAAAGAAAACCCGCCAACCCGGGCGGATTCACTGATTACAGCGTTCCGGCAGTTGCCGGATCAACCAAAGGGGCATTTGGCCATGCTAGCTGAATATTTTCCGGTTTTGCTTTTTCTGGGCGTGGCCGTTGGACTGGCGCTCGTGTTATTGACCATTGGCTTTATCCTCGGCCCCCGCTCTCCCGACGAGGAGAAAAACTCCCCTTACGAATGCGGCTTCGAAGCCTTCGAAGACGCGCACATGAAATTCGACGTGCGCTATTACCTGGTGGCCATCCTTTTTATTATCTTCGATCTGGAAATCGCGTTTCTGTTTCCCTGGGCCGTGGTGCTCGACAAGTTGGGCGTTTTCGGCCTGGTTTCCATGTTTGTCTTCTTGCTGATTCTGGTGATTGGCTTTATTTACGAGTGGAAAAAAGGAGCCCTGGAATGGGAGTAGTCAGCGATATTGTCAAGCCGTTTGACGACGGTCAGGTGATGGAAAAGGGCTTTGCCGTGGCAAAGCTCGATGACCTGATTCACTGGGCCCGCACTGGTTCCATGTGGCCGGTCACTTTTGGCCTGGCCTGTTGCGCGGTGGAAATGATGGAAGCCGGTGCCGCGCGTTACGACCTGGACCGTTTCGGGGTGATTTTTCGTCCCTCGCCGCGTCAGTCCGATGTGATGATCGTGGCCGGCACCCTGGTCAACAAGATGGCCCCGGCCTTGCGTAAGGTCTATGACCAGATGTCCAACCCGAAATGGGTTATTTCCATGGGTTCCTGCGCCAATGGCGGCGGTTATTACCACTACAGCTACTCGGTGGTCAGAGGCTGCGATCGCGTGGTGCCAGTGGACGTTTACGTTCCCGGCTGCCCGCCCACCGCCGAAGCGCTGATTTACGGCATTCTGCAACTGCAGAAGCGCATTCGCCGAACCACAACCATCGCCCGAACCAAATGAACAAGCCCAAAACCACCCTGGCACGGCAACTGCAGGAGCACTTCGGTGATGCCATCCAGTCGGTGACCACCGCCTGCCACGAAACCACCTGTGTCATTGGCCGCGATCACTGGCTGGACGTGTGCCGTGAACTGCGAGACCACCCGGACTTTCACTTTGAACAGCTCATTGACCTGTGTGGCGTGGACAAGCTCGGTTATGGCCTGAGTGAATGGAAAACCGAAGAAGCCACCTTTACCGGTTTCTCCCGCGCGGCGGAAAAACTTGGCCCCGGACGGTTTACCTGGGAAGGGCGGCCACGGGAAAAGGTAAAAAACCGCTTTG
>JALWKC010000102.1 GCA_026996795.1 Lysobacterales bacterium | reverse complement strand
GCTGTTACACGCCGGCGATTTCCTGCACCCGTCTTTTGCCAGCCGCGTGTTCAAGGGCCAGGCCATGATCGATACCATGAACCGACTCGACGCACGCCCTGGCCAGTTCGACCCGCTCATGTTCGTGGCCTTTGGCAACCACGAATTCGACAAGGGCAAGCTGAAACACGCCACCACACTGCAGCAGCGCATCAATGAATCGGAATTCACCTGGCTGGACAGCAACATCCGCTGGAAAAAAGACAGCTCAGGCCAGCCACTGATTGCCAGTCCCCGGCTGAAAAAATGGGCCCTGGTGGAACTGCCGGGCGCGCAAGGTCCCATCATGGTGGGCCTGTTTTCCATTACTACCGGCATGGCCCACCCGGCCTACGTCGAGTCCTTTGATTCACCGGCGGCCACCGCCACCAAATACGTGCCCCTGTTGCGTAAAAAAGGCGCGGATATTGTCATCGCCCTCACCCATCAGTCCCTCAGCCGCGACAAAAAACTCATGCAGCTGCCGAGCAAGCTGCGCCCGGATATGATTCTGGGCGGCCATGAACACTATCACCAACTGGAAAACATCAATGGCCGCTGGATAGCCAAGGCCGATGCCGATGCCCTCTCGGCCATCGTGGCGCCATTGGAAAAAACCGCCAAAGGCATCGGGACTCAACCCACCTTGATTGAGCTGGACAGTAAAATCCCACCCGACCCAGAGCTGCTGGCCGTTGCCAATGGCTGGCTGGAGCGACTGAACCAAGTCTATTGCCAGCAACGCAACCAAGACCGCAACTGCCTGCAACGGCCCTATGGCAAAACCCGTGTTGAGCTGATCGGGGAAGAAAGCGAGATCCGGCGGTTTGAAACCAACCTGGGTGATTTTATTGCCGACACCGCCCTGGCGGCTTTCAAAGACTGTGGCGCCAACATGGCCGCTATCAACTCCGGGGGCATCCGCCTGAATCAGAACATTGCCGCCGGCAGCCCCATCACCAGCGGCCACCTGGAAGCCATGTTTGCCTACCCCTCCCCCCTGAGCCTGATTCGTATCAGCGGCAAAACCCTCAAGCAGATGCTGGAACACGACATTGATAAATGGACAGCCAACGGCCACTGGCTGCTGATCTCCGGCTTCCGGTTTACCCACGACCCGGAGCATCAGCAATTCCGCGACCTGCGACACGCCAATGGCCAGCCCATTACCGGCGATGAGGAACTGCTGCTGGTGGTGCCCGACTACCTCATCAGCCCCAACAGCGATCACGATGGGTATTCCATGATTGATGCCAGCATGAAAGTGCCATGCCCGGCCAACGGCACCCAGCTCAAGGAATTGCTGATTGATCGACTGCGCGCCCAGCCAGAAGGCATTGCGCCACAGACCGACGGGCGGATATGCAACACACTGCGCTCAAGCTGTCCGAAATAACGCAGTCAAATCGGCTCCGACTTATTCGCCCACGTAAACCTGAAAGGCCACCATCAGAATCAGCGCCAGCGTGGTGATGAGCGCGGTTTTCTCCGGCTTGATGTCTTCATAGGCATCGGGAATGATTTCCGAAAGGGTCAACCACAACATGGCACCGGCGGCAAAACCCAAACCGGCAGGCAGCAGCGGTTTAAATGTCTGGATGAACAGGAAGGCTGGCACGGCCATCAAGGGCTGTGGCAGGGAAGTGAAAATACTCCACAAGGCGGCTTTCCACCACGGCATGCCACGACTGGTCAGCACCGCGGAAATGGCCAGCCCTTCGGGAATATTGTGTATCGCAATGGCCAGACTCATGATCAGACCGAAGGTCATGCCACCCCCGAAAGACGTGCCTATGCCAATGCCTTCAGCGGCCGAATGCACCGTCATGATCAGCACAATGAGAACGGCTTTTTTGAAGCTGCCTTTTTTCAGGCCGGCAAAAATATCGCCTTCAAAGTGATGCATGCCCTCAAAGCGGTCAAGAATCTTGTGGGTAAGGTAAATAAACACCAAACCGGCAATCACTCCAAGCACGGTTTTGCCCAGGTGATAATCAATGCCCTCGTAGATCAGGCCAAAACTCGCCCCCAGCATCAAGCCGGCAGCCAGGGCATTGGAAAACCCCATGATGGTGGGGCTTTGTTTTTTGATGAAAGCAAACGGAATCGCGCCCAGGCCGGTGGCCACGGCCGTGAGAAAAGCGTACCAGAAAACTTGCCACACGGGCGATGACGGAATGAAATCAAACATTGTGAAACCCCTTTTTAGGAAGCTCTGATTGAGTCTGGACGAAGCAGATTATGCCGGAAATGTTCGAGAACAAGGCGAAGTTCGCAGCAAATAGCGGGCTATTGGCAAGGACTTCAACACAGTTATCGGACATTTCAGGCATGAGAAGAGAGTTCACGATTCAATCAGAGCTTCCTTAAGTGAAAGTGGATGCCTTCATTCTGCCTCAAGCGCCCCTAAACGGCCACCCAAAAAATCACAAAAAAAGCAAATGTACTGCTGGCCTGTTATCCCTTGAACCGGCTTGACGCAATTCACCCCCCGGTGCTGTGTTTTGCTCAACGGCCAGCACGTGCCCGAGGTGCATTTTGTATGGGCATTCAACACAACAAATTCCTTGCCAAGAAAGCCAAAATGCTTATACTTACCGACCTGTGCCCGGGTGGCGGAATTGGTAGACGCAGGGGATTCAAAATCCCCCGCCTTCGGGTGTGAGAGTTCGAGTCTCTCCCCGGGCACCAGCCGAATTCATCAAAAAGCCTTTTGCGTTTGTGCAAAAGGCTTTTTCGTTCTGTTATCTACTCGCCTTTGCCTTTCTGTTCCAATCGCATTATTTTAAACCCTACCACCCTCAAGCCCACGCAGGTGCTGGCAGTGATAAAAAACACCCGGCCCGCTCCGTTTGAGTCATCCACGCCGGACTCCCGAATTTTGCATTCGCGCACCGAACCACTAGCCGCTTAGCCCGAGGAAAGACGCCTGGTTCGTGTCCCGATTGCAGTATAATTACGGCTCCTTAATTGCCACAGACAGGACGCTTTTTGCCATGCGCCTCACCCCCTTGACCGCTCTTACGCCCGTGGATGGGCGCTATCACACAAAAACCGCCCCGCTGGCCCCCTACCTGAGCGAGTTTGGACTGATCCGTCACCGCCTGACGGTGGAGCTGAAATGGCTGCAGAAACTGGCCGACGAACCGGGCATCACCGAGCTACCGCCCTTTAATGAGGAAGAAAAGGCCTTTCTGGAACGCTTGCTGAGCGAGTTCACCGTCGAAGAAGCCGAAAAGGTCAAGGCCATTGAAGCCACCACCAATCACGACGTCAAGGCCGTTGAATATTACATCAAGGACGTCTTGAGCCAGCACCCCACGCTGGCCAAAGCGGCCGAGTTCACGCATTTTGCCTGCACCTCGGAAGACATTAACAACACCGCCTACGCGCTAATGCTGAAAAACGCGGTGCAGCAACAACTCCTGCCCACACTGGATGGCATCTTTAATAGCCTCCGCCAGATGGCGCACGAGTACGCCAATGTGCCCATGATGGCGCGCACCCACGGTCAGCCGGCCACACCCACCACCCTGGGCAAGGAAATGGCCAACGTGGCCTATCGCCTGCAACGGCAACTGGGCATGCTGAAAAAACAGCCCTACCTGGCCAAAATCAATGGTGCCGTGGGCAATTACAACGCTCACCTGATCGCCTACCCAAACGTGGACTGGCAAAGACTGGCCGCAGAATTTGTTCATCAGAACCTGGGCCTGGACTGGAACCCCTACACCACCCAGATCGAACCGCACGATTACCTGGCCGAGCTGTTTCACAACCTGATTCGTATCGACACTATACTGCTGGACCTGGCCCGCGACATCTGGGGTTACATTTCCCTGGGTTACTTCAAGCAGAAAGTGGTGGCCGGCGAAGTGGGCTCATCCACCATGCCGCACAAAGTTAACCCCATTGACTTTGAAAACGCCGAAGGCAATCTGGGCCTGGCCAATGCCCTGTTCAATCACCTGGGGGAAAAACTGCCGGTTTCACGCTTCCAGCGCGACCTCACCGATTCCACCGTCTTGCGCTCGCTGGGCACTGCGTTTGGCCACCTGGCCATTGCGCTGGCTTCATTGCAGAAAGGCCTGGGCAAGCTTGAAGTCAACCCGCAGGCCATGGCCCGTGACCTGAACGCCAACTGGGCCTTGCTGGCCGAGCCCATCCAGACCGTCATGCGCCGTTATGGCATTGACAATCCCTATGAAAAGCTCAAGCAACTGACCCGTGGCAGTGACATTGACCAGGCCACCCTGCACGCCTTTATTGACACGCTGGCCCTGCCAGCAGAAGAAAAGGCCCGGCTCAAACAGCTGACACCCGCCACCTACCTGGGCAACGCCATTGAACAAGCCGGACATATTTAGCCAGTCGGGTTTTTCCCGCGAGCAGTTCCTGCGCGAATACTGGCAGAAAAAACCGCTGGTGCTGCGCCGCGCCGTGCGACAGTCGGATCTGGCTTTCCTGCCCGGCAAAGTGGATTTGCTGAAACTGGCCGAAAACGAGGCCGTGCAATCACGCATTGTGCTCACCGAAACCCCGCCTGAAGGCCAACCCGACTACCACGTGGAATACGGCCCCTTTGAGGCCGAAGACTGGCCCAACCTGCCCGATTCGCCCTGGACCATTCTGGTGTCCGACGTGGAAAAATGGTTGCCCAGCCACCGCCGCCTGCTGGATTACTTCCCGTTTATTCGCCGCTGGCAGTTCGACGACCTGATGTTCAGCTATGCCAGCGAAGGCGGCAGCGTTGGGGCCCACACCGATCATTACGACGTTTTTCTGCTGCAGGTCAGTGGCCGCCGCCAGTGGCATTTCAACCAGCAACCCGACCCGGAGGCCGCCTGGCTGCCGGACACCGAGCTGAAATTGCTGCAACGGTTTGATCCCGACCACAGCGTTATACTGGAAGCCGGCGATTTGCTCTACCTGCCAGCAGAAGTGGCCCACCATGGCATTGCGCTGGATAGCGACTGCGTCACCTGCTCGGTGGGCCTGCGCGCGCCGGCCGAAAGCGAATTGCTCAGTGGCTATTTTGAAGACCGCGCCGCCAGCCTCCCGGACGAGGCCCGGTTTTCACCACCAGTTGAATCGACTCAATCCACTCCGGCCGGTGAAATCACGCCCGCGGACCTGACCCGGCTGCGTCAGACGCTGGAACAACACCTGAGCCTGGACGATGCCCGGCTGGCCAACTGGTTTGGCCGTTTCATCACCGGCTACCGGAACCTGTTTTATGAAA
>JALWKC010000101.1 GCA_026996795.1 Lysobacterales bacterium | reverse complement strand
GCATCTACAAGGACGAACGATTCTCCGACCACGCGCCCCTGATTATTGAATACGATTTGTAAACGAGTAGAAGGTTATCCAAAAAACCGGGAATCCCGGCCTTTTTAATGGAATGTGGGAGTTATCGAGGGAGATCACCCGGCCTTTTCGATCTTGCCCCAGGAATCGCGCAAGGATTCAATCCGGTTGAATACCGGCACATCGGTTTCGTGCTGGGTGTCACGCACAAAGTAGCCCATGCGCTCAAACTGGTAACGGGTCGACGCATCGCCTTCAAGAACGGATGGCTCCAGCTTGCAGCCTCGCAGAATTTTCAGGGATTCCGGATTCAAATCCTTGGTAAAGTCTTCGCTGGCTGCCGGGTTTTTGGTTCTGAACAGGCGGTCGTACAGGCGCACTTCCGCATCCACCGCGTGCGGTGCTGAAACCCAGTGTATGGTGCCCTTGACCTTGCGGCCATCGGGGGAGTTTCCACCGCGCGTCTGCGGGTCGTAAGTGCAACGCAGTTCAATCACATTGCCCTCTTCGTCCTTGATAACATCCGTGCAAGTCACGTAATAGGCATACCGCAGGCGCACTTCGCGCCCGGGCGCCAAACGAAAGAACTTGCGCGGCGCGTCTTCCATAAAATCGCTGCGTTCCACATAAATTTCCCGACTGAAAGGAATTTCGCGCGTGCCGAAAGACTCGTCCTGCGGGTGATTTTTCGCCGTCAGCCATTCCGTTTCGCCTTCCGGGTAGTTTTCGATCACCACTTTCAGCGGCTCCAGCACGCCCATCACGCGCGGTGCGGTTTTGTTCATCTCATCTCGCACACAGCCTTCCAGCACGCTGAGGGGAATCGTGGTTTTGTTTTTGGTCACGTGGGTCACACGCGCCAGTTCACGAATGGCCTCAGGCGGATAACCACGACGCCGCATGCCAGAAAGGGTCGGCATGCGCGGGTCGTCCCAGCCGTCCACCAGGCCCTGCTCCACCAGCTGATTCAGCTTGCGCTTGGAGGTCACGGTGTATTGCAGTTCCAGCCGGGCAAACTCAATCTGTTGCGGGTGACAGTCAATGGTGATGTTGTCCAGGAACCAATCGTACAACGGCCGGTGGTCTTCAAATTCCAGCGTACACAGGGAATGCGTGATGCCTTCCAGGGCATCGGAAATGCCGTGGGTAA
The DNA here is from genome assembly GCA_026996795.1 of Lysobacterales bacterium. Classification (GTDB taxonomy): domain Bacteria; phylum Pseudomonadota; class Gammaproteobacteria; order Xanthomonadales; family Marinicellaceae; genus S144-45. Next base: position 4,103 of record JALWKC010000101.1, on the reverse strand, counting down.
AATCGTACATGGGGTAGATGACCCACTTATCGCCGGTGCGAATGTGGTGCTGACGCTTGATGCGGTAAATCACCGGATCGCGCAGGTTCAGGTTGGGTGAAGCCATGTCGATTTTGGCCCGCAAAACGCGACTGCCATCGGGAAATTCCCCGGCCCGCATGCGGCGGAAAAGATCAAGGTTTTCCTCCACCGAACGATCCCGGTAGGGGCTGTTGACACCCGGCTCGGTGAGCGTGCCACGATTGGCGCGGATTTCTTCCGGGCTTTGGTCATCCACATAGGCCAGGCCCTTCTGAATCAGCTCCTCGGCGTAGTTGTACAGCGTTTCAAAATAGTCCGACGCGTGATACAGGTGCTCGCCCCAGTCAAAACCCAGCCATTGAATATCGCGCTTGATGGACTCGGCGTATTCCACACTCTCCTTGGCCGGATTTGTGTCATCAAAGCGCAAGTGACAGCGACCCTTGTAGTCCTCGGCAATGCCAAAATTCAGGCAAATGGACTTGGCATGACCAATGTGCAGGTAGCCATTGGGTTCAGGCGGAAAACGGGTCACAATCTGGCGGTGTTTTCCGGAGGCCAGATCCGCATCAATAATGCGCGTAATAAAGTTGTCGCTGACGTTTTTGGCTGGCGTTTCAGGGGTTTCACTCATGACCATTCACTGCAGGAAAGAAACCCGACATTTTGACAGCTTTGGGCAAAAATGAAAAGCCCGCAGTGGTCGCCACTAACAGCTGGCCATGAGGCAAAACCATCCCTAGACTACGGATATAATACGGAGAAATTACAGCTCGCCGCCCACGCCCTTGAATTTCTCGATAAAGGCGGCAATCTTTTCAAACACCGTTTGCTTCCTGGTCAGGTAGTGGGGATTGAGCGGACTCATTTTGGGTAAGACCTCATTCAGCTCTGTGCCATTTTCGCTGGCATATTGCCGCTTCAATGATACCTTGACATAGCGGCGGGCGGCTTCTTCATTCAGCGATTCTTCACGGATAAGCCTATCCAGCTCCTGACGCTGCCTTTCCTGGGCGAATTTAAAAAAGGCTTCAATAATACCGGGTTTGTCATTGATCTGGTCCAGGTCTGTTTCATTGATAAAGTCCATAATCAGGCTTTCTTTGGCCCGGTGGCCAAGACTGGCCCGGATGATCCGGCGAACTTCTTCGGCAATTGCCTTTTTGTCCCCGGTTTTTTTATTCTGGTCAAAGATAAGACCCAGAATATAATCAAGGTTGATTTCCTGGGATTTGAGCAAGTCCACCTCAAACACCACATCATCCCAGTCAATGCTCGATTCATCAGCGGCCTGGGCCCGTTTTTCGCGCTGAAACCATTCCCGGATGTCGTTGTAGGTCGAGCGGTAATCCTGTTCCCTGCGGATTGGCAAAAGCTCGATTTTCTGCATGTTCTGCAAATCCTCATCCGTGAGGTAATACCTGGCCTTGAACTCCTCCACCGCCTCTGGTTGACTCAGATCCAGTTTTTGCAATTCCCGCAACGCCGCAAATTCATCGTAGTTCTGCAAAATGTTTTCCAGCTTCAGGTATTCTCCAAACAGCTTGGCAAATTCCTTTTTCTCGGTCTCTGTTTCAATCCTGTCAGGCTCGGGGAAGCGCTGTTTGAGTTCGGTCACCACGTCCATAAACCCGCGCCTGGCCTCACCAGTCAGCTCGTCATCAAAACCCTGCATGTATTCCTGATAACTCTTTTCCAGTACCACTTTTGCCGTGTTTTTGTCCCCAAACAGGGTAATGGCATCAATGGTCGCCTTTTCCAGGTCACGAAACGTGACAATATTGCCAAAACTTTTGGTGGCATCGTAAATCCGGTTGGTGCGTGAATAGGCCTGAATCAAGCCGTGATAGCGCAGGTTTTTGTCCACAAACAGGGTATTGAGCCTGGGTGCATCAAAGCCGGTCAGAAACATGCCAACCACAATCAACAAATCCACTTCCTGATTCTTGACCCGTTTGGACAGATCACGGTAGTAGTTCTGGAACGACTTGCTGTCCACCCCGTAATTGGTTTTGAACAGATGATTGTAATCATTGATGGCTGAAGCCAGAAACTCCTTGGCACTGGAGTCCAAGGCTGAAACCTCGAAACTTTCATCGGGAATTTCGCCAGCGGCATTCTGCTCCTCGTTGGGGGCATAGGAAAAAATAGTGGCCACTTTCAGGGGGGTTGGCTTGTCCTGCTGCAATTTTCTGAACATCTCGTAATAGCGCTTGGCGGCATCGACACTGCTTACGGCAAACATGGCATTAAAGCCCTTGGCACCGGCCTGCAGGCGATGGGTTTTCTGGTTGTAATGCGTCAGAATATACTGGCTGATTTCGCGGATACGTTCCGGGTGCAAGAGCGCCTGCTTGTTTTCCAATGCCGTGAGCTTTTTTTCGTCCTGCTCTTTTTCCATGGCCTTGAACTGCGGCCGCACGTCGTTGTAATCCACCTTAAACTTCAACACCTTCTCGTCCCGAATGGCATCGGTGATCACGTATGAATGCAACTCAGGCCCAAATACGCCGGCTGTGGTCTGGTCACCCAGGGCGTTTTCGGGAAAAATGGGCGTGCCGGTAAAGCCGAACTGGTAGTACTTTTTAAACCTCTTTTGCAGGTTTTTCTGTGTTTCGCCAAATTGACTGCGGTGCGCCTCGTCAAAAATAAAAACCACCTGCTTGTTATAGACCGCGAGGTCCTTCTCGGTCTTCATCAGGTTATTGAGTTTCTGAATGGTGGTAACGATAATCTTGTTGTCGTTCTTTTCGATGTTGCGTTTCAAGCCCTTGGTGCTGTCTGAACCATTAACGCTGTCGGGTGAGAAACGCTGATACTCCTTCATGGTCTGGTAGTCCAGATCTTTCCGGTCTACTACAAAAAAAACCTTGTCGATAAAATCCAGCTCGGTGGCCAGCCGCGCGGCCTTGAAACTGGTCAGCGTCTTGCCCGAGCCAGTGGTGTGCCAGATAAAACCACCGCTTTCCAGACTGCTCCAGTTTTTGGCCTTGTGGGCACTGTTGATTTTCCAGAGGATACGCTCGGTGGCCGCAATCTGGTAAGGGCGCATGACCAACAGCGTGTTATTGGTGTCAAACACCGAATATTTGGTCAGCACTTCCAATAGCGTGCGCTTTTCAAAGAACGTGGCGGTGAAGTCTTTCAAATCCTTGATGCGTTGGTTGTCAGCCAGCGCCCAGTTCATGGTGAAATCAAAGCTGTTTTTGTCGCGTTTGGTGGTGTTGGCAAAATAGCGGGTATCCGTGCCATTGGAAATCACAAAAATCTGCAGGTACTTGAATAACGAATGTTCGCTGTTAAAGCTCTCCTTGGAATAACGGTGGACCTGGTTAAACGCCTCCTTGATGGCCACACCGCGCTTTTTCAACTCCACCTGCACCAGGGGCAAGCCGTTGACAAGAATGGTCACGTCGTATCGATTGGCCTGGGTGCCAGTCTGTTCAAACTGGCGGATCACCTGCAGCTTGTTTCGAACCGGTTTTTGCTTGTCAAGCAGGTAAATGTTTTTGACCTCGCCACTGTCAAAAACAAAGTCATGGATGTAGTCATCGTGTATCTTGCGGGTTTTGTCGATCACCGTATCGCCGGGCTTGTCGAGATACTCCTCCACAAAGCGTTGCCATTCGGCGTCGCTGAAAGTGACATTGTTCAACGCCTGCAGTTGTTGACGCGCGTTGGCCAGTAGCTTGTCCGGTGTTTTCACGTCAGGAAGGTATTCGTAGCCCTGACTTTTCAGGTCGGCAATCAGCTCATTTTCGAGGTTGTACTCGTTCTGATAGGTCTCACTGACCTGATTTTTTTTGGTGTAGCGATCCAGAATAATAAAGTTGCTGGACTCGGCAATGGGTTTATCGTATGTCGTCATGGTTTTCCTTGTGTGGTAGAGACCACCCCGTCAGGCTGCGCCTGCCACCCCTCCAGGGGAGGGGAATTTTTGTCTTTACTCCTTAGTTGTCGGGTCTCGCCTGATCATAAATCTTCTTTTTGAATAATTCCGGTTGTTTTTTCTGCCATTGCTTGAGCGCCTGAACGGGCGTGATGTGGCCGAGGTTTTTCTGCGGGATGTGGTGATTATAAAT
>JALWKC010000100.1 GCA_026996795.1 Lysobacterales bacterium | reverse complement strand
GTGCTGCATACTGCCCTGTCCGACCTGGAAGTGATCTCCGAAGAAGAAAACGGCCACCTGTGGCATTTGCGTTACCCCATTGCCGACGCCAATGGCCAGCCCGGCGACGAATACCTGGTGGTGGCCACCACTCGCCCGGAAACCATGCTCGGCGATACCGCCGTGGCCGTGCACCCGGAAGACGAACGCTACACGCACCTCATTGGCAAACAAGTGGCCCTGCCTTTGACCGATCGCACCATTCCCGTCATTGCTGACGAGTACGTGGACCGCGAATTTGGTACCGGCTGTGTCAAGATCACGCCAGCGCACGATTTCAACGACTATGAAATTGGTAAACGGCATGATTTGCCGCTCATCAATGTGCTCACCGACGATGCCCGCATCAACGACGAGATGCCGGAAAAATACCGCGGCCTGGATCGTTTTGAGGCCCGCAAACAGATCGTGACCGACCTTGAGCAACAAGGTCTGCTGGAAAAAATCGAGGACCACACCCTGATGGTGCCCCGTGGTGACCGCTCCGGCACCGTAGTAGAGCCTTACCTCACCGACCAATGGTACGTCAAAATCCAGCCCTTGGCTGATCCGGCCATTGAAGCGGTCAACTCTGGCGACATTGCTTTTGTGCCGGATAACTGGAAAAACACCTATTACAGCTGGATGAACAACATCCAGGACTGGTGCATTTCGCGCCAGCTCTGGTGGGGCCACCGGATCCCGGCCTGGTATGACGACGACGGAAATATTTATGTAGGAAAATCCGAAGCCGCTGTGCGGGAAAAATACGCCTTACCAGAGAGCCTGCCCCTGCGCCAGGACGAAGACGTGCTGGACACCTGGTTTTCATCCGCCCTGTGGCCCTTTTCCACCCTGGGCTGGCCGCAGGACAGCGAAGAGCTGAAAACGTTTTACCCCACCAACGTGCTGGTGACCGGCTTTGACATCATCTTTTTCTGGGTCGCGCGCATGATCATGATGGGCCTCAAATTCATGAACGATGTGCCCTTCAAGGAAGTGTACGTGCACGGTCTGGTGCGGGATTCACACGGCCAGAAGATGTCCAAATCAAAGGGTAACGTCCTTGATCCGCTGGACATCATTGACGGCATCGACCTGGAAACCCTGGTAAAAAAACGCACCAGCGGACTGATGCAACCGCAACTGGCGCCAAAGATTGAAAAACAAACACGCGAAGAATTCCCCGAAGGCATCAAACCCTATGGCTGCGATGCCCTGCGTTTCACTTTCGCCTCACTGGCTTCCACCGGGCGGGACATCAAGTTCGATATGAACCGCCTGGAAGGCTACCGCAATTTCTGTAACAAGGTTTTCAACGCCTCCCGCTTTGTGTTCATGAACACCGAAGACTTTGCCCCGCTGGCCGACTGGCAACCTCAAAGCGTGGCCGAAAAGTGGATAGTTTCCCGCTTGCAGGAACGCGCCGAAACGGTATCAGATCACCTGGAAAATTACCGCCTCGATCTGGCCGCCCAATCGGTTTATGACTTTTTCTGGAACGACTATTGCGACTGGTTTGTGGAACTGTCCAAGCCACTACTGAATCAGGACGATGCGCCGTTGCGGCGCAACGTGCAACACACGCTGCTGCACGTGCTGGATCAGGCCTTGCGCCTGCTGCACCCCATCATGCCTTTTATCACCGAGGAAATCTGGCAGGAAATCAAAACCCGCCTTCACCTGCCTGAGGAAAGCCTGATGCTGGCGCGGTTCCCGCAAAAAAATCCGGCCCTGACAGACCCGGCTGCTGAAGCCGACATGCGTTGGGTGCAGAACGTTATTCTGGGTGTGCGGCAGATTCGTGGCGAAATGAACATCGCTCCGGGCAAACCGTTGACCGTGCTGCTGGAAAATGCCTCGCCAGAGGACCTGCAGCGTTTGCAGGCACATCGCCTGACACTGGAGAAATTGGCCCGACTGGAACACATCGAGCCGCTACAAAATGATGCCGAAGCACCGGAATCGGCCATGGCGCTGGTCGGTGACATGAGGCTGCTGATTCCGTTAGCCGGTCTCATCGACAAACAGGCAGAAATGCAGCGCCTGAACAAATTGCTGGACGGATTGGAGAAAGACATTCAGCGCGCGCACGGTAAACTGGCCAACGAACGTTTTGTAGCCAACGCACCGGCGGCGGTGGTGGAAAAGGAAAAGGCAAAACTGGCCGATGCCCGACAACGCGCCGAAGAAATCCGACAGCAGTTGCACAAACTTGAACAGTTGGCGGAGGCCTGAAAAACAGAAGCTTGGTGACACTGCCCGGCAATGGCTTAACCCATAAGCACCCGCTTTGTCAACTAACGGGTTCACAAAGCCTGCTCAGCAATGATGCAGAATTGTCAACAATTGCAAACCAGCACAGCAGTACTCAAAAGCGAATGAATAATTACGGTACCATGGGCAGCACTCATTGACCCCTGGTATGCGCAATGAAAAACAAACTGGCCATCGGGCTGCTGCTGGCCACGGCAGCGGTGTGGGCAGCCGCTTCCTTTTATTTGCCTCATTTTGAACAACCAAGTTTATTCAGCGCCATGCTGGAAGGGGCTCTGGTGACCGTCACTGGAGCCATTATCTGGAAACTGCAGCAATACCCTGTTAAGGCACGTTTTCACCTTTTTCTGACCGTCGGTTTTATATTGCTGTATGTGTCCCTGCTGATCGACTTGCTGGATGAATTCTTTTTTCAGCCCAACTGGTTGTCCACCATTGAAGAGCTGACCCTATTAAGCGGTTTTTTGCTGACCACCTACGGCATTTATCTGGCCATACAGTACCATTACGAACAGGTTCAGCAACTGGAAAAACTGGCCCAAACGGATTCACTGACAGGCCTGCTCAATCGCCGCGCCATGATCCAGCGCCTGGAACAGCAGATCCAAATTAGCCAGCAGGACCCTTCCCATCACTTTTCAGTGATTGTGGCTGACATCGACCGGTTCAAGGACATCAACGACCGCTTTGGCCACGATACCGGCGATACGGTATTGCGGCACATTGCCCGCAGCCTGAATACCAGCCTGCGTGCCAGTGATTTCATTGGCCGTTGGGGCGGTGAGGAGTTTATCGTTCTGTTGCCACAAACCCAGGAAGACGGCGCCGCTTTAGTGGCTGAAAAAATTCGCCAGCATATTGTTGGTGAGCCGTGTTTAGTGGATGGCCAATCCATCAACCTGAGCATCAGCCTGGGCGTGGCCCAGTGGCACCCGGAGCAGAACAACTGGAGCGAGGTGATCAAACACGCCGATCAGGCCATGTACCTGGCTAAGCGATCCGGCCGTAACCGGGTTCGCACCGGCTCCCAGATTCGCCAGTCCATGCCTGATTCCCTGTTGTCAGATCCGGCTTGATCGTGCTAAATTGACCCGGTTTCTGAACTGGGTTCCGCCATGATAATGCTTTCTTTCCGCCAGCCTCTACACCCCCTGTTTTTGTGGCTTATTCTTGCCAGTTTCTGGACGATAACGGCCTCCGCCCAGTGTAACGGGCCCAAACCCTACTCCGACGAAGCCTTTCCAACGGTGCGCTTTGAAACGTCCCTGGGTAACATCGACGTTGAACTGGACCGGCAGCGCGCGCCACTGACGGTGGACAACTTCCTGCGTTATGTCAAGGCTGGCCGCTACAACCAGACGATTTTTCACCGCGTGATTTCCGGCTTTGTGGTCCAGGGCGGTGGTTACTCACCGCAACTGAAAGAAATCAAGCTGTGTTCGCCGGTGTTCAATGAATCAGGCAACGGTTTGCGGAATGAGGAAGGCACCATTGCCATGGCCCGTTTCGATGCCCCGCATTCGGCCACTTCCCAGTTTTACTTTAACCTCAAGGACAATGACAACTTGAACCCCAGCCCGAAACGCTGGGGCTATGCCGTGTTTGGTTACGTCACCAATGGCATGGAGGTGCTGAAAAAAATGGCGGCGGTCAAAACCGGTTATCACGAAAAACTGGATGCGGAAAACGCGCCACTGGAACCGGTCATACTGAAAAAAGTCAGCGTGGTCACTGATTAAGAGGTAACAGCATGGGTCAGGTGCCGACCCCTTCATGCCTTGGCGCGCGTAGCAACCGACAGGCACAGTCCAGCCGATAGTTGCGCCAATGCGCCCAGGCCAGCAGTAAACCACCGGTGGCAAACACCATCGATTCCTGCCACGTACTCAGGCGCCCTTCCGCCAGGGTGCCTGCCACCAACAAGGCATAGCCGGCAAGGGCCACCGCCAATACGGACCTGCGCCGATGCCGGCAATAACTGCGACCGATGCTCCAACCGGCCAGCACCCCAATAAAAGCGATCCAGACCCAACCGTGGCCAAAATGTGCCCACTTGGGCAAAGCCGGCAGGATGGACAGCAGTATGGGAGCCAGTGCGCACTGAATGGCGCACAGGCCAGACACGAACATGCCCAGCAAATCGCTGAATGTGCGTTTAACGCGCATGGAATAAAAACAGTTTGTCAGTCATTGATGTTCCTGCTGGGTCAGCCGGTTTATGCTTCCAGGTCAAAGGGGTTGGTGACATCTTAGCTCTCGGCTTTGACGCATCAACCAGATATAGGGCCAATGAGTTCGATTTCATGCATTTTCCGGCATTATTTTCATTTTTCCCGGTCACCGGCAAGCGATTGAGGCGACTTCAGGTCAAGGGAACCGCTGATTGGATCTGGACGAAGCAGATTGTGCCTGAAATGTTCGAGAACAAGACGAAGTTCGCAGCCAATTGCAGGGCTATTGGCCAGGGCTTCAACGCAGTTATCGGACATTTCTAAGGATGAGATGCGAGTTCACGATTCGATCAGAGCTTCCCAAGGGACATAACCACCGCATTTTCCACCTGATTGCCGTCGCGATAATACCCCTTGCGCAGACCAATCGTCTGGAATCCCAAACGGGCGTAAAGATTTTGTGCCACCTGGTTGGATTCCCTGACCTCAAGAAAAACCGTTTCATCGCCGCAATAGCGGCAAAAGTGAATCAGGTGCTGCATGAGCTTCTTGCCCAAGCCCCTTCCCTGGTGCTCCGGTGCCACGCACACATTCAGTACATGCGCCTCCCCGGCGGCGTGGGTTAACAAACCATAACCGTACAGGCTTCCCTCATTATCTTCCATCACACAGCAGTAATAACCGGCCCTCAGGCAACTGCCCAGCAGTTTTTTTGACCAGGGGAACTGGTAGCTGCGGGCTTCAATGGCCGCCACGGTGTCCAGGTCATTTTCCCGCATGGGTCGAATGCGAACGGAATTCATGCGCGCATTGAACGGGGTCGCAGCCCATCTGTCAAGCACCACCGGGCACTTTCACCGGTGACTGAAATGCAGGCCACGGTTCCGCTGGCCACGCCTTTCCGCTATCATAGCGACCACGAGGGAAGCTCTGATTGAATCTGGCGCGAGCAGATTGGAGTGCAAAAATGTTCAGTTCAAGGCGCAAACCGCACGTAATAGCAAGGCTATTGCGAAGGTTTGCAACGCAGAAATGGACGATTTTACGCCGCAAGATGCCGTGTCACGATTCGATCAGAGGTTCCCTAGGGAAGCACTGATTGAATCTGGACGAAGCAGATTGTGCCTGAAATGTTCGAGAACAAGACGAAGATCGCAGCCAATAGCTGGCTATTGGCCAGGACTTCAACGCAGTTATCGGGCATTTCAGGGATGAGAAGCGAGTTCACGATTTGATCAGAGCTTCCCCGGCCCGATGCCTGACAAGGCGACACCAGCACAGGATACCCAGCACCATGGCCGAAGCCGTTCCCAACGAAGCCACCGAAAAAGACATTCAGGCCCTCTATCATGCCCTGGATGAAGGCCGGCTGTCTGAAATCCGGCGCACCATCAATGCCCTGCCCGCTTCGGAAATTGCGCATTTTCTGGAATCCCTGCCGGTGGCCAAGCGGAAAATTGTTTGGGAGCAGGTGGACCCGGAAAAGGAAGGCGAGGTGCTGGTTGACCTGCGTGACGAGGTGCGTTCGACCCTGATCGAGGACATGGACACCGAGGAATTGGTGCAGGCCACCGAAGACCTCGACATCGACGACCTGGCGGACATCATCCACGACCTGCCAGAGGAAGTCACCAACGAGATTCTGCTCTCCATGGACCGCGAAAACCGCGAATTGCTGGAGCGTGTCCTGAGCTATCCGGAGGATTCCGCCGGCGGCCTGATGAACCCGGAAGTGGTCACCGTGCGCCCGGACGTGCCGCTGGATGTGGTCCTGCGCTACCTGCGCATGCGCGGCGACCTGCCCGAACCCCTGGATGAAATTTACGTCATCGGCCGCAACGGGCATTACCGTGGCCGCCTGGCCATTCGCGACTTGCTGACAAAAGACCCCGACACCCTGGTGGCCGATGTCATGGATCAGTCCACCAAGCCCATTGAAGCCACCACCCCGGCCTCGGAAGTGGCGCAGGATTTTGAGCATTATGATTGGGTATCTGCTCCGGTGGTGGATGAGTCCAACAAGCTCATCGGCCGCATCACGGTGGACGACGTACTGGACGTGATCCGCGAAGAAGCCGACCATTCGGTCATGAGCATGGCCGGCCTGGATGAAGAAGACGACATGTTCGCGCCGGTGCTGATCAGCTCCAAACGCCGGGCCGTGTGGCTTGGCATTAACCTGCTGACGGCCTTGCTGGCGGCCTGGGCCATTGGCTTTTTTGAAGACACGCTGCAGAAAGTGGTGGCCCTGGCGGTGCTGATGCCCATTGTGGCCTCCATGGGCGGCATTGCCGGTTCGCAAACCCTGACCCTGATGATTCGCGGCATGGCCACCGGCCAGATTGGTGTGGGCAATGCCAAATACCTGTTCACGCGCGAAATGCTGATTGGCCTGCTCAACTCCCTGCTGTGGGCGGCTGTTCTTTCCATCATCACCTGGCTGTGGTTTGACGACATCCGCATCGGCATGGTGATTGCCCTGGCGCTGGTGGTCAACCTGGTGGCCGGAGCACTGGCCGGCGTGCTGATTCCCCTGATCCTGCGCCGCTTGTCCATTGATCCGGCCATCGCCGGTGGCGTGGTGCTGACCACGGTCACGGATCTGGTGGGCTACGTGTCCTTCCTGGGTTTCGGCACCTGGTTTCTGCTCGGCCAGTCCTGAATACATACGCCCCACTGTTTGGAAACAGCCCGTTTGCCACCCTATTTGCCACTGCGCTGACTTGAAAATCACCACCTGGTGGGCGTATGCTTGAGGTCTCTGTCTACCGGAAACTGTCATGCCTCAGGTCAGAAGCTACACCAAGCCGCCCCGTGAAGAGCACGGCCTGTGGGCACGCTACGTGCTCGATTTGCTGCAAAAAATTGATATCCGCCCTCACGGCCTCAGGCCCTGGGACTGGCAGGTGCACGACCCGCGACTGTACCGGCAGATCGTCTTGCGCGGCAACCTGGGCCTTGGCGAGGCCTACATGAATGGCTGGTTTGACTGCCAGCACCTGGATCAGTCCCTGGACCGGATTCTCCGCGCCAAACTCGATGAGCACACCTTTGTTCCGCCGCTGATTTTCAACCTGCGCAACCGCCTTTTCAACCTGCAAACCCGGCAACGGGCCTGGCAGGTGGGTCGCCAGCATTACGACATTGGCAATGACCTGTACCGCCACATGCTGGATGAGCGCATGATCTATTCCTGCGGATACTGGAAAAACGCCCACAGCCTGGACCAGGCCCAGGTCAACAAACTGCAACTGGTGGGTGACAAGCTGAACCTGAAACCGGGCATGCGGGTACTGGACATTGGTTGCGGCTGGGGCGGCGCGGCCGCGTTTTTGGCCGAACGCTACGGCGTAGACGTGGATGGCGTCACCATTTCCCGGCAACAACACGAATGGGCCAGCCAGCAGCACAAAAAACCGCAATTGCGCTTCCGGCTGATGGATTACCGCGACATCAGCGGCCAATACGACGCCATTTATTCCATTGGCATGTTCGAACACGTGGGCCCAAAAAACTACCGCGCCTACTTCCACAAAGTCAAATCCCTGCTCAAACCCACAGGCGCCTTTCTGCTGCACAGCATCGGCAAGGCCTCTCCCGTCCTGGCGGCCGACCCGTGGATCAGCCGCTATATTTTTCCCAACGGCATGATCCCCACCCAGGCCGCGCTGGTGAATGGGCTAAAGGATTTTTTCCGCATCGAAGACTGGCATAATTTCGGCCCGGACTATGACCGCACCCTGATGCGCTGGCATGAAAACGTGGAACAGGCGCGTTGGCAACTGCCGCGCCAGTACGATCGCCGGTTTTTCCGCATGTGGCGTTATTACCTGCTGTCTTCGGCGGCCTCTTTTCGGGCCCGCAAGCTGGAACTGTGGCAACTGCTGCTTACCCATAGCGATGAAAGCCCGCAACAACCCGCCTGCACCCGAGCCGGCTGACCCGCCAGGGAAGCGCAGATATCTAGAAAACCAGCTGCGCGCCAGGTTTGTGAGGCAGCACATCAAAGGCCACGATGCACCGGTCCTGGGCCGAAACAAAGGGGTGCACGTAATGCACATACCAGGGCGGAAACAGCACCAACTTGCCAGCGGCAGGCTCTATGCGGCGACTAAAAGGAAAACCATGGTGCCAGGATTCAGGAATCGGGTTGATAAACTCGATATTGCCCGCCGGCGGCTCGATATCGTCAGGGTACTGAACGTAATAACAGCCGCTGGCAATGGTGCCGTGGCTGGGGTGGCAATGCGGTGCCTGCCAGTTGCCGGTTTGCAACAAATTCGACCAGGCATTGATCCAGGGATCCATCTGTGCGCCGGCTTCCTCACCAAAATGATGGCCCAGATAGGTTTGCACCGCCGGATAAATCACGTCATTTTTCAACTGCTGCACGGCCGGGTGCTGAAGATCAAGAAAATTCAAGCGGGTGGCGGTCTGGAAGCCGCCCTTGGTGGACACCGTGTTGCGGTTCACTTCGTTTTCATCGCTGTCGCGGTATTTGTCCGCCAAAGTGCGCACCAGGGCCAGGATGGCCGCATTCATGGCGTCCAGACCCTCGTGATCGCGCTGCATAACGGTGGTGGGCACATGCACTTCGATGTGGTCTTTGTGGGCCATGTTCTTCCTCTTTATTGATACATTTATCAACTCAGTAAGCTACCACAGGCCAGCACTTTTGCCCAGTATCAAGCCCACGCAGGCGCTGGCACTGATAACCGCCTCAATGCTATGATGCCTCCATCGTTGACGAACAGGAGTGTGTCCCATGGGTTTTTTCACTGTCATTACACTGGCCGTGCTGGCCGTTCTGGTGCTTTCCAGGGAACTGCAGGAAAAATGGCCCCAAAGCCGTGAGCTGGTCAACTGGCTGCAAGGGTCGCGTGACTGGATAGGTGTCGTTTCATTGATCCTTGGCCTGATTCAGACCATTCGGATACTGGCTCGACTGAAATACTTTGGCTATGCCCCGGGGATTTTTCTGATCTGGCTGGCCAGCGCCGTAGTGACAGCGGCCTTGGGCCTGCTGCTGGGGCAAAACCTGTTACGGCAGTTTGCAGCCAGCAACCCGAAGGCGGTGGACATGATCAACAAGCTGGTGGACCGACTGGCGCCGCACCAGAAAAACCTGGGCTATGCCGCGGCCATCCTGGCAGTGCTGATTCTGTTGATGCGCATTTTCTAAACCCGCTGCCATCTGTTCTACATCGGTCATACCCCCAGCCTTTCTGGCGTTGAGAGCCTTTTCTGGCCTTTGCACGCTTAGACTGGCTGCAGCACCAATAACCATAGAAAACGACTGCCTGATGAACCCGAACCACCCCCCCACTGGCCCGGAGCCAGACTCGCAACAAAACCGGACACCAACTCCAGGCAATTTACTGGCTTATCAACCCGAGCAACTGGCCAGTCTGGGCCAGCGACTGGCAGGCGCATTCATTGACGGCTTTTTGCAACTGGCCACGGCTGTGCCCATCCTGAGCCGGACGGTGCTGGCCGGTATTACCAGTCCGGCGGAGATCACCACCGCCATCATCATTCAGGCCAACCTGATTCACCTGGCCATTTACCTGGGGCTACACGGTTACCTGCTGCATAAAAATGGCCAGACGGTTGGCAAGTTGCTTGCCGGCAGCAAAATCCGTTTTGTGGATGGTCGCAAGCCGTCCCTGCTGCACATTATGGTCATGCGCACCTTTGTGCCGGGTTTACTGGGAATGGTGCCACGCGTTGGCCTGTGGTTGATAACGGCCGGCACGGCCCTGATTCTGCGACCGGATCGGCGCGCCCTGCACGATCACATCGCCGGCACCGTGGTGGTCAAGGCCGACACGCCAGACCCTGCCACTATCTGACCACTGAACAGTATTATTCCGTTGGCCAGTGTTCCAGCGTTTCCACAAAGTGACTCAAATAGCGGTTGGTGTGCCAGGCATCCAGCGCGCGATGGTCGATGGTCAGGCTGACATAACACATGGGCTTGATAGCGATCACGTCCTGGCCATTGAGTTCTTCTGCCACCACCCGCTTTTCCATTTTGCCAATGCCCAGAATGGCCGACTGCGGCTGATTGATGATGATCGGTGTGGCCACCAGTGAGCCGCTGACGCCGTGATTGGAAATGGTCAGGGTGCCGCCTTGCATGTCGGCCTGAGTCAGTTTTCCTGCCCGGGCTTTTTCCGTCAGCAGCGTTAAGTCCCTGGCAATGCCAAACAGGTCTTTTTGCTCACAATGACGGATCACCGGCACCACCAGCCCGTCATCGCCCAAGGCGGTGCCCACGCCAATGTTCACCCAGGGAAAAATTTCCAGGTGATCGGCATGGAAGCGGCTGTTGACCTCCGGCACGGCCTGCGCGGCACGCGCGGCAGCGGCTACAAAATAGGCCGTAAAAGTGAGTTTGGCACCCTGCCGGGCAAAGGCTTCCTTGTGCTGTTTGCGGTGCGCGATGATGGCGCTCATGTCCAGGTTGAACACCGAGGTGACGTGTGGCGCGGTGTGCAGCAGGCTTTCGACCATGTGTTCGGCGATTTTCTGCCGCATCAGGCTGTGTGGCTTGATAATCGGCTCAGACCTGTTGCCATCAAACGGGTCGCTTGTATTTTGGGTGTCCGGGCGTGGACTCGTTGTGGAAGGCTGGGTCTGGGAGGCAATCACCGCTTCTGCTGGTGAGTGGTCGAGAAAACGGCGCAGATCCCGCGCGGTCAGGCGACCGCCCTTGCCAGTGCCTTGCAGCTGGCTGGCGAGCTGTTTGGGGTCCAGTTGGTGTGTTTGCAATAAACGCCGGACTGCCGGGGAAAAAGGGAGAGAAAAAAAACCGGCAGTCGTATCGGCTGAGGCTAAAGAGGAGTCCTGTAGTTTGCTTTCAGCGCCGGCAGGAGAGGGTTTCCGGGGCTGGGAGTTGCATGCGTCCTCTTTGGTGCTTTCACTGGGCTTTGACCGGGCTTGTGGTTCAATGGTTCCCAAAATTTTTCCCGGCAGCACGTCCTCGCCACTATGGACGTGAATGTCGCGCAACACGCCATCGGCCGGTGCCACCACTTCCATCATCACCTTGTCGGTTTCCAGCTCAATCAGGGGTTCGTCCTTGCGCACAAAATCGCCCACCTGCTTGAGCCACTGGCTTAGCACCGCGCGCGTGCCTTCCTGCTGGTCTTCGCTCAGGGAAACGGGAATCGGGTCTGTCATAGGGCATCCAGGGCCACAATGGCCTGTTTGATTTTATCCACCGTCGGCAAGGCCGCTTCCATCAACCCCGGTTCGTGCGGGTTGGCAATGTCTGGCATGGTCAGCCGTTCAATAGGGGCATCCAGATCAAAAAACGCCTCTTTGGCCAACGCCGCGGCAATTTCCGCGCCAAAGCCTGCCGACAGGTTGTCCTCGTGCACGATCAGGCAGCGGTTGGTTTTGGCCACTGATTCCAGCACCATGGCCTTGTCCCAGGGGCGCAAGGTGCGCAAGTCAATCAGGTCCACGGCAATGCCGGATTCTTCCACGGCTTGCTGGGCCCGGCCCACCAGGCCGCCCCAGGTCACCAGCGTCAGGCGGTCGCCTTGAGTGATTTTTCGCCCCTGACCAAAAGGAATCATGTACTGGTCGCCCGGATAAGGCCGCCTGGCCCAACTATCATCCAGCATGCGCCGGTGCTCAAAGAAAATGGTCGGGTTGTTGTCGCGCAAGGCAAAACGCAGCAAGCCGGCAGCGTCTTCGGCATTGGAAGGCATCGCCACCTGCCAGCCGATGGCATGCACCCATTTGACTTCGGCACACTGGCTGTGCCACGGGTCGCCACAGTGGAAATAGCCACCGGCCATGCGCACCACCATGGGGGCCGCAAAGCGGTTCTTGGTGCGCCAGCGGAGGGTGCCAATGTCGTTCAGCTGCTCCTCAGCCGGGTCGGCGTACTTGCGGAACTGGATTTCGGGCACCGGCAGCAAACCGGCCAATGCCATGCCCAGCGAGCGGCCAATAATGCCTTCTTCAGACAGGCTGGTGTCGAACACGCGATGGCTGCCGTGTTTTTCCTGCAAGCCCAGGGTCACGGCATGCACGCCGCCCTTGGCACCCACGTCTTCGCCAAACACCAGCATTTTGGGATTGTGTTGCAGTTCAGAATCCAGCACCTTACGAATCGCCGTGACCATATTGACCCGGCCCGGTTCAGCAATCACTTCTTCCGAAGCCGGAGGCAGGTCCTGCTTCCGGGCTTGAATTCCGCCTTGTTGTTGCCAAATCGGCTGCCCCTGCTCGTCCTTTTCGGCAAAAACAAACCGGATCACGTCACGGGTGTCCGGGCGGGGCTGGGCATCCACTTCCACAAAGGCCTGTTGCACCGCGTCACTGGCCTGTTGCGCCAGTTGCTGCCAGCCTTTTTCGCTCATCAAGCCCTCACCAATCAGGTATTTCTTGAGCTTGGGCAAGGGATCGTGGCGCTTTTCGAACGCAATGCGATCGGGTGTTTTATAAGCTTGGGTGTCTTGCGCCGAGTGACCGTTAAGCCGCGGCACGGTCAGGCGCAACAAGGCCGGTTTACGCTGTTCACGCACAAAGCCGGTGGCTTTTTCGATCAGCTCGGCGGCCTCAGCCGGCTTGGTGCCATCGCCGGAAAATATCTCGAGGTTGGTGAAGCCCTGCAGGTTTTTGGCGATGTTACCTCCGGGGGTCTGAAAAGACGAAGGCACAGAAATGCCATAGCCGTTGTCCTCGATATAGAACAGCATGGGCAAGTCCTGGGTGGTTGCCAGGGTCAGGGCGGACCAGAATCCGTTAGCGGCCACGGAACCGTCGCCACCCAGCACCACACCAATGGCCTGTTGCCACTCCGGGTTCTGGAGGTGACCAGCGTGATATTCCACCGCCTGAGCCCAACCGGCCACCGGCGTGTACTGGGCACCCACACCGCCAGACATAGGCAACACCGTGGGGTGATCCGTGCCACCAGGCCAGTTGAAAACCACGCCAATGTCGCGCCCGTCGGAAAAGCCGCCTTCTTTCATCATGGTGGCCTGCAGGGCCTGCTTGACCGGCAAACCCAGCGACAACAGCAATGGCCGGGAGCGGTAATAGCCGGACACGGCGTCTTTGGGGTCGGTCAGACGCTGACCAAGCAAGATCTGTGCCAGGTCGTGACCACGGGCCGAAAACTGGTAGAGGACTTTCTTGCGTTTGACCAGGTCGTATTCTTCAAAATCATCCAGCGCCCGCGACAGTAACAAGGTATAAGCAACCCGTTGCCAGTCAGGCGTGGTGTTAAGTGTGTTTTTCCGAGCCGTTTGCATGCGTGATACTGCCGTTAGTGCTGGCCTTCAAGTATGCCTGAATGGCGGTGAAATGGGCTTTCCAATTGTTGCCGGTTTAGCTCATCATATGAAAGGATATTTCACTTTTCGCCATCCATGGGGTATATTCTGCCCTGTGGATACCTTTGATCGCAAAATCCTTATGCTCTTGCAGGGCAATGGCCGGCTCACCAACAAGGAACTGGCCGAGGCCGTGCTGCTGTCGCCTTCACCCTGCTGGCGCCGTGTTCAGGCCCTGGAAAAATCCGGCATTATCCAGGGCTATCGGGCGGTGCTGGATCAGGACAAGCTGGGGCTGACCATCACGGCTTTTGCCCACATCACCCTGGATAACCACCACGCCGACACGGTCGCCGCCTTTGATCGCGCCATCCTGCACTGGCCCGAAGTCCTGGAGTGCCATGCCACCAGTGGTGACCACGACTACTTGCTGAAAATCGTCACTCGCGACATGCCTGCCTACAACCGCTTTGTGTCAGACAAGCTGCTGAAGTTGCCGGCCATTCGGGCCATCAATTCCAGTTTCTCGCTCAACTGCAAGAAAAACACCACCAACCTGCCCCTTGACGGGGCCGATCCTGGCGGAAATTGACCCCGGTCATGGCAGAAACGTCCGGGGTTGGCTAAGATTCGGGGGGCAAAATCCCCATCACCTTGTTGAGGCAAAAACCATGGCCACCTGCGACGCGCCACTGTTTGACCTGGATCTCATTAAAAAATACGACCAACCCGGCCCTCGTTACACCTCCTACCCCACGGCGGTGGTTTTCGATTCGGCCTTTGCCGAGGAACAATACCGGCAGCATGCCCTGGACAGCAACCGGGCGCATGCTGGCGAGCCGTTGTCGCTGTATTTCCATATTCCGTTTTGCGACACCCTGTGCTTTTACTGCGCCTGTAACAAAATCGCCACCAAAAAGCGTGAAAAAGCCGACCTTTACCTGGATTATCTGGACCGGGAAATGGCTTTGCATGCCGCGTTGTATGAGGCCGATCGCCAGGTGCGACAGATGCATTTTGGCGGCGGCACCCCCACTTTTCTGACCCCGCCCCAGTTCGATCGCATGATGCAGTTGATTCGCCGGCATTTCCCCCTGGTCAGTGACGAACAACGGGATTACTCCATTGAAATTGATCCGCGCTCGGTCAGTGGTGATGACATACTCACCTTGCGCGACCATGGCTTTAACCGCTTTTCCCTGGGGGTTCAGGACGTTAATCCGGCGGTGCAAAAAGCCGTCAACCGAATTCAACCAGCGGAAATGACCCAAGGCATTATCGACGCCTGCCGACAGGCCGGAGCCAAATCCGTGAGCGTGGACCTGGTTTACGGCTTGCCATTGCAAACCCTGGACAGCTTCAGCCAGACAGTGGACGCGGTGATCGGCATGGACCCGGACCGCCTCAGCGTTTTCAATTACGCGCACTTGCCACACCTGTTCAGCCCGCAAAAACGCATTCGCGCCGAAGACCTGCCCGGCCCGGCGGAAAAACTGGCCATTTTGCAAATGAGCATCGAGAAACTCACCCAGGCCGGCTACGTTTATATTGGCATGGACCACTTCGCCAAACCCGATGACGAACTGGCACAGGCTCAGCGCAACGGCACGCTGCAACGCAATTTTCAGGGCTATACCACCCACGCCGAGCTGGATCTGGTGGCCATGGGCGTGTCATCCATCAGCTCGGTCAACAGCAGTTTCAGCCAAAATGTCAAATCACTAGACCAGTACTACGCCTTGCTGGATCGCCACAAGATTCCGGTTTTCCGCGGCTACGCCCTGAATGCCGATGACCGCCTGCGCAAGGACATCATCCAGCAACTGGCCTGCCATTTTTCGCTGGATTTCGAGGCCATGGCCCATCGGCACGGGGTGGATTTTGAAGGCTATTTTGCTTCAGAACTGGAACGACTCCGCGATATGGAAAGCGACGGATTATTGCGCCTGAGCGACAGCGGCCTGCAGGTGGAACCCGCGGGCCGTTTGCTGATACGTCACGTGTGCATGGTGTTTGATGCCTACCTGAACCAAACCCCGCAGCAGGCAAGCGGCACACCGCGCTTCTCCAAAGTAATTTAACGTCGATTCCGAACTGGCTCACCGCGAGCGTAACCACTGACCTTTTTTGGGTGTGAACGGCTGGCCGCTGCTGTCGGCAAATTCGAAGGGGATGCTTTTCAGGCTGCCGTGGTCGTTTTTTTGCACCACAAAGTGCAGGTGCGGGCCGGTGGAGTAGCCGGAATTGCCCGATGAGCCCAGGCGCTGGCCACGCTGAACGCGCTGGCCGGGGCGCACGCGAATACTGCCGCGTTTCAGGTGCGCGTATACGGCCATGGTGCCGTCGTCGTGCAGCAATCGCACGTAGTTGTTACGCTGAATATATTTTGCCTGGGCCTGGCCATCGGCAAACTGGTTTTCACTATCCATGACCACGCCGTCACGGGCGGCCAGCACCGGTGTGCCGATGGGCAGGCCGATGTCCACCGCGTAGCGGTTCTGCGGATTGTTGTGGGTGGTTTCCCCATTGAATGCCTGGCCCACCAGCGCGCTGCCGTCAATTTTGAACGGCAGGCGGTACGGTTCATCGGGCGCATGCACCGCCGCCGGGTCGCCCATTTCCCAGGTAAATTCATAACCCCAGCCCCAGCCCTGGCGGGGATTGTCCGGGCTGATGTAAAGCACCACACCGTCATAACGGGCCGGCACCACGGTGTCCAGCACACCATCAGGCAAGGGCGGCTCGGTGACGATGTTTTTGGCCTGGGTGAGTTTCAGGCGAATGTTGACCGGGCCGTGAAAAGGGTTGCGCACGCGCAGTTCCGGGTGGCGTTTGCTGCCGGTATTGCGCAGGGTGACTTCGCGCCGGGTGTCCTCAGGCGGCGGGGTTTTGATGGCCAGTTCACTGACGCGCTGCTGCGCGGCATCGGCCGGATTTTTATCGCTGTAGTGGGTAATGCCCTGTTCATCGACCCATTTGAATACCTTGCTGGCGCAGCCCTTGGGCATCACCAGCGATAACAGCAGCAGGAAAAGGGCCAGCAGTATCCAATGGGCGCGAGTCATGGGGGATTAATCCTTGCCATTGCCCAGGTGAATGGCCAATACCGCCATGAGCTGAAACAGGTTACGCAAGCGCGCCTCGAAATTCACCCGGCTGTCAATGTCTGACAGGGCACAGAGCTGCTTCAGTTGGGTGATCTTGTGATAGACGTTATCCAGCAGGCGTTCGGTGCTCCAGCCATGATAGCGGCGCAAGGCCGGCTGGTTGCCGGTGCTCTTTGGGCCAATTTTCGAGCGGTTCAGGCGCTTGAAGCGGTAGCCCGCGGTCACCGCCTGCCGATAGGCGGTGTCCTGCAGCTGGTTGACCACTTCGCAGGGCCTGGCGTGCAAGTGCAAACCCAGCCGCAGCAGTTCGAGGTTCTGAGACAATTCCATGGCCAGCGCGTGGCGAGTGCCCCGGCGACTGGCCAGCCGCGCCTGCATGGCATTGATGGCCTGTTGCGCGGTGGCCAGCAGAGACAACGGTTCGGAAGCACTCATGCCGGGCATTTTAGCGCAAAAGCCGGTGAGCGTCAGAAGCCCGCCATGGTAACTCAGCGCGAGTCACCATGGCGGGCCGAAACCAATCACCCCCGACAGGCGGGGGCGACTTGGAATGGATCAGGCGGGTTGAAGGGCCTTACCAGTCGAAGGACGACAGGCGACGCAGGCGTTGTTGCAGTTGTTCGATTTCGTCCATCAGCTCCAGCGCCAGCGCGGCACCGGCCAGGTTGACGCCCAGATCGCGGCGCAAGTGAACGACAGTACGCACGCGCGGCACGCACTGGCCGGTAAACACCGGTTTTGGTTCTTCGCTGACGGGCGTGATGATGCCTTCGTCCACCAGTCGTAAAATGTCCTCGGCAGAAAAGCCGGTGGCCGCAGCCAGTTCCGCCAGGGTAAATTCGGCCTCTTCGGCAATCTGCCCGGTGATGTAATCGGTGATGGCAGTGTTCATGCTGTTCTCCTGTTAGGGAAGCTCTGATTGAATCTGGACGAAGCAGATTATGCCTGAAATGTTCGAGAACAAGGCGAAGTTCGCGGCCAATAGCGAGCTATTGGCAAGGACTTTAACGCAGTTATCGGACATTTCAGGTGTGAGAAGCGAGTTCATTATTCGATCAGAGCTTCTTAGCTCAAGTGCGCGCGCGGGTTAAAGTCGAGTTTTTCCTTGAGCTTGAGCCATTCGTCTTTGGCGCGCTCGTTATGATCGGGCATGGCGATGTTAATGACCGCATACAGGTCGCCCGGATTCTTGCCCGGCAAACCCTTGCCTTTCAGGCGCATCTTCTGGCCCTGTTTGGCATTGGCGGGAACCGACAGTTTGACCTTGCCTGAAGGCGTGGGCACTTCCACCTTTGCGCCCAGGGCGGCTTCCCACGGGGCCACCGGCAAATCCAGGTACAGGTCGTTGCCTTCCACCTTGTAATAGGGGTGCGGCAGGAACTGCACTTTCAGGTACAGGTCGCCTGCCGGGCCACCGCCCATGCCGGGTTTGCCCTGTCCGCTCAGGCGGATGTGCTGGCCTTCGCGGATGCCTTTGGGAATTTTGACGTTGAGGTTGACCTCGTTAAGCGTCATGCGGCCATCGGGCAACAGTTCCGGCTTGCGGTATTTGATGGTGCGGGTGGCGCCGGTGAAGCTGTCTTCCAGCGGAATCTGGATGATGTTGCTGATGTCTTCGCCACGACGGGCGTAAGTGCGACGCTGGCCACCACCAAATCCGGCGCTGCCACCAAAATCAAAGCCGGCCTGGCCGCCACGGGCGCGTCCACCAAAAATGCTTTCGAAGAAATCACTGAAATCCTCGGCATTGCCGCTGGTGTAACCGCCGCCTGAAAAATCGAAGCCGGACGGGTCCCAACCCGGTGGCGGGGTAAAATCCTGACCGTGTTTCCAGTTCATGCCAAACTGGTCATAGGCCTTGCGCTTTTCCGGATCCTTGAGCACTTCGTAGGCTTCGCCCACTTCCTTGAATTTGGCTTCGGCGCCGGCTTCCTTACTCACGTCAGGGTGGTATTTGCGCGCCAGTTTTTTGTAGGCGCGCTTGATGGCTTTCTGGTCGGCGTCCTTGCTGACACCAAGAATTTTGTAATAGTCTTTATATTCCATGGGGTTCTTTCGCCGCTGATCGTTGTTGGAGTTTGTCGCTAGGGAAACCCTGCTCAAATCGTGAACTCGCTTCGCATCCCTGAAATACCCGATAACTGCGTTGAAATCCTGGCCAATAGCCAGCTATTGGCTGCGAACTTCGCCTTGTTCTCGAACATTTCCGGCATAAAGTGTTTCGTCCAGATTCAATCAGAGCTTCCCTAGATGGTGTCAAAAACCGGAAAATCAAGACAATGGCTGCATTTTTTGCCCTTGCAGGCAAGGATGAGACGGCATAGCGAACACAGCAAGCAGTCAGAAGGACTTGCGGGCTTCGAGGATGACCTGAAAACCGCTTTGAGTGGGGTCATTGATGGGAAAGGCAAAATCAATATGAATCACCTTACCATTGGACGCCTGGGTAGGAACCAGCCGGAAACCCAGGCCGATGTCCTGCA
Source organism: Lysobacterales bacterium (assembly GCA_026996795.1). Lineage (GTDB taxonomy): Bacteria > Pseudomonadota > Gammaproteobacteria > Xanthomonadales > Marinicellaceae > S144-45. The sequence goes on along the minus strand of JALWKC010000100.1, from coordinate 462 downwards.
CGGTGCGGTTTTCAATGGGATTATCCGAACCCCAGGCCGTGGCCACGTCGGCAAAAATGGCCGCGCCAAACTGCACCAGGTGATAGGGATACCAGTCGAAATAAAACCGTTGTTCGAGGGTCAACAGGGCGTTTTTCGGCGCGGTCAGGTAACGCACCGGAAAGCCGCGCAAGCCATTTTCCCCGCCCAGGGTGTTCTGGTATTCCGGGAAAAGCTTGTGGCCCAGCTGCACCTGGGTCTTGACGTAAAAACTGCGACGACGGCTTTGAAAGACAAACCACTGGGCCTTAGCCTGCGCGTTGGCGTTATAAACCTGACCGTCTCCATACAGGCCGCTGATGCTGGAATCCAGGAACAACAAGTGATCGCTGCCCGGTTGCCAGCCCCGGCTGTAACTGGCCTGCCACACCAGGTCGCTGTCGCTGGCACCAAAGGCCACGTGCGACCAGCCCAGACGGGTTT
>JALWKC010000099.1 GCA_026996795.1 Lysobacterales bacterium | reverse complement strand
CGATAACTCCCACATTCCATTAAAAAGGCCGGGATTCCCGGTTTTTTGGATAACCTTCTACTCGTTTACAAATCGTATTCAATAATCAGGGGCGCGTGGTCGGAGAATCGTTCGTCCTTGTAGATGCGGGCGGTTTTGACCTTGTCCTTCAGGCACGGTGAAATCACGTGGTAGTCGATGCGCCAGCCGGTGTTATTGGCCCAGGCCTGGCCGCGGTTGGACCACCAGGTGTACTGGTGCTCGCGCTCATCCACCACCCGGAAGGCATCCACCAGGCCCATTTCGCCAAACACCTTGTCCAGCCAGGCCCGTTCTTCGGGCAGAAAGCCGGAGTTTTTCTGGTTGCCGCGCCAGTTCTTGATGTCGATTTTCTTGTGCGCGATGTTCCAGTCACCGGTGATAACAAACGGTTTGCCCGTGGCTTTCAGGCGCTCAAACTCGGCCTCCAGGCGTTCCATGCACAGGTACTTGAAATCCTGCCGTTCTTCCTTGGCTGAACCCGAGGGCAGGTACAGGGAAATCACGATGAGATGACCCAGATCCACTTCCAGCCAGCGGCCTTCCCGGTCAAATTCACCCCAACCAATGCCGTGCGTGACCGATTCCGGCTGGTGCCGGGTGAACACTGCCACGCCGGAATAGCCTTTTTTTTCCGCGTCGTGAAAAAAGCAGTGGTAGCCATCCGGCTGAAAGGTTTTGGCAGGCAACTGGTGAACTTGCGCTTTGGTTTCCTGAATGCACACCACATCGGGGTGTTCTTTTTCCAGCCACTGGTAAAACCCCTTGCGTTGTGCGGCACGAATGCCATTGGTGTTGACCGTGATGATTTTCATGCGGGAGGCTTCCTGAAAGGGCAAACCCGGCATTATACTGGCAGTGGACTATAGGGGAAACACTGACATGCAAGCACCTGGCAAGGCGCATAAACTCAAGCAGAAAGCCTTTCGGCAGTTTCAGGCCGGGCAGTGGGTCAAGTCGATGGCCAGTGGCCTAACCCTTTGCTGCGCGGGCGGCTTTTTTTCCTGCTGCAAAAAGCGTATGATGCAAACGCCGGTTTTCCGGCGTTTTTTTATGCCCGGTGTAATAACAAATAGTAAAAATGAACAGAGGTGTTTGTGCAGCTAAATGAAATTCTGGTACAAGTGGTGTTGTGGGGCGTGCCCCTGATTTTTGCCATTGTGCTGCACGAAGTGGCGCATGGCTTTATGGCTTTTCGCTTGGGCGATGACACTGCCAGACACGCGGGGCGACTGACCCTGAACCCGGTCAAACACATAGATCCTGTCGGCACGATTGGCCTGCCCTTGTTGTTGATTGTGATGAAAAGCCCGTTTGTGTTTGGCTGGGCCAAACCCGTGCCGGTGAATTTTTCCCGCTTGCGTCCTGTGCGCAAGGGCATGCTGCTGGTGGCATTGGCCGGGCCTTTCAGTAATTTTTTGCAGGCCATTTTCTGGGCCATTGTGTTGAAAATAACGTTACCGGGCGTGATGGAGGGCAGTGCCGTGGCCGAGTTTCTGGCGCAAATGGCCCGGATTGGCATTGCGGTCAATATCATGCTGATGATCTTTAACCTGATGCCGATTCCGCCGCTGGACGGTGGCCGGGTGCTGCAGGCGCTGGCGCCGCCTTCACTGGCCAAGACACTGCTGCAGTTGGAGCGCTACGGCATGCTGGTTGTGGTGGTGCTGCTGGTCTCAGGCGTGTTAAGTAAAATCCTCTCGCCCCTGATGCACTGGATGACCATCGGCATTTTAAAACTGGTGGGGATTGCGTGACATGGGAACCGGGGTGATGACTTTGGCTGAAGAATTTTTGCAACTGGCGCGGCAAAAGGCGGTGCTTCGGTTTGGGGAGTTCACCCTGAAATCTGGCCGCACGAGTCCGTATTTTTTCAACGCAGGCCTGTTTGATGACGGGCAGTCCCTGAGTGCCCTGGGTGAACTGTATGCCCGCGCCATCCACGGCAGCGGCGTTGATTTCGATATGCTGTACGGGCCGGCCTACAAGGGCATTCCCATTGCCACGGCCATTGCCATTGCCTACGCACGCCTTTACGGGCGAAACCTGCCGGTGTGTTTCAATCGCAAGGAAGCCAAGGACCACGGCGAAGGCGGCCAGCTGATTGGTGCGCCATTGCGTGGGCAGGTACTGATTGTGGATGACGTGATTTCTGCCGGGACGTCAGTGCGGGAATCCTTTGCCATCATCGAAAACAACGGGGCCAGTGTGGCCGGCGTGGCCGTGGCGCTGGACAGGCAGGAAAAAGGCCGGGAGTCCGATTGTTCGGCCATTGATGAAATCCGCCAGCAACACGGCATTCCGGTGGTGAGTATTGCCACCCTGGATGACCTGTTGCACTGGTTGCAGCGCCAGGACTCTGTCCATGCCAGCGCCATTCAGACCTACCGGGAGCGTTACGGTGCCAGAAACTACTGAACCGGGTTCTGCTGGCGGCTTTGCTGAAGCAGCACAGGCCGTAGCAGCCCTTTTTGCCTCATCCCGGCAGCGGGTGGATGTGTTTTCCCATTTTCTGCCTGCTCCGGTGTTTGACACCGAACCGGTGCTGCAGGCATTGGTGGCTTTTGCGCGAAAAAGCCCCAAAAATCAGGGTCGGTTCCTGATCTGGCAGCCACGCCTGGTGACGGCCAGGCCACACCCGTTTTTGCAAACCTGCCAGAAATTCCCAGATACCTTCCAGTTGCACTCACTGCCTCAACGCCTGACGCCCCCAGGGGAGGATTTCCTGCTCAATGATACCGCTGCCGGTGTGCGGTTTCCGCAACCCGGGCGCAGTCTTTTTACCCATACCGATGGCCACAGTCAGGCTTGGCTGCAAGGGGTGTTTGAGGAGCTGTGGCGGCACAGCGAGCCGGTGCCCGAGCTGCGCCAGTTTTTGTTATAGGGCCAATGCCCCGTGAATTTCCAGTCTCACCCTTACCACAGTCACCACGACTGTCTGGTTTCTGTTCCTGTGGCCGCGCTTCATGGCTCAAATCAAGGTAAAATGCCCACGATAAAACCAAACCGGAAGGGGGCTTGCGCCTGCAACCGCCGGGTTAATAACAATGACAGCCGTGTGTTGGATGCGCACGATTTTTTCTACTTCATTTTTGGGGACACCAGATGAAACAACTGAATCCGCTGGATCTGTATGACATTTCCGCCGAATTAACTGAAGACGAACTGATGGTGCGCGACACGGTGGCGCGCTGGGTTGACGAAAAGGTTTTGCCGATCATTGGCGATGCCTTTGAAAAAGGTGAGTTTCCACTGGACCTGGTACCGGAAATGGCCGAAATGGGCCTATTTGGTTGCACCATAAAAGGGTATGACTGCGCCGGTCTCAATTACACCTCCTATGGCCTGATTTGCCAGGAACTGGAACGCGGTGACAGCGGTTTGCGCAGTTTTGCCTCGGTGCAAAGCAGCCTGTGCATGTATCCGATAGCGGCATTTGGTAGCGAAGAACAGAAGCAACAATGGTTGCCGGGCATGGCCAAAGGCAAAATCATCGGCTGCTTCGGCCTTACCGAACCGCATGGTGGATCGGACCCGGCCAATATGAAAACTACGGCCAAAAAAGACGGCGATGACTGGTTGTTGAATGGTTCCAAAATGTGGATCACCAATGGCAGCATTGCCGACATTGCCATCGTCTGGGCGCAGACCGAGGACGGCATTCAGGGTTTTGTGGTGGACAAGGAAATGCCCGGCTTTGAAACCCAACTGATCAAACACAAGATGTCATTGCGTGCCTCGGTGACCTCGGCCCTGTTCTTTGATAACGTGCGTGTGCCGGATCGCAACCGATTACCAGGCGTCACCGGGTTGCGTGGCCCCCTGAGCTGCCTGAGTCAGGCCCGCTATGGCATTTCCTGGGGGCCTATTGGCTGTGCCGTGGCCTGTCTGGATGAAGTGCTGAAATACACCGAAGACCGTGTGCTGTTCGGGCAGCCGCTGAATGAAAAGCAGCACATGCAGGTGCGTCTGGCCGAAATGGCCCGCCAGATTACCCTGGCGCAGGTATTGGCTCTTCGCCTTGGGCGGTTGAAAGACGCTGACCAGTTGCACCCGGCACAGGTTTCCCTGGCCAAATGGAATAACGTGCGCATGGCGCTGGACGTGGCCCGGGAATGCCGCGATATTCTGGGCGCTGCCGGCATCACCCTGGAACATCAGGCCATACGTCATGCCCTGAATCTGGAATCGGTGATCACCTATGAAGGCACGGAAACCGTGCATCAACTGGTGATTGGCAAGACTTTGACTGGCAAAAGCGCTTTTTAAGCATGGTCAGTTCAGTCAGGAATGGAACCCGCAATAGCGCTTCCGTGGGGCGATCCGGCGCCCGTCAGGTCAACCGCGCCCAGGTGGTGGATGAGAATTTTATCCGCTTCGTTCAGGGGTTGGAGCCCCCGGCACAGCCGACGGATATTTCGGCCTTTGGGCTTTCCGGCGATGACTTGCGTGAACTGTTTGAGTCTCAAGTCATGTCGCGCCAACTGGACCTGATGGCACGCAAGTTACGGCTGGAAAACAAGGTGTTTTACACCATCGGCTCTTCCGGTCACGAAGGCAATGCACTGCTGGGGCGGCTCACCCGGCATACCGACCCGGCCTTTCTGCACTACCGCAGTGGCGCTTTCATGATGGAGCGGTCACGACAGGTGCCGGGCATCGATCCGGTGTTTGACACCGCCTTGTCGTTTGCCGCCAGTACCGCCGACCCGGCTTCCGGCGGTCGCCACAAGGTCTGGGGTAGCAAACCCTTGTGGGTGCTGCCACAAACCAGTACCATTGCCAGCCATTTGCCCAAAGCCGTGGGTACGGCGCTGGGCATTGAGCTGGGCTGTCGTTCGCCAGCGGTGGATTTGCCGGTGCCTGAAGATGCCATCGTGGTGTGCAATTTCGGCGATGCCAGCAGTAACCATTCCACCGCCCAGGGCGCTTTTAATGCCGCGCAATGGGCCAGCTATCAGGGCCTGGACGTGCCGGTGCTGTTTGTGTGCGAAGACAACAACCTTGGCATTTCCGTAAAAACCCCGCCGGGCTGGGTGGAAAACAATTTCAGACACCGTCCCGGCATGAAATATTTTCAGGCCGATGGCCTGGATCTGGTGCGTGGTTACGGCCAGGTGAAAGCGGCCGTGGACTACTGCCGGCACGAGCGCAAGCCAGCTTTTCTGCACCTGGATGTGGTGCGCTTGATGGGCCATGCGGGCACGGATTTTGAAGTGGATTACCGCTCCTTGCGAGAGCTGGAAGCCACCGAAGCCCGCGATCCCTTGTTGACCAGCACCCGTTGGCTGGTGGAATCCGGCCTGATGCAGCCTGAAGAGATTTTGCACCTGTATGACGCCCTGCGCCAGCGGTGTTTACAGGCGGCGCGAAAAGCCGACGCCTTACCGCGTCTGCAAACCGCGCAGGAGGTCATGCAGCCGCTGGCGCCGTTTTCACCCGCGGCAGTGGCCAAAGAAGCCGCCCGGGTACCGGCGCCAGAAGAGCGGTTGCGGGTATTTGGCTCGGAAAAAAACCTGCCGGAAAACCAGCCGCCAAAACACATGGCGGTGCAGATCAATCGCGGCTTGAAAGACCTGATGATCAGCCACCCCAACAGCATCGTGTTTGGTGAAGACGTGGCGCAAAAGGGCGGGGTTTATACCGTCACCAAGGGCTTGTACAAGGCTTTTTCACCCAAGCGCGTGTTCAACACCCTGCTGGATGAACAGACCATACTCGGGCTGGCCCAGGGTTACAGTTACATGGGTTTGCTGCCCATCCCGGAAATCCAGTATTTGGCCTACTTTCACAACGCCTGCGACCAGATTCGTGGCGAAGCCGCCAGTTTGCAGTTTTTTTCCAACAATCAGTTCGCCAACCCGATGATGGTGCGCATAGCCGGGCTGGGTTATCAGAAGGGCTTTGGCGGGCACTTTCACAATGACAACAGCATCACCGCCTTGCGCGACATACCCGGGCTGGTGGTGGCTTGCCCTTCCCGCGGTGATGACGCGGTCAAAATAATGCGGACCTTGATGGCCTTGTCGAAAGTGGATGGTCGGGTCAGCATTTTTCTGGAGCCCATCGCCCTCTACATGCGCAAAGACTTGCATGCCGAAGGCGATGGCTTGTGGAACACGGCCTACCCGCCGCCGGGGGAATTCATTTCCGTGGGTGAACCGAACATTTATCATCCTGAAGCCTGCGATGTGCTGATCATCACTTACGGTAACGGAGTGCCCATGAGCTTGCAGGCCGCCCGGCGTGCCAAAGAAACCACGGGCAAGGCCACGCGCGTGATGGACCTGCGCTGGTTGCAGCCTTTGAACCGGGATGCCATTGCCGAGATGGCCAGCCAATTCGATCGAGTGTTGATTGTGGATGAAGGCCGTGAGTCGGCATCGGTGAGCGAGGGCATCATCAGCGCCATTGTCGAGAGCCACAATAAAACCAGCCCGTTACCACGCATCGAACGCATCACGGGGCTGGACAGTTTCACCCCGCTGGGTGACGCGGCGGCACTGGTGTTGCCTTCGGTGGATGCCATCACGACAAAATTATCTACCCTGTTGGACGAGTAACCCAGTTTGGTTTTGGTGTCTTATTAACCTGGCATCAATATAGGTGATGCCAGGTTAATAGCACTTCTGTCAGAAAGCGTTGTGGCATAATGCGGGCATGGTTTTGTTTCTCGTTGAATATCACTTGACTTGCTTGAAACCGGGACGCGTTTGAGATGCCACAGTTAACGACATTGTTTGCCGACATCAGTGACAGCACCGCGTTGTTTGAGCGGCATGGGAATCAGCGTACCCGGAAGGTCATGGCGAAATTGCTGGCCACGTTGGGTCAGGTGGCACAAAGCCATCAGGGCAAGTTGGTCAAGACTATTGGTGATGAGGCCTTGTGCCTGTTTCCGGCCGCAGCCCTAGCTATTGAAGCGGCCATGGCCATGCAGAAAGCCGTTGCCGGGCGTTTTTTTCTGGACAGCGATGCCCTGGCCATCCGCATTGGCCTCTTCCACGGGGAAGTCGTCATTGAGCCGGATGATATTTTTGGCGATGGCGTTAACGTGGCGGCCCGCCTGGTGGCTTTGGCCAATGCCGGCCAGATACTCACTGATCGCTCCAGTCTGGACGGGGCCATGATCAGCAAAACACCATCACCGGTTTCCTGGCGCGAATTGGGGCCAATCACCGTCAAGGGCAAAAGCGAGCCACTGAATGTGGTTGACTTGCTATGGCAGGAGGACGACACCAACCTCACCAGCGTGGCCAGGGTGTTGGACACTGCCGCGTTGGAGAGCGGGCAGTTGTTGCACCTGCGTCTGGGTGCGTGTGAATGGTCGCTTGAACCCGATAATGCGCCGGTTCATATTGGCCGCGATCCCGGTTGCCAACTGGTCATGACTTCTGCCACTGTTTCACGTCGCCACGGGGTGATTGAATACCGCTCGGGGCAGTTTGTGTTCACCGACAAAAGCTCCAATGGCTCGTGGTTGCGATTGGGTGGTGAGCTGCTGCGCGTGCATCGTGGCAGCGTGCCGTTATTCGGGCAGGGAGAAATCCATTGTGGATCAGTGTATGATTCAAACCAGAAACAGGCGTCGCAGCACATTATTCACTTTCTGACTGGGAGCTAGCGCATGGCAGACTTCATTAGAAAACTGGCCGGCTTCAGCCTCTTATCGGTGGCCGTGCTGTACCTTGGCTTCCGGATGATCTAGGAGTTTTCATGGCTGTCAGGTACCGCACCGTACAACAACGCCCCACCGCTTATCGCAGCAGCGCCAGGGCCTGGTTGCTGTACCTGTATTCCCTGCCTTTTCTGTTTGCGGCCCTGTCGCATTTGCTGGCAGGCAATACCTTTCGTTTCGGCCTGACTTTGCTGGTTTTTTTGGCAGTGATTCTGGCGGCGGCTTTTGTCAGTCGCGGGCTGAAAAACCGGCGCGAGTACCTGCAGCAGAAATTTGCCAATCAGGCGCCGTTTCCACTGATCTTTCTCGGTTCGTTGGTGCTGGCTGCTGCCATGTTTGTGGCCGCCTGGCTGGTGGCAGGGGAGGGGCTGTTTTCGGCCCTGGGTTTTGCGCTGGCTGCGCTGGTGGGTACCTGGCTGTGGTACGGACTGGACCCGGTTCGTGCACGCGGCATGCCCGATGCCGAACCAGCCGTTCAGGAAGTGCTGGCGGAAAGCGAACAGCGCATCCTGGCCATTGAAAAGGCGGCCCGGGAGGTGAGCCAGCCAGAGCTGAAACAGCGGCTGGCACGCATTACCGGCAAGGCCAGGGAGGTGTTGGCGCTGCTGGCTGAGGATCCTGAGCGCATCAGCCAGTCCCGTCGGTTTCTGCACACTTACCTGGAAAGCACGGAAAACATCGTGCGAAAATACGCCAGCACGCACAAGAAAATCACCGACCAGGCGCTGGAAGTCAATTTTCGGGAAGTGCTCACCACCATTGAAGACACATTCAACCGGCAGTACGAAAAACTGCTGTCCAGCGACGTATTTGAACTGGATGTGGACATGGAAGTGCTTACCACCCTGATGAAAAAGCAGGGATTGGGCTGATATTGGATGCCTGACTGACAAACAGCACGACTGATAAAAACTGATCAATACTGACGAGGAATATCATGCCAGAAGAGACTAACCAAAACGAACCACAGAAGCAAGCCGGTTATCACACCAATGAAGGCGTGGCAAAAACGGCCGCCCGTGTGGCCGGCCCATTAACCGATTCGATATTGAAAGGCGAAGTTGTTCCGGGTGTGACCGAAGAACTGGTGCCGTATCAGGCCGTTGACGAAAAACAACGCCAACGCATTGATGCCCTGATCAAGGAAATTAACCTCAATGACGCCAATTCCATCATCTTTTTTGGCGCCAAGGCCCAGGAAAAAGTCACGGAAATATCCGACAAAATGCTGGAAGGGGTTAAAAACAAGGAGTTGGGCAAATCCGGTGAAGTCTTGAATGAAATGGTGGCCACCATCCGTGGTTTTAATGTGGATGAGCTGGATCCCAACAAAAAACCGGGCTTTTTTGCGCGTTTGTTTGGCCGCGCCAAGCCGCTGGCCAAATTCCTGCAAAAGTATGAGGAAGTCAAAAAACAGATCGAATCGATCACCAACAAACTGGAAAAGCACAAAACCACCCTGCTCAAGGACATTACCAGCCTGGATCGTCTGTACGTGGCCAACCTGGATTATTTCCATCGCCTGGAAGACTACATTCTGGCCGGTGAGGAAAAGCTGCGGCAACTGGATGAAGAGATTCTGCCTGCCATGGCGCGTGATGCTGAAACCAGCAATGACATGCTCAAGGCCCAGGAATTGAGGGACATGCGTTCGGCCCGGGATGACTTGGAACGCCGTGTGCATGATTTGCGCCTGACCCGTCAGGTAACCCTGCAAAGTCTGCCCAGTATCCGTTTGGTACAGGAGAATGACAAGGGACTGATCAACAAGATCAATTCCACCATTGCCAACACCATTCCCCTTTGGCGTCAGCAACTGGCACAGACGGTGACCATCTGGCGTTCTTCAGAGGCAGCCCAGACGATTCAGGACGCCACGGACCTCACCAATGACCTGTTGGCTGCCAATGCGGAAAATCTGAAACAGGCCAACCGCAAGGTGCGTGAGCAACTGGAGCGCGGCGTATTTGATATTGAAGTGGTGAAAGAGGCTAACCAGAAATTGATTGAGACCATTGAAGACAGTTTGCGCATTTCAGAAGAAGGCAAACACCGGCGCCAGAAAGCGGTGGCCGAACTGGCTCAGGCAGAAAGGGAGCTCAAACAGGCGCTGAAGCGCGCCAAGTCGTTACCCAAAAGTGAACCCGAACAGAGTGCAGGCGAGGCAAGCAAAGGTTAAACAAGGGCTAAAGATAGAACCACATAAAAGGCACCGCTACGGTGCCTTTTATAGTGTCTGAATGTTAAGAATCAGGTCTTACTTGCCGCACGGCAGGCTGGCAAAATAGGCCGCCAGGTTTTCAATATCCGTATCGGTCAGGCCCGCGACCATGGGTGACATGGATGGGTCTTTGCGCGTGCCATCACGGAAGTCTTTGATTTGCTTGGCCAGGTAGGCTTCCTTTTGACCGGCCAGGTTTGGCCACATCGGGTTGGTGCTGATGCCATTGGGGCCATGGCAACCGGCACAAACGGCGGCTTTGGCTTTTCCGGCGGCGGCATCACCGGCCAGTGCAGCGGTGCTAAAACTGGCTGCCACCAGCGAGGTGGCAAGGATAATCTTTTTCATGTTCTAAACTCTCGTCGGAATATTAGGGATTCCTAATATATCATGTGGGCAGTGTTTTTTCAAGCCTGAAAAAGCTGTACCAGTCAGTTGGCCGGACTTTTCAGGTGCAAACCGGGCCGGCTATTATGATTCGGCATGATGTCGCAAAAATGCCAACCTTGGAAGAAGTGAAAGCCCATGTCGCGTCCATGTTTGAAACCGTCCTTGTCAGCAATACCTTCCAGCACGGTGATAATATTCATGGCATTGGCGAAGGCATTAATGGCTTGGATGTAGCGGGTTCGGTCTTCGACCAGCATTTGCTGTAAGGACTGGGCAGGGATTTTGATCAGTTCAATCAGATTGTTTTGCAACAGGCTCCAGTGGGCAGAGCCCGAACCAAAATCGTCCAGGGCAATCAAGGCGCCGTGTTCTTTTAATTGCCGCAGAAACTCCAGGCTCTTATGGGAACTCCGCAGGGGAAATTCTTCGGTGATTTCCACGCACAGTTGCCTGGTATCAATGATCCGTCGTTCTATCAGGCGCATGAGCTGATGCTGGAAGTATTCACTCATGAGGCTGTGGGGAGTAAGATTGATGCTGATTTTTTCAATGCCATTGCGATGTGCAAATTTGACAGCGGCCTGGAACACCTCGAATTCCAGCTGAGGCAGGCTTTCGGTATCAAAACGCGGGAAAAACTCGGCCGGGGAGTAGGGTGTGTCTTCGATCGAAGGGCGCAACAATAATTCGGCCCAACCGGTTGGCTCTCCTTGGCGGTCGCAGATGGGTTCTGCAACAAAGTCCAGAAAATAGTTTGGCACCATCATGTGTGCGGCTTCCTGTATGGCTGGTAGTAATAGTCATTTTTCCAGCTTTTGCATTCGGGGAGCGCCGTTGATTATGGCATTCACGCAGGCTTATGGCAAGCTGGATGCCAGTTAACCCTCGCTTCACCCGGTTTACTAGGCGACCCGGGTTCATTGTGACAGAAATTGCTTGAGTTTTTTGTCAGGGAATGTTATTTTTCTCCGCCTTCGAAAGTGGGCGCGTAGCTCAGTGGGAGAGCACTACGTTGACATCGTAGGGGTCGCTGGTTCAATCCCAGCCGTGCCCACCACTTTCGAGTCCTGCCTGACCAGACTCCCTTTTCCTTCTTATTAACCTGACATCAATATAGGCGATGCCATTAATTAACTCGGCCAGGTTAATATTTGGCGTCACTGCGCGCCCCTGCGCGAACGGATAGTGATAAAATGCCCGGCTTGGCTGTGGTCGCAGCAATGCTGTGTCATGACCCGATACAGAAAATGCCCGACATCAGGGCGTGAGGCCCGGGTTTTATGCCGTGTCCTGCACCTGATGACCGGATTCTAAAAACAGTGACATTTTAACTTTTACCCATTGATTTCAAGGGGAAATGATATGCCCAGAATCGCGTTGGCAGATGGCTCAATCAAAACGTTCGATCAACCCGTCACCGGCCTGCAGGTGGCTGAAAGTATTGGCCCGGGACTGGCCAAGGCCGCGCTGGCGGTCAAGGCCAATGGCCAGCTTCAGGATTTGTCTGTGCCCATTGCCGAGGATGCCACTGTCAGTATCATCACCCCGCGCGATGAAGAGGGCCTGAAGGTCATTCGCCATTCCACCGCTCACCTCATGGCCCAGGCTGTCAAACGCCTGTTTCCGGAGGTGCAAGTCACCATCGGTCCGGTGATTGAGGACGGGTTCTATTACGATTTTGCCAGCTCGCACCATTTCACCGAGCAGGACCTGGAAAAGATCAGTGCCGAAATGAAAAAAATCGTTAAGGAAAAACTGCCGGTGCAGCGGCTGGAAATGCCGCGTGAGGAAGCGATTCGGTTTTTCCGTGATCAGGGTGAGGACTATAAGGCTGAAATTATCGAGAGCATTCCCGAAGGTGAAGTGCTGTCATTGTACAAGCAGGGTGAGTTTGTTGACCTGTGTCGGGGTCCTCACGTGCCTGACACTGGCAAGCTGAAGGTGTTCAAGCTCATGCACGTGGCTGGCGCTTATTGGCGAGGTGACAGCAATAACGAGATGCTGCAGCGGATTTATGGCACTGCCTGGGGCGACAAAAAAGACCTCAAGGCCTATTTGCATCGCCTGGAAGAAGCGGAAAAACGCGATCACCGCAAACTGGGCAAGCGCATGGACCTGTTTCACTTCCAGGAAGAAGCCCCGGGCATGGTTTTCTGGCACCCCAATGGCTGGACCCTGTACCAGAACCTGCGCCAGTACATGCGCCAGAAGCAAAAGCAACATGGCTATCAGGAGATCAACACGCCTCAGCTGGTGGATTTCAGCCTGTGGCAAAAGTCGGGACATGCCGACAAGTTTGGTGATGACATGTTTGCGGTGGAATCCGAAGAACGAAAATTTGCCATCAAACCCATGAACTGCCCCTGCCACGTGCAGGTGTATAACCAGGGGCTGAAAAGCTATCGTGACTTGCCCTTGCGTCTGGCCGAATTTGGTTCTTGCCATCGCAACGAGCCTTCCGGTGCCTTGCATGGTCTGATGCGGGTGCGGGGATTTGTGCAGGACGATGCGCATATTTTTTGCACCGAGGACGACATTCAGTCCGAGGTGTCGGCCTTTATCGATTTTTTGCACGAAGTGTATGCAGATTTCGGCTTTACGGAGGTGATTTATCGCCTTTCCACCCGGCCAGAGCAACGCGTAGGCAGCGACGCCATCTGGGACAAGGCAGAAAAAGCCCTGGCCAAAGCCATGGACGCCAAAAACCTGGACTGGAAGGAGCTGCCGGGTGAAGGCGCCTTTTATGGACCCAAGATCGAGTTTTCCCTCAAGGACTGCCTCGGCCGGGTCTGGCAATGTGGAACGATTCAGGTGGATTTTTCCATGCCTGAGCGCCTCGAAGCCAGTTACATCGGACCTGATGGTAACAAGCAGACCCCGGTCATGTTGCACCGGGCAATCCTGGGTTCTTTCGAGCGTTTTATCGGCATTTTGATTGAACACCACGCCGGCCAGTTGCCCTTGTGGCTGGCGCCAGTTCAGGCCGTGGTGATGAATATTACCGACAACCAGGCCGACTATGCCACAAAACTGGCAGAAACCCTGAAAAATCAGGGGCTTCGGGTGGATTTGGACTTGAGAAACGAGAAGATCGGCTATAAAATTCGCGAGCATACTTTGAGCAAAGTGCCCTACTTGCTGGTGGTGGGTGACCAGGAGGTTGCTAACAGCCAGGTGGCCGTGCGTTTGCTCAATGGTGAAAACCTCGGCAGCGTGGACCAGTCGGTTCTGATTGACCGCATGCAGCGGCAAGTGGCCGAGAAAAAATAATTAGTTGGAGGATCAACAGATCGCTAAAGCACAAAAAACACGGCGCAACGAGGAAATTACTGCGCCAGAAGTTCGCCTGATTGACAGTAATGGCGAGCAGGTGGGCGTCGTGTCCGTACAGGAAGCCATGGATCGTGCCGTTGACCAGGGGCTTGATCTGGTGGAAATTTCACCAAAAGCGGAGCCGCCGGTTTGCAAAATCATGGATTTTGGCAAATTCCGGTTTGACCAGCAGAAAAAAATGCAGGCTTCCAAGAAAAAACAGAAACAGGTGCAGTTGAAGGAAGTCAAATTCCGCCCTGGTACCGAAGAAGCCGACTTTCAGGTCAAGTTACGTAATGTGCGACGTTTTCTGGAACAGGGCAACAAGGTCAAGGTTACGGTACAGTTCCGCGGCCGCGAGCTGGCCCACCGCGAGATTGGCTCAGCCATGCTGGATCGATTGGAAGAGGAACTGAAAGACGAGGCCGTGGTCGAACAACGCCCGGCCAAAATGGAAGGCCGTTTTATGATCATGTTGCTCGGCCCAAAGAAAACGTAAAAAAGCAGACAAAATCCCTGCTCGCGCACGGACGCGTGGGCGTGGCGCAAGCCACACAGGTAGTCGCCGGCTATGCCGGCTTTTGCATGCAGTGAGGTGGCACGGAAGGCCGCTGTCATTGCCATAACAAGCTCAACTAAGTGCGCAAGCAGCAAAGCCGGTTCACGGCTACTTACGCGAGTACAATAACCACAACAGGAGTTCACATGCCTAAGATGAAGACAAAACGGGGCGCTGCCAAGCGCTTCAAGAAAACCGCCAGCGGTTACAAGAGAGGCCATGCCTTTACGAGCCACATCCTGACCAAAATGTCTCAAAAACGCAAGCGCAAGCTGCGCGGGACCACACAGGTCGATAAAGCGGATGTGAAAGCAATCAAGAAAATGCTGCCCTATTCATAAAGGAGTAAAGGACCATGGCACGAGTAAAAAGAGGCGTTGTTGCACGCCGCAGACACAAGAAAATCCTGAAACAGGCAAAAGGCTACTACAACGCACGGCGTAAAGTGTTCCGGGTCGCCAAACAGGCGGTGACCAAAGCCGGTCAATACGCCTATCGTGACCGCAAGCAGAGAAAGCGTCAGTTTCGTGCGCTGTGGATTACCCGCATCAACGCCGCCGCGCGTGAATGCGGTTTGTCCTACAGCCGATTTATCAACGGTCTGAAAAAAGCCAACATTTCCCTTGATCGCAAGGTACTGGCTGACATGGCCGTGCATGACAAAAAAGGTTTTGCTGCCGTTGCCGAACAGGCAAAAGCCGCACTGAACTAATGCGGGCGCCCTCGGGCGCGGCGTGGATTGGTTTGCCAATCCGTCATTTTCCAGGGGAAATGGGCTGCCACCGGCCTGTTTCCCCTTTTTTATGTGCCAGTAATACGCCCAAACCAGTGGCGTCAGGCGCTCGCCAGAACATTAAATGGACATTGCCGTGGACAATTTGCAGGAACTTCATCAACAGGCTGAAAAAGAGCTGGCTGATATTCAGGAATTGAAACAGCTGGAAGATTTCCGGGTCAAGTACCTGGGCAAAAAAGGCCTCGTGACAGAACAACTCAAACAACTGGGTAGTTTGCCGGCTGAACAGCGCAAAGCCGCCGGACAACGAATCAATCAGATCAAGCAGCAACTGCAACAGGCGATTGCCGCGCGTCGCGAAGCCCTGGCCGAAGCCGCCTTGCAGGCCCGTTTTGACCAGGAGCGCGTCGACGTGACCTTGCTTGGCCGCGTGGTTGCACCCGGTGGCATACACCCGGTCAACCGCACCATGAATCGCATCAGTGATATTTTTTCGCAACTGGGCTTTCAGGTGGTGACCGGCCCGGAAATCGAGGACGACAAACACAATTTTGAAGACCTGAATTTCCCGGCCCATCACCCGGCGCGAACCATGCACGATACCTTTTACCTGCCCGACGGACACTTGTTGCGCACGCACACTTCACCGGTGCAGATTCGGGCCATGAAGGAACGCAAACCACCGATTCGTATTATTGCGCCAGGGCGAGTCTACCGCAGTGATTCCGACCAGACTCACACCCCCATGTTCAATCAGGTGGAAGGACTGGTGGTTGGGGAGGACATCACCTTTGCCAGCCTCAAGGGGGTGCTGGAACAGTTTGTGAGCACTTTTTTTGAAAAAGACCTCAAGATTCGCCTGCGGCCATCGTACTTTCCCTTTACCGAGCCGTCGGCCGAAGTGGACGTGGAATGGCAAAAGGCCGATGGCAGCAGCAGTTGGCTGGAAGTGCTGGGCTGCGGCATGGTGCATCCCAACGTGTTGCGTGCCGGCGGCATTGACCCGGAAAAATACAGGGGTTTTGCCTTTGGCTTGGGTGTGGAACGCTTTGCCATGCTGCGATACGGGGTCAATGACCTGAGAAAATTCTTTGAAAACGACGCCGAATTCCTGCGCCAGTTTTCCTGATCTGAACACAGATAAGATGACAAACACATGAAATTCAACGAAAAATGGTTGCGTGAATGGGTGAATCCCGCCATAGACACCGACACCCTGGCTGAGCAATTGACCCTGGCGGGGCTGGAAGTGGATGGCATGGCCCCGGCTGCCGGTGAGTTTTCCCAGGTGGTGGTGGGCGAAATCATCGCCTGCGACAAACACCCGGATGCGGATAAACTGCGGGTGTGTGCGGTAAACGTGGGCCAGGCCGAACCGCTGCAAATAGTGTGTGGCGCACCCAATGCCCGCACCGGGCTGAAAGCGCCGGTGGCGCTGGTGGGAGCGGTTTTACCAGGGAACTTCAAAATCAGAAAATCCCGCCTGCGTGGTGTGGATTCCCATGGCATGTTGTGTTCGGCGGTGGAACTGGGCCTGAGCGATGACCACTCGGGCTTGCTGGAACTGCCGGATGACGCCCCGGTGGGCCAGGACGTGCGCGACTACCTGGACCTGGACGACACCGTGATCGAGGTGGACCTGACACCCAATCGCGCTGACTGCTTCAGCCTGCGTGGCCTGGCCGGAGAAGTGGCGGCGCTTAATCGCTTGCCGGTGCAGGGCCCGGACTGCGAACCGGTGGCGGCCGCTGCAGAGGAGATCATGCCGGTGAGTGTGACAGCCTCTGAAGATTGCCCACGGTACCTGACTCGTGTCATTACGGGCCTTGATCCAAAGGCATCAACGCCCGTCTGGATGAGCGAAAAGCTGCGTCGTTGCGGCCTGCGCAGCATCCACCCGGTGGTGGATGTTACCAACTACGTCATGCTGGAGCTGGGACAGCCACTGCACGCGTTTGACAAGCAGCGCATTGGCGACACCATTGAAGTGCGGCGCGCCCGCCAGGGCGAGAAAATCACCTTGCTGGATGGCAAGGAAGCCACACTGGACGACTCTTACCTATTGATCAGTGACAGCCAACGTCCGTTGGCGATTGCTGGTGTCATGGGCGGTGAGGACAGCGGCGTGAGTGAGGCCACAACAGACATTGTGCTGGAGTCGGCCTGGTTCAAACCGTCCACCATTATGGGCAAGTCACGCACGTTGGGCATTCACACCGAATCGGCCCACCGGTTTGAACGGGGCGTGGACCCGCAATTGCAAGGAATGGCCATGGAACGGGCCACGGCCTTATTGCTCGAAATCACTGGAGGAACGCCCGGCCCGGTGAACGAAGTGGTCTCGGAAGAACACCTGCCGCAACCAGTAGAAATTACCCTGCCCAAGAAACGCATCCGCCAGGTGCTGGGTGTGGATCTGGCCGACGAGCAGGTTCAGACCATTTTGGAGAGTCTGAACATGCGGGTTTCCACCGTGGATGACGGCTGGCGCGTGATCCCGCCCAGTTACCGGGTTGACCTGGCAATTGCCGAAGACCTGATCGAAGAGATCGCCCGTCTGGTGGGTTACGACCGCCTGCCCAGTGCCAACCTGTCCGGTGAGCTGGCCATCGAACCATTGCCCGAGGCCGTGCTGGCGGAAAACCGCCTGCGCGATGCCCTGGTGGATCGCGGCTATCTGGAGGCCATTAATTACAGCTTTGTGCCTGAAAAACTGATGCAGCAGATCCGGCTGACAGGACCGTTCATTGATCTGGCCAATCCATTGAATGAAGACATGGCCATCATGCGTCCACAGCTTTTCCCGAGCCTGTTACTGAATCTCGGGAACAACCTGCGGCGCCAACAGGCCGATGTGCGATTGTTTGAACTGGGCACGGTGTTTGATAAATCCGCCGGCGAAAACACCCCTTACCGGGAATCCCAGTACCTGGCGGCGGTGCGCAGCGGTTGGCAAAATAATGAAACCTGGGCCTTCGAGAAAAAGCCTATGGACTTTTTTGACATGAAGGGTGACCTGGAAGCGGTGTTGAAACTCAACCGCCGGTCATATGCCTTTCGTCCGGCCACAAAACCCTGGTTACACCCGGGCCGCTCAGCGGATGTGACTGTGGATGATGAGGTGGTTGGCTGGCTGGGCCAGGTCCATCCTCAGGTGGCCAAGGCCCTGGGCATTAAAAAAGACATTTATGCCATGGAACTGGACGCCACCGCCATTCGTCAGTCGGCCTTGCCACGCCATGAAGAGGTGTCAAAATTTCCGGCTGTGCGGCGTGATTTGGCTGTTGTGGTCAAAAACGGTGTTAACTTTGATGAAATCAGGGCCGTCATTGAAGCCATTGCTGGCCGACTGTTAAAGCAGGTGATATTGTTTGATGTCTACACGGGTGAGAGCGTGGAATCCGGATGCAAAAGTCTGGCTATTGGCTTGATTTTACAGGAAAAAAACAGAACTTTATCGGATAAAGAGGTAGACAAGGTGGTGGATGAGATTGTATCCTCTTTGAAGGATGAGTTGCAGGCTGAAATCAGAGGTGGCGGATGACAATCACGAAAACCGACCTGGCAGAAGCCCTGTACATGGATGTGGGGCTAAACAAGCGAGAAGCCGGTGAACTGGTCGATGCTTTTTTCAACCTGATCAAAGATACGCTGGCTGATGGCCATGGAATCAAACTGTCCGGATTTGGCAATTTTGAGTTGCGAGACAAGAAAGCCAGGCCGGGGAGAAACCCGAAAACCCTGGAAGAAATCCCCATATCCGCCCGCCGGGTGGTGGCCTTCAAACCGGGTCAAAAACTAAAAATGACAATCGAGACCTATGCTGGATCAAGACCACAATAAATCACTGCCTCCCATTCCAGCCAAGCGATATTTCACCATCGGTGAGGTGAGTGAGTTATGCAATGTCAAACCCCACGTCCTGCGTTATTGGGAGAATGAATTTCCTGACCTGAAGCCGGTCAAGCGGCGCGGGAACAGGCGTTACTACCAACGCCATGATGTGATCATGATCCGTCAGATTCGCAGCCTGCTGTATAACCACGGTTACACCATCAGCGGGGCCCGTCAGAAGCTGTCCGGCAACAAAACCGAAAAGGAAGCCAGCAAGTCCTACCAGATCATTCAGCAAACCGTGTCGGAACTGGAAGAAATCCTGGATCTGCTCAAGTCCTGAATTGCGCCTATTGACATGATTCCCGAGCAATCGGGTGTGTGGTTTGTTTTTCTCTTTTTTCCCTCCGGATGGCATAAAAAAGCTTGCCAATTTTGCTGTTCGGATTAAAATGCACGCACAGTATGACCCCGACGATAATTTCATTGCAATTACTGTCGGAACATCGAAAAATCGGAGCGTAGCGCAGCCTGGTAGCGCACCACAATGGGGTTGTGGGGGTCGGAGGTTCGAATCCTCTCGCTCCGACCATTTTTCAACACAAGTCTCACAGCCGGAACGGTCTGTTCAGGTGCCTCGTTGAGCGTATCCTTTACTCAGCCTGTCCACATGAAAATGACTTCCGGAATGAAAAAACCGGCATCGGCACTGCCCGATGGCATCTTCAAACACCACAGGTGATCCCATGAAAAAACCCGTACGCATTGCCATTACCGGAGCCGCCGGTCAAATCGGCTATCAACTGCTGTTCCGTATTGCCGCCGGCGACATGCTTGGCCCCGATCAGCCCGTGATTCTGCAACTGCTCGAAATCCCGCCCGCCATGGACGCGGTGAAAGGCGTTGTGATGGAACTGGAAGATTGCGCCTTCCCCTTGCTGCATGGCGTAACTGCCACAGATCAGGCCGAAGTGGCTTTCAAGGATGCCGATTACGCGTTGCTGGTGGGTGCGCGACCGCGTGGCCCGGGCATGGAGCGAAAAGACCTGCTGGAAGCCAATGCCGCCATCTTTTCTGCCCAGGG
>JALWKC010000098.1 GCA_026996795.1 Lysobacterales bacterium | reverse complement strand
GCGCACCGCAGGGGTGACTTTGACATTGCCCACGGTGGCCACGTCACTGACGACTTTGCCGCTGGCTTCCATTTGCCCAACCACGGTGCCGGTGTCTTCACGCGGTTTATCGCCGGTTTTGGCAGGTTCCGCTGGTGAAGTGACTTCAGGCGCCACTTTGGGCAGGGTTTCTTCCAGTTCGTCGATCAGATCGCCAATTTCTTCTTTGGCCGAAGTGGCCGCGGCTGCGGAGGCCTTTTCTGTCGGTGTAGTCTCACTCGCGCCAGCTGCTCCGTCCACGTCGAAGGTGACAAGAACGGCGCCGGTGTCAATCACATCGCCCGGCTGGCCGTGCAACTTGACGATGGTGCCGGTGTAGGGCGACGGAACGTCGACAACGGCTTTGGCGGTTTCCATGGAGACCATGGGCTGGTCAACGGTAACGTGATCGCCTTCCTTGACGTGCCATTCAACGATTTCGGCGTCGGGCAGGCCTTCGCCCAGATCAGGCAGGTGAAACTGTTTCATGAGACCTCCAGGGTTTCGTTTACGGCTTTGACGATGCGATCCACCGATGGCATGTATTTCTTTTCCAGCTTGAACAGTGGCATGACGGTGTCGTACCCGGCCACGCGCTTGACTGGTGCCTGCAGGCTGTAAAGGCCCTTGCTGTCGGCCAGGTTAGCGGCAATTTCAGCCCCCACGCCGCAGTTTTTGGGCGCTTCCTGCACAATCACGCAGCGGCCGGTTTTGGCCACGGATTCGTAAATGGTGTCCATGTCCAGCGGGCTGATGGTGGCCACGTCAATGACTTCGGCAGAAATGCCCTGTTCAGCCAGTTTGTCAGCCGCTTCCAGGGTTTCCTTGGTCATGGCGCCCCAGGTCACCAGTGTGACGTCATTGCCTTCGCGCAGCACAAAGCACATGTCCAGTGGCAGTTCTTCACCGTCGTCTTCCACTTCTTCCTTGTGCAGGCGATAAATGCGTTTGGGCTCCAGAAAAATCACCGGATCCGGATTGCGAATGGCCGCCAGCAGCAGGCCATAGGCGCGGCTGGGCGAGGAAGGTATCACCACGCGAACACCCGGCATGTGCGCAAACATGGCTTCGGTACTTTCCGAGTGGTGTTCCGGGGCGTGAATGCCGCCGCCGTAGGGCGCGCGGATAACCAGCGGGCAGCTCATGCGGCCACGGGTGCGGTTGCGAAAGCGGCCGGCGTGGGAAATGATGTGATCCACCATGGGGTAGATAAAACCCATGAACTGGGCTTCGGCGACCGGTTTCATGCCTTGGGTGGCCATGCCGACGGTCATGCCGGCAATCATGGTTTCGGCCAGTGGCGTGTCGATCACGCGGTCTTCGCCAAAACGCTGTACCAGGCCTGCCGTGGCGCGGAAAACGCCACCGTTGATGCCCACGTCTTCGCCCAGCACCACCACCGATGGATCGTGTTCCAGTTCGTGGGCCAGGGCCATGGTGACTGCTTCTACCAGTGTGATTTTAGCCATTTTTTTCCATCTCCAGAGCGTATTGGCGCTGTTCGGCCAGGTCGTGTGGCAGTTCGGCAAACATGTAGTCGAACATGTCGGTGACAGCCGGTTTGGGGGTGTTGAGGTATTCCTCTACTGCTGCATCTACTTTAGCGGCGCAGTCAGCCAGTAATTTGTTTTCCTGCTGGGCGCTCCACTGGTTATTGCTCATCAGGTATTTGCGCAGGCGCGAGATGGGCTCGAATCGACGGGCGTTCTCCACTTCTTCATTGGGGCGGTAACGGCTGGCGTCATCGGCCGTGGTGTGGTCGCTAAGGCGATAGGTGATGGCTTCCACCACCGTGGCGCCGCCACCGGAACGTGCCCGTTGCAAGGCCTGATCCATGACCGACTGCATGGCAATCAGGTCGTTACCGTCCACCTGAATGGAGGGCAAGCCGGCGGCAATGCCTTTTTGTGCCAGTGTCTGGCCACCGGACTGTTTCTTGCGCGGCACGGAAATGGCCCACTGGTTATTCACAATCACCAGCACCAGTGGCAGCTTGAAGGCACCGGCGGCATTGATGGCTTCGAGAAAATCGCCCTTGGAGGAACCGCCGTCACCAACCACGGTGACTGCTGCACGTTCTTCGCCACGTAACTTGAAGGCCAGGGCGGCACCGGCGGCATGCAAGTTCTGGGTGGCGATGGGCACGCACCAGGGAAAATCGTGTTTGGGGCCGGAGAAATTGCTGCCCCGTTCGTCACCGCCCCAGTACAGCAGCACTTCGGACATTTTGACGCCGCGATGAAACTGGGTGCCGTATTCGCGGTACATGGGCGCGAACACGTCTTCGTACTTCATCGCCGCGCCCATGCCCACGTGTACGGCCTCATGACCCAGGCTGGACGCATAGGTGCCCAGTTTGCCGGTGCGTTGCAAGGCAATAGCCTTGGCATCAAACACACGGGTTAGTACCATCAGTTCGTAAAGTTTTTTCAGTTGCTCGAAGTCTTTGCCAATGGCAGGCACCTTATCACCCACCAACTGACCTTCAGGCGACAGGTATTGCACGTAGTCTATGGAAAAAGAGGCCACGGTTGTCACGGTGTTTTCTCCAAAATTGGTTGCGGCTGGCTCTGGCAGCGGCGAGGCTGTGTCCCCTGAGCGAAACCGATTGCATCAAGTTCAGGCGTGAATGCATACGATTCGAAACGGCCTGCGAATGGGCCTGTGCCAGCGCGGAAAAGGCGCATGACACAAGCGAGAACCGGGGATGAATATTGTTGGAGCGGTGTTGTTATTGCTTTATTGTTGTTGTGCCGTGGCCGGATTAATGCTGTTGGCTACGGCAGAAACTTCCCGGTGTTACCGGGCCGGTATTATAGAATAAAGCCATTCAAATTTCAGGACAATCGCATGAGCCAGAACCCGGACACCTCAGCCAATATCCGCGAACTGGAAAAAGGCATCACCTTGGCGGTGGATGAGCGCAAGAACTATGGCGGTTACCTGTGCCTGGATCGCGTGTTGAGTGCCCAGCACCCGCTGAGTGATCCGCCCCACCACGATGAGATGCTGTTCATCATCCAGCATCAGGTCTCAGAGCTGTGGATGAAGCTGATTATTCACGAATTGCAGGCCGCTATCGACCTGATTCAGGTGGGTAACCTGGACAAGGCCTCAAAAATCCTGGCCCGCATCAAGCAGGTTCAGAAACAGCTATTTGAGATGTGGTCGGTGCTGGAAACCCTGACCCCCAGTGAGTACATCGAATTCCGGCATGTTTTTGGCAATGCCTCGGGCTTTCAGTCGGTGCAGTACCGGCAAATGGAGTTTTTACTGGGCAACAAAAACGCCAAAATGGTGAATGTTTTCCCTGCAGGCAGCGAGTCCCGCGCCATTTTGGAGCGCGTACTGCACGCGCCCAGTGTGTATGACGTTTTTCTGGCGCATTTACGCAAGCGCGGTTACGCCATTCCTGATGCCTGCATCGACAGGGATTTTTCCCAGCCTCATGTTTTCAACCCAGAGTTGTTGCCGGTGTTTATTGAAATTTATCGCGACACCAAAAACCACTGGGAGGCCTATGCCCTGTGCGAGCAGCTGGTGGATGTGGAGGAATCGTTCCAGCTGTGGCGTTTCCGGCACATGAAAACCGTCGAACGGGTCATCGGTTTCAAGAAAGGCTCGGGCGGTTCTTCAGGCGTGGGTTTTCTGAAGAAGGCGCTGGATCTGACTTTTTTCCCCGAGCTGTTTGAAGTCCGAACACACCTGTAGCAGAAAGGAAGACTGAAATCTGGCCAGACACCAGTGAATATGAGTGTCTGGCCAGGATTACAGGTTAACGTTTGGTCTAGCTTCTGTCAGGCTTGGGCGTGGCCGCAGTGGAGGGTGGCAGCACCGGATAGACAATTCTGGGTTGTTCGCCCGTGAGTGTTTTCAGGAAAGCCACGATCTTGTCGGCTTCTTCGTCACTGATGTCCTGCCCCAGCTCATATTCACCCATGAGTTTGACCGCTTCGGCCAGGTCCCAGGTGCGGGCGTCGTGAAAATAGGGTGCTGTCAGCTCGATGTTGCGCAGGGTAGGCACCTTGAACACCATTTTGTCCGACTCCTTGCCGGTGACATTGAAGCGGCCAAGGATCTTGTCATTAGGATAGGGCTTGACGATGCCCAGCTTCTGAAAACTGTTGCCACCCACCGCAACGCCATTGTGGCAGCCTACGCAACCCTTGTTCTTGAATAGCTGATAGCCTTCCAGTTCCTTGGCCGTCAGGGCTTCATCGTGTCCTTTCAGCCACAGGTCAAAGCGGGAATTGGGGGTGATCAATGTGTCCTCAAAAGCGGCGATGGCGTCCTTGATTTCCTCAATGTCAATGTCATCGTCACCATAAATATCACGGAACAGCTCGACGTACTGGGAAATCGAGCTCAACACTTCGTCCGTCAGTTCGTGGTTGGAGGCCATTTCCTTGGGGTTTTCGATGGGGCCTCCGGCCTGTTCCTTGAGGTCTTTGGCGCGGCCATCCCAGAACTGCGCCAGGTTGAAGCGTGCATTCAGCACCGTGGGTGAGTTGATGGGGCCCAGTTGCCATTTATGGCCAATGGAGGTGGGCAGGTTGTCGGAACCGCCAGTGGCCAGATTGTGGCAGGAGTTGCAGGAAATGAACCCGGATTTGGACAAGCGCGGATCAAAAAACAGCATTTTTCCCAGTTCCACTTTGGCCGTGTGGGCTTCGACACCCAGGGGAATGGGTTGAATGGGCTCGTTTTTCCGTGGGGTAGGAATGCTGACCTTGCTGGCAAATACCGGCATGGTCACCAGAAAGGCCAGCATAGCCAGGTGGATGGTTATTTTGTTGGTCATTGAATCGCCTCCAGTTAGTCCGAACTTAAGAAAATGCTAATTTAGTCAAGTCGAATATAGCAAAGGATGCTGTGTTGGGGAAGAGAAAAATTTACATGGCGATGTTCGATTTCGTCAATTAAAAACCCGGGCTAGCCCGGGTTTTAACTGCTGTACCCTGACGCTGCTTCCTGCCCGGGAG
The DNA here is from genome assembly GCA_026996795.1 of Lysobacterales bacterium. Classification (GTDB taxonomy): domain Bacteria; phylum Pseudomonadota; class Gammaproteobacteria; order Xanthomonadales; family Marinicellaceae; genus S144-45. Next base: position 14,839 of record JALWKC010000098.1, on the reverse strand, counting down.
GGGCTGACTTCAGCAGGTATTTCACAATTACCAATGGTGTCAGTGTTTTCCTGGCGCCAGAGGCACACCGCGTCTTTCCCAGTAGATGTAAGCTTGCAGGGCCACCATCTTCGGGTCATCCAGTGCCAGGGGGGCAGATTCCAGCGGATTCATGATACACCAGTTAATCATTTCACCAATGGTGACCACCTTGCCCAGTTGTTGCTGGAATTTAGGGTAGGTTTCCGGGTGGGTGTTGGTGGCATTGGGGTGGCACTGGTCACAGGACACGGTGTTGGCGTTACCCAGGCCGCCGTGGAACAGTTTGTCGCCGGCCTTGACCGCCGCCATGAACTCCTGTTGCCAGCGTTTGAGGTCTTGCTGGGTGAATTCGTCGGCTGTGGCGGCGCAGGACAGGGCCAGTGCCGCGCCCAAGGCCAATAACTTCAGTGGTGAAGTCAATGGGCATGTGTTGTGCTTGCTCATGAGTTTCTCCTCAATAATGGATTTGTGGTGGAATGCGTTTTTCCGGGTCCTGAAAGCGGGTGTCCACCGGGTGATTCTTTTGCGGATCAAACCGCACAATGCGGTTGGTGTTGTTTTCCCACAGCACGTAATTCAGGTCCACGTCGCCGCTGTGCAGATTGATGAACTGCCAACCGGTGGCATCGCGCTCAAAAAACGGATCAGCCCGGTTCATGGGCACGGTCAGTTTGGGCAGGTGACTGACGCCCTGGGCATAGGTTGCCGGGTAGGGCCAGGGCCAGGCGGTGGCCATGACCGAGTGGAAACGGATGTTGTCGATCTGGTTGTACTGGATCTGATGCACGTGGCCATAGAGCACCGTGGCTTTTTTGTAGGGCTTGAGCAGTGCCTGTATCTTTTCGGCATCTTCGGTCCAGAAATTCCAGCCTTTGTAGATTTTCTGCAGTGGTGAGTGTGACAGGACCACCACGGGCGTGTCATGAGACACCTTGGCCAGGTCGTTTTTCATCCATTGGCGTTGTTCTTCGCCAACCAGAAAAGGCGACCCGTCCGGATTATCAAGACGCGCCATTTGCTTCATTCGCGCCATGCCGTCTTTCCAGTCTCTGTGGATCCACTCGTCGTGGGTCAGGATACTGTTAAGGACAACAAAATGGACGCCCTTGTGATCAAAGCTGTAGCGGTCCGGTCCCAACCGTTTTTGCCAGTGACGACCCAGATCCAGGTAATAATCGTGCTCACCCATCACGTATTTGACCGGGTAGCGCAAGCCACTGAGCATGTCCAGCGCGTGGTCAATTTCTTCGGGCTTGCCCAGCTGCGCCAAGTCTCCGCCGTAAATAATAAAATCCGGGCGTGGGTCCATCATATTGGCTTCGGCCACCGCCCGTTTTAATCCCTGATCCCAGTTGCGGACAAATTCCTTGCCCTTGATGTGCGTGATGTGGGAGTCTGAGATAAATCCGAAAGTAAAATTTTGCGGGTGGTTTTTGCCAAAAGCGATTTCCACCAGGCTGATGGGCAAGCTGGCGGCGGCCACAAAAGCCCCGCTGCGTTTGATAAATTGTCTGCGATTGATGTTTTTCATGGATTTTTGCCTCCGGCGGTGACTTTATGCCCGCCTGTGTTGCTGTTATCAACGGCAGCCTTTGCCGTTTTACGGGACGTTTTTCTGGCCAGTGCCTGGTATTGCGGGCTGGTCAGGCTTTCCAGGAAAGCCACCAGATCGGCTTTTTCCTCATCGCTGAGATTAAGTGGTTTAATGCCTCCGGACAGGAACGGAGTGAGCGGATCATCGGGGTTGACACGGCCGCCGTTGTTATAAAAGTCCACCACTTCGCTGAGGGTTTTGAGCGAACCGTCGTGCATGTAGGGAAACGTCACTGCCACATTTCGCAACGTGGGGGTTTTGAAAGCCCCGATATCGCTGAAATCTTCGGTGATCACAAACCGGCCCAGCTCGGAAATTTCCTTGTCGGACAACACGGCCTTGTCAATCATTTCCGCCACGGCATCTGGTTCTGTGCTGGCATGCTTCATGCGCAGGAATTTCTCGGCAACAACGGGTTCCTTGCCGGCGATGGCCTTGAAGCCAATGCCAATGTTGTGAAAGCGATTGTCCGTAAACAGGGACTGGGTGTGCTCCACGGTGTGGCACGAGGCGCAGCGGGCTTTGAGCCGGAACAGCTCCAGCCCGCGTTGCTGGCTGGCATTGAGCGCCTTCGGGTCGCCGCCATACTGATAACGGTCAAATGGAGAATCGCCGGCGATAACCGTGCGTTCGAAGCTGGCAATGGCCATGGCCACATGGTCTTCGGTGATTTGTTCAGGCTTGAGGCCGAACACTTCTTTGAAGCGTTTGCGGTAATCGGGGTCCTGGCGAATGACCGCCAGTATCGGTTCGTGATTCGGCAAGCCGCCTTCAACCGGGTTTATCGGCGGCTGTTTGGCCTGGCCTTCCAGATCGGGTTCGCGCCCGTCCCAAAACTGAGATTGCATGTAGGCGGCATTGATGACAGTGGGTGCGTTACGCGTACCTGTCAGCCCCCGGAAACCTTTGGAAGTGGTCAAGTTATCGGTAAAGGCTTTCTCCCGGGCATGACAGGTGCTGCAAGCCACCTTGCCGTCGGCACTGAAACGCGTGTCATGGAAGAGCTTGTCGCCCAAGGCAATTTTGGCCGCTGTTTGCGGGTTGTCCGCGGGAATGGGCACCGGTGGCAAGCCCAAGGGCGGTTGTGCCTGATCAGCGGCTTTGGCCGCCAGGGTTGGGCCATGCAATAACCCGGCACTGATGGCGCCGGTCATGGCCAGTATCAATGGTTTTCTTTTCATGGTGTGTCCCCTATAGTGTGACGTTTTCATTTAATCAGCTGCCTGCAGGGCAACTGGTCATGGTGGCAACGGGAGGGCTTTTGTCTCGCAACGCGCGGCAGGCTGTGCGCCTTCTCATGCGTTGCAGGCATTTCACCCGTTTCGCTGCCTGGGCCGACGTCCTGTCGGCCACGAACTTGTTTCTGTTGTCAGGATTATCTGGTATTTACCTGTGGTCGCCCCGCCACTCAGTAGCATGCCCAGTCTGGCCGTGTTTGGCATTGGGCAGAGCGGCAAAAAAAAAGCGCCGGTCAATTGATCCGCGCTTTGTTCAGGCTTCACTTTCCAGCAGGCTGCGAAGCATCCAGGCGGTTTTCTCATGCACTTGCATCCGGTTGACCAGCAAATCGACCGTGGGTTGGTCATCCACGCCATCGGCAACAGGCAGCAGCTCCCGCGCCGTGCGCACCACCGTTTCGTTGTCGGTGACCAGATTCCGCACCATTTGGGTGGCCATTGGCACGCCGGTTTCTTCTTCAATGCGGGTTAGCCGGGAAAACGCGCGATAGGAACCCGGTGCCGGTTCGCCCAATGTCCGGATGCGTTCGGCAATTTCATCCACAGCCAGCGCCAGTTCGGTGTATTGCTGTTCGAACAGAGCGTGCAGGGTGGTAAACTGCGGGCCTGTGACGTTCCAGTGGTAGTTGTGTGTTTTCAGGTACAGGGTGTAGCTGTCTGCCAGCAGGCGAGAGAGGCCCTGGGCAATCTGTTTGCGATCGGCCTCGGCAATACCAATGTTGATGCTCATATTCATGCGTTTCTCCAAGTTCATCTGGTTGATGGCTTGAGTCTACGCCTGCCCACACAGTGAGTAAAACGGATAATATCGAATGCCGTATTCGTCAAAAACGAACACATGCCATAAGCAACGTCGCGGTTGCAACGGGCCGTCCTGCATTGGGGCGGCGCTGGATTGAAGCAAAGCTGGATTGAAGCAAAGCTGGATTGAAGCAAAGCAAAAAAGGGCACTACCCATGCAAACCTCTCAGGAAAAATTGTCACCCGTTGGCATCATTGCTGCCATGCCAGAAGAAATCCGTCACTTGCGAGCGGTTTTACAGGGAGAACGGCTGGCCACCCATGCTGGTATCGATTTCTATACCGGTGGCTTGCCTGCCGGCCAACAGCAGTTGTGTCCGGTGGTGCTGGCCCTGTCAGGCATTGGGAAAGTCAACGTGGCTTTGGCCACGCAATTGATGATTGATCGCTACGGCGTGGACCTGGTTGTCAACACCGGCTCAGCCGGCGGTTTGGGCGACAATCAACAGATTGGTGATTTCGTCCTGGCTGACAAGCTGTGCCATCACGACATCGACGTCACCTTGCTGGGGTTGTTGCCCGGTGAACTGCCCGGGTTGCCTCGCTATTATTCCGTCAATCCACACTACATAAAATTACTTGATACGCTGGCCCGGGAGCAGGGCATTTCCCACCACATTGGCACCATTGCCACGGGCGAATCTTTTATTTACCGGCCAGAGCAGGTGGCCTACATCAAGCGTCATTTCGATCAGGTCATTGCCTGCGAAATGGAGGCTGCCGCAGTGGCCCAGGTGGCGTTTCTTAATCAAGTGGATGCCGTGGTTATTCGCGGCCTGTCGGACATTGCCGGGCACCAGGCCGAAGCCAACTTCGAAAAATACCTGGACCTGGCCGCCCGCCGTTCCAGCCAGTTGGTGAGCGCTTTTGTGACACACCTGTCAGCTAAGGAAGATCTCGTCGAATCATGAACTCGCATCCCATCCCTGAAATGTCCGATAACTGCGTTGAAGCCCTGAGCATCACCTATATTGATACCAGGTTAATAATGCGGGCTTGAGGTAGAATAATCCGGCTTTGCTGGCCCGTAGGCTACATTATCACTCATTTATGCGTCATTGCCACAGCAGTTTCTGTGGCAAAATATGACGCTGCAAAACCAACTGCACAAGACAGGTACCCCATGAAAACAAAGCGAACAAAATCAAGCTATTCAACGTTTTCTATTTATGATCATATGGGTCTACGCCCCTGGATGTATGCAGGCCTGGTACTGCTGCTGGCTGTGCTTGCCGCGTGTGGTTCAGCGCCGCAGCGCCAGCACAAGGGCATGGTGCAGCCGGGCGTGGACTACCATTCTTTTGCCAACCCCGATGAAGTCAGGGTTCGGCACATCGACCTTGACTTAAAGGCCGACTTTGATAACAAGACCATTGGCGGCACGGTCACCTTGACCATTGACCGACTCAAGCCGGAGGCCAGCACGCTGATTTTGGACAGTCGGAATCTGCAAGTGGAAAATGTGGAATGGTTTGCTGGTGCCAATGAAGAAGTGGCCAAACCGCTGGAATGGCATTGGGGCAAAACTGATCCGTTGCTGGGCACTGCCCTGAAAATCAGCTTGCCGGAAAACTCGCCTGCCGGCGAAGAGAAAATCCGCATCAGTTACCACAGTGACCCGCAGGCCACGGGCCTGCAATGGCTGGACAAGCAGCAAACCGCCAGTCAGACCGCGCCTTTTGTTTTCAGTCAGAACGAAGCCATACACGGCCGCAGCTGGATTCCGCTGCAGGACACGCCTCAGGTGCGCCAGACCTATCATGCCAAAATCCGCGTGCCTGCCGGTATGAAGGCGGTGATGAGCGCCAAAACCGTGTCCGGGGATCGCCAGCAGGGCCTGTACGAATTTGACATGCCGCAGGCGATTCCGTCCTACCTGATTGCCCTGGCTGCAGGCGACCTGAAGGCACGCAAGATTGGCCCGCGCAGCCGGGTTTTTGCCGAGAAACCATACTTGAAGGCAGCGGCTGAGGAATTCTCTGACATGGAAGCCATGATTCAAGCCGGTGAGAAACTCTACGGCCCTTACCAGTGGGGCGAATATAACCTGCTGATTCTGCCGCCCAGTTTCCCCTTTGGCGGCATGGAAAACCCACGGGTGTCCTTCATTACGCCCACGGTGCTGGCCGGTGACAAGTCGCTGGTGTCCCTGATTGCGCATGAGCTGGCGCATTCCTGGTCGGGCAACCTGGTGACCAATGCCACCTGGCGCGATCTGTGGCTGAATGAAGGCTTTACCACCTACTTTGAATCACGCATTACCGAACAGGTCTATGGCAAGGAAATTGCCGCCATGGAGCGGGTGTTGCAATGGCAATCGCTGGAAAAGGAACTGCAGGAACTGCCACCGGAAGCGCAGCTGCTGGCAGTGGATTTGCGCGGCCACGACCCGGACGATGCCTTCTCCGATGTGCCATACGTCAAGGGGCGCTTTTTTCTTGATCGCCTGGAACAGGCTTATGGGCGTTCCGCGTTTGATGTGTTCCTGCGCAAATGGTTTGACCAGCACGCTTTTGAAAGCGTGACCACGGAGGGTTTTGTTGAATTCGTGCAACAGAATCTGCTCGGCACGCAACCGCCGCACCGCACCGGCATCAGCATGAACGAAGTGCGCCGCTGGGTGTATCAGCCGGGTATGCCACACACTTTTGTCAAACCCACTTCAAAAAAATTACATGAGGTGGACCAATGGCGCGATTCGTTCACCAAGTACAATTTGCCGGCAGAAAAACTTCCCGGCAAAGCCTGGAGCACGCAGGAATGGCTGTACTTTCTCAACAACCTGCCCGATGCCATTGGTCAGGAGCAGCTGGCCAGGCTGGACAAGGTCTGGCGCCTGACCCAGAGCCACAACAGCGAAATCGCCCACAGCTGGTTGCTGCTGGCGATCAAGAACCATTATCCGGCGGTGACTGAACGCTTGCAGGACTACCTGCAGCACATTGGCAGGCGCAAGCTCGTGGTGCCCTTGTACGAGGCCATGCTCAAGGACCCGCAATGGCGCCAGCAAGCCCTGGACATTTATCAGAAAGCCCGCCCCGGCTATCATCACCTGACCCGCATGACGGTGGAAAACCTGATCAAAAAGACGGCTCAGGCCACTGATACGGGCAAATAAAGGCGAAAACGGCTGGGCAAGAACGTTATTTTGGGCTAAAATGGTCGGCTTTGAACGGAGTCCTGTTTGCCGTAGGCAAATGCTGGCTCCGTTTTTTATCTTAACGAAAGATTGGCAGAGATTTTAGAGGCAATACACATGGTAACAATTCGTTTGTCACGCCACGGTGCGAAGAAAACCCCTTTCTATCACATCGTTGTGGCCGATTCCCGCAGCAAGCGTGATGGTCGCAGCCTGGAAAAACTGGGTTTTTACAATCCGATGGCTCGCGGCAAGGAAGAGCCATTGCGCGTCAACCTGGAACGGGTTGATCACTGGCTGGGCCTGGGCGCTCAAATGTCTGACCGCGTCAAGGACCTGGTCAAGCGGGCCCGCAAGGAAACCGCCAAAGCGGCTTGATGACGGCGCGTTGGTGGCCAGTTGGTCACTGACAAGCTCAACGGGTAAGTCACATGCAGGACAAGCCGGTTTTGATAGGCAAGATTTCCGGTTGTCATGGCGTTCGGGGATGGGTCAAGGTGTATTCCTACACCCGTCCGCGAGAAAACATCACGCAATACCGGCGTTGGCTGATTGACGGCGTACCCCACAAGGTCACCGTCGCCAAACACGGCAAAAGCGTGATTGCAAAAATTGAAGGCATCGATGACCGCGATACGGCGGTCAAGCTGGTGGACAAGGACATCTACCTGCCACGGGAAAGCCTGCCAGCGCCTGAAGAGGGTCAGTACTACTGGAGCGACCTCATTGGCATGGTGGTGGAAAATACCGAAGGCGAAGCCTTTGGCACGGTCTCGAAGCTGCTGGAAACCGGCGCACACGATGTGCTGGTGATCAAGGGCGAAGATCGCGAACGGCTGATACCGTTTGTGATGAACACCTACATCAAGGACGTGGACCTCGATGCCGGACGGATCCGGGTGGACTGGCACAGGGACGACTGATGAAAATCACAGTCATTACCTTGTTTCCGGAAATGATTCACCAGGCATTGTCCTGGGGCGTTGTGGGTAAGGCCATCGAAAAAGGATTGATCGAATTGCATACGGTCAACCCGAGAGACTTCGCCAACAATCGACACAACACGGTGGACGACCGCCCGTTTGGCGGCGGCGCCGGCATGGTCATGATGTATGACCCGCTGGAAAGGGCCTTGCAAAGCCTGAACACCAGTGCGCTGGTGACTTTTATGAGTCCCCAAGGTAAACGGCTTGACCAGAAACTGGTCAACCAGATGGCCACCCGAAAGGAACTGGTTTTGCTGTGCGGGCGCTATGAAGGCGTCGACCAGCGGTTCCTGGACAAATACGTCGATGAAGAAGTCTCTCTGGGGGACTTTGTCATCAGTGGTGGCGAACTGGCCGCAGCAGTCCTAACCGATGCGGTGGCCAGGCAAATTCCCGGCGTACTGGGAGACGCCGAGTCTGCGCTGAGTGATTCTTTCATGCAGCAACGACTGGGCTATCCCCAGTACACCCGTTCAGAGAAACTGGGGCGGAAAGATGTGCCAGCTGTTTTACTGAGCGGTGACCACGCGGCTATCCGGGCCTGGCGAGAAGCCCAGGCCGAGCAGATCACACGCGCCAAGCGCCCCGATCTGCTTGAAGCCGGAACCGCACCAGATAGCGAAACCTCTGGGCACGACTGACCCATGTTTTGGCTGTTTTATTAACTTTTTACCAGCAGGAAAAAGCGATGAGTGACATTATCAAGCAACTCGAAGCAGAACAGATGAAGAAGGAATTGCCCGAATTCAACCCGGGCGACACCGTGGTGGTTGGCGTCAAGGTCAAGGAAGGCAAGCGCGAGCGCGTACAGCGTTTTGAAGGCGTGGTTATCGCCAAGAAAAACCGCGGCATCAATTCCGCTTTTACCGTCCGCAAAATCTCCCACGGTGTGGGCGTGGAACGTGTTTTTCAGACTCACAGCCCGATCATTGACAGCATCGAAGTGAAACGTCGTGGCGACGTGCGTCGTGCCAAGCTGTACTACCTGCGTGGTCGTGAAGGAAAGGCAGCCCGTATCAAGGAAAAGCTGGTCAAGAAAGGCACCAAGCCTGCCAAAGCCAAGGCGTCCAACTAACACCATCGCATTTGAGAGGAAAATATCATGGCCAGAGTATGTCAGGTAACAGGTAAAAGACCCATCACGGGTAACAATGTGTCTCACGCACAAAACAAAACCAAGCGTCGTTTTCTGCCGAACCTTCAGTACCACCGTTTCTGGGTTCCCAGTGAAAACCGCTGGGTGAGACTGCGCGTTTCTGCCAAAGGGATGCGCATTATTGACAAGAAAGGCATCGAAACGGTGCTGGAAGAAATGAGAAAACGTGGAGAGAAGGTGTAATCATGCGCGATAAAATCAAATTGGTTTCCTCTGCCGGTACCGGTTATTACTACACCACCGACAAGAACAAGAAAAACACCCCGGACAAGCTGCAGTTCAAAAAGTACGACCCGGTGGTTCGCAAACACGTGATGTTCAAGGAAGCGAAGATCAAGTAAAGCCTTGATTAACCCAGCGACCAGGTTGCCGGGGTTACAAAAACACAGAAAGCCCATTGCCGTGGGCTTTTTGTGTTTATGGTTAAACTTGTTTTCGGGCGATGCTGGGCGTATAGTCGCAGGCACTCAGCTGGCACCACATGCTTATATGGCAGGTATCAGGTGCCGCGCTGTCAATTCCGGGAAACCTGTTGACCCCGGAACTGAACCTTGCCTAGGGAAGCTCTGATCGAATCGTGACACGGCATCTTGCGGCGTAAAATCGTCCATTTCTGCGTTGCAAACCTTCACAATAGCCTTGCTATTGCGTGCGGTTTGCGCCTTGAACTGAACCATTTTTCACGACAATCTGTTCGCGCCAGATTCAATCAGAGGATCCTTAGGGAAGCTCTGATTGAATCTGGACGAAGCAGGTTATGCCGGAAATGTTCGAGAACAAGGCGGAGTTCGCAGCCAATAGCTGGGGCTATTGGCAAGGACTTCAACGCAGTTATCGGACATTTCAGGTGTGAGAAGCGAGTTCACGATTCGATCAGAGCTTCCCTAGCAGGTCGAACCCGAATGGCAGGGAGCCATCCGGGTTCTTTTTTGTGGCTTCGTTTTTCTATAGACCCAGTCTGGTAGCCGCAGGACGGGATCGACTGGCGTGTGGAGCCAGACCATACACCGCACGGCCCAACACACGAGTTAATACATCACTACCATGCATAACACACACGAAAGCAACCTAAAACTGGCCCGGCAGCGTCTGCTGGAACCGGGCAATGTCAGCCTGGCCGACCTGGAATCGGCCCTGGCCCATGCGCTGTCCACCGGAGGGGATTTTGCTGATCTGTATTTTCAGCAATCCCGGCTGGAGGCCTGGACCCTGGAAGACCAGAAAGTCAAAAGCGGCAGCCACAGCATTGATCAGGGTGTCGGCGTGCGGGTCAACAGTGGTGAAAAAACCGGGTTCGCCTATGCCGAAAGCATCAGTCCCGAAGGGATCCGCGAGGCGGCCACGCATGCGCGTTCCATCGCCAAGTCGGCACCCGGTGATTCAACGCCAGCCCCGGTCAAAGTCGCCTCCCGCGAGGTGCCACTCATGTACACGGCCGACGATGTGTTAAGCCGGGTTGAAAACCGGCAGATTATCGACACCTTGCGCGGCATGGACGCCCGCGCCCGCGCCAGTGACCCCAGAGTACACAAGGTGGTCTGTTCGTTGGTCACGGCGCAGGAAACCATGTTGGTGGCCGCCAGCGATGGCACCCTGGCTGCCGATGTGCGACCGATGGTCAAAATCAGCATTCAGGTCATGGCCAGTGACAACGAAGGCCGCATGGAAATGGGTTTTGCCGGTGGCGGTGGGCGACGCACTCTGGGGGAAATCCTTGATACGCCCGGATTGGTTGACTCATTTGTGGATCAGGCCGTCAAGACGGCCCTGATCAACCTCAAGGCCAAGCCGGCACCGGCCGGCACCATGCCGGTGGTCGTGGGTTCTGGCTGGCCCGGTGTTTTGCTGCATGAGGCCATTGGCCACGGGCTGGAAGGCGATTTCAACCGCAAGGGCTCCTCAGCCTTTTCTGGCCGCATTGGTGAGCGGGTGGCCAGTGACGCCTGCACCGTTATCGATAGCGGTATCCTGCCGGGTCGGCGCGGCTCCCTCACTGTCGATGACGAAGGTACGCCAGCAGCTGAAAACGTATTGATTGAAAAGGGGATATTGCGTGGCTACATGCAGGACAAGCTCAATGCCCGGCTGATGGGCATGCAGCCCACCGGCAACGGACGCCGCGAGTCCTTTGCCCACCTGCCCATGCCCCGCATGACCAATACCTACATGCTGGCCGGTGAGCATGACCCGGAAGAAATCATTGCCTCGGTGGACAAGGGCCTTTATGCGGTGAATTTTGCCGGTGGTCAGGTGGACATCACCAATGGCAAGTTTGTGTTTTCAGCCAACGAAGCCTACCTGATTGAAAACGGCAAAATCACCACACCGGTCAAGGACGCCACCTTGATTGGTGATGGCCCCACCGTGTTGACCCGCGTCAGCATGGTGGGCAATGACCTGGCGTTCGATCAGGGTCTGGGTGTGTGTGGCAAGGACGGGCAGAGCGTTCCGGTGGGCATTGGGCAGCCGACCTTACGCGTGGACGAACTCACCGTCGGTGGAACCCAACTGTAAAGGATGGCGGGGCTTTTAGGGAACCTCTGATCGAATCGTGACACGGCATCTTGTGGCGTAAAATCGTCCATTTCTGCGTTGCAAACCTTCACAATAGCTGGCTATTGCGTGCGGCTTGCGCCTTGAACTGAACAATTTTACACTCCAATCTGTTCGCGCCAGATTCAATCAGAGGTTCCTTAGGGAAGCTCTAATTGAATCTGGGCGAAGCAGGTATGAGATGCGAGTTTACGATTTTATCAGCGCTTCCTCAGCCCACAGGTGGTGGTAAAGGAGTCAGTTGATCCAGGTCACGCAGGGCCTCGAACAGTTTTCGCCGCTGGCGCTTGTCAACGGGCTGTTTTTTCTGGCACTGGCGGAGCATCTGCCTCAGGTTTTGCAGGGCATCGGGTTGCCCACAGGCATAAAGGGCTTCCAACCTGGAAGGGTCTTCCAGCAGGGCATCGACCCAGCGTTGCAGCAGATCGCCCCGGGCCGCGCGAGCCTTTTCCTCGGCCTCCTGCTGGGCAATGGTGGCCAGAATACGCTCGGGTTCGTTGTTAAGCAATAATTTGGCCAGAAATTGCACTTCGCGTTTTTTGGCAATGTGACTCTTGATGCGCCGGGTTTTGGCGATGGTATCAAGAATTTTCTGGCTGAGCGGCAGACTGGCCAGCCACTCGGGCTTGCCGTCCAGCAATTGCAGGGCCAGATCCTGCATGCTGCGGGCATAATTTTTTTGTTGGGTTTTGCTGGCAAAAGCCGGCGTATCCGGTGAATCGTGATGATGGGAATCAGACATGAACAAGGCGCTTAGTGAGAATCAGGAAATGCAGAAGAAAATTGAACAAGCCAGGGGCATTGTTGCAGATGTGCTGGAAACAGTAAAGCGCTCTGGTGCCTTTCAGGCCGAGGTGGCCTATGCTGAAGGCAGTGGCCTGTCCGTCAGCACCCGTCGTGGACAGGTTGATACCGTGGAACACAATGACGACCGTTCCTTGTCTGTCACCGTTTATTTGAACAACAATCCCGGCGACGGACTCAGCAAGGGGTCGGCCAGTACTGCCATTCTCAACCCCGATGCCATTGCCCTGACCATCGATAAAGCCATGGCCATCGCCGCGCTCACCGAGCCCGATCCCTGCATGGGCCTGGCTGAAGAGTCGCTGCTGGCCAGCGAATTTCGTGAACTGGGCACCTGGCAACCACAGTCGGCCACGGCACAGGACCTGATCGAACGGGCGCTGGAAGCCGAGGCCGCTGCCAGCGCTGCAGGCGCCACGGTGGACCAAAGTGCCGTGCAGCTGGGCGAATCGTTTTCTGTTTATGGCAACAGTCACGGTTTTCTGGCTCATCACACCGGCAGCAATGCCTCGGCCTCGGTGGTGGCTCTGGCCGAGCAGGACGGCGGCATGGAAAGGGACTACTGGTGGGACGCTACACGACAGATCAATGCCTTGTTACCCGCACAGGAAATTGGCCAGAAAGCGGCCCGCCGTACCCGGCAGCGGCTGGGTGCCCGCAAGGTGGCCTCCGGCGCTTACCCGGTGCTTTTTGAAGCGCCGGTGGCCAAAACGCTGGTGGGACACCTGTTGCAGGCCATCAGTGGGTCGGCCCTGTACCAGGACGCCAGTTTTCTCAAGGGCGCGCTGGGCGAGCCGATTTTCCCCCAGTGGTTGACCATTCAGGAAGACCCGTTTTTACCCGGTGGTTTTGCCAGCCGTAACTATGATGCCGACGGCGTTCAAACCCGTGCCCGCTCCTTGATAGAAAGTGGGGTTTTAGCTGGCTATTTGTTATCCAGCTATGCCGCGCGTCGGCTGGGGCTGGAGACCACCGGCAACGCTGGTGGCTCGCATAATGTGCTGGTACAGCCCAATGCCGGTGACTTGTCAGACCTATTGCAGCAGATGGGCACCGGCTTGCTGATTACTGAAGTCATGGGTCAGGGAATCAACCTGGTGACGGGTGATTATTCCCGCGGCGCCAGCGGTTTCTGGGTCGAAAATGGCCAGACTCAGTATCCGGTGAGCGAAATTACCGTGGCCGGCAACCTCAAAGACCTGTATGCCAGCCTGCAGGCGGTGGGCAGCGATGTGGACAAGCGCAGCAAAATCCAGACCGGTTCCTGGCTGTTTGATCGCATGGCAGTGGCCGGAGAAGGTTGAGTCAGGCCCAAAGCGGTTTTCGTACCAGTTTAGCCGGTCATTTCGTGTTTTTTTGCCGTGCGGCAAAGGCCGCCAGTTGTTCTTCGGTGGCCGGTTGCTGATACTTGCTTTTCCACTCGGCGTAGGGCATACCATAGATTTTCTCGCGTGCGGCTTCCTTGTCCAATGCTATGCCTTGTTTGGCCGCGGCTTCCTGCCACCAGTTGGCCAGGCAGTTGCGGCAGAAGCCGGCCAGGATCATCAGGTCGATATTTTGCACGTCCTTGTTGTTGTCCAGGTGCTGCAAGAGGCGATCAAACACAGCGGCCTTGATGGCATTTTCCTGTTCCGGGGTGAGGTTTTCGCTCATGTTCAGGTCTCCAAATCGTGAGATAATATTAACCTAGCATCACCTATATTGATGCCAGGTTAATATTAAGCGTTATTTTCTCACACACAGGCAGTTTCAGCATGAGTGCACAGATTCTGGATGGCAAAAAAGTGTCTTCCCTGCTCATCGACAAAATCCGTCAGAAAGTGGACGCGCGCGTGGCCGCTGGCCACGCTGCGCCGGGCCTGGCGGTGGTGCTGGTGGGGGATGACCCGGCCTCCCAGGTTTATGTTCGCAACAAGGTTCGGGCCTGTGAAAAATCCGGCATTCGTTCTCTGTCCTGGCGCTTGCCGCGCACGGTTTCGGCCCATGAGCTGTATGCCTTGATTGACGAACTGAACGAAAACCCGGAAGTGGACGGCATTCTGGTGCAACTGCCCTTGCCCGAACACATCAACGAGACCGAAGTCACCAACCGTATTCTGCCACACAAGGACGTGGACGGTTTTCATGCTGAAAACGTCGGTCATCTGGCCCTGCGCCAGCCGGGCTTGCGACCATGCACGCCACGCGGGGTTATGACCTTGCTGGACCACTATGACATCAATCCCAAAGGCCAGCATTGCGTGATCGTGGGCGCATCCAATATCGTCGGTCGGCCGTTGGTGCTTGAAATGCTGTATGCCGGCGCCACCACCACCTGTTGCCACCGCTTTACCCGCGATCTGGCCGATCACGTGCGCAGCGCAGACATTCTGTGCGTGGCCGTGGGCAAGCCGGGCATCGTTAACAGCGACTGGATCAAACCCGGTACCGTGGTGGTGGATGTGGGCATCAATCGCAAGGCGGATGGTTCCCTGTGCGGGGACGTTGATTTCGATTCGGCGGCGGCCAGGGCCGCCTGGATTACTCCGGTGCCCGGTGGGGTTGGCC
>JALWKC010000097.1 GCA_026996795.1 Lysobacterales bacterium | reverse complement strand
CGCCATACCCGCGAAAATCTGGAGCGGTTGGACGACGTGCGAGCGGAACTGGGCAAACGTTTGCTACACCTTCAGCGCCAGGCCAAAAATGCCGAGCGTTATACGGAGCTGAAAGAGCAGTTTCGGCACCTTGAGGCCCAGTTGCTGGCGCTGCGCTGGCGTGAATGGCATCAACAGGCCGAAGCCCAGGGCCAGAAGGTTCAGGAAATGGAAACCGCGCTGGAGGCAATCAAAACCCGTCTCACCAACCTGGAAACCGAACTCGACAAACGCCGCGTTGCTCATTATCAACTGGGCGAGGAGGCGAATGAAAAACAGGAAAACCTGTATCAGATCAACACCCGCATCGGTAAGATAGAACAAGCCATCCAGTACGCTAGGGCCATGGACGAACGACAGAAGAGAGAGCTGCAGGATGCCGATAACGGCATCGAACAGGCATCGGCACAAATGCAAAAGGACAAGACGCTGCTTGCCGAACTGGAAGACAAAATCAGGGCGGCGGAGCCGCAGTTGGCCCAAACTGAGGTAAAGGTCCAGGAACACCAGCTGGCGCTGGGAACCCTGGAAGAAGAGATTCATCACTGGCAGGAGAGCTGGAACCAGATCAATGCTTCATTGGCCGAAAAGCACCGGATTGTCGAAGTGGAAAAAACCCGCATCGCGGCTGCCGATGAACAGATGGCGCGGCAGTCTCAGCGGCTGGACCAGCTGACGGCTGAAACCACCACCGTTTCCCTGGAGCCACTTGAGAAAGAGTGGCACTCGCTGGTGGCCCAAGCCGAAGAAGCGCAGTGGCAACTGGAAGAGCGCATGGCGCAACACGAAGCCAGCCGGGAAAAACAACAGCAGACGGCTGACCGCATTCGGCAGTTGCAGGACAAACTGAACGACTATCAGCTGGAACTGCATCAGGCCAAAGGCCGTCGCGGGTCACTCGAAGCCCTGCAACAGGCCGCCTTGGGTCGGGAAAAAGGCCCGCGCCTCAAATGGCTGGCCCAACACGGACTGGACAAGGCGGCGGTGCTGGCTTCGGTCATCAACGTGGAGCCCGGTTGGGAAACGGCCGTGGAGACCGTGCTGGGTGAACGACTGCAAGCCTTGCTTAGCGAAAACCAGGGCGTTGAAGACCTGGTTCAGGCCGTAGCCGACTGGCACGCCGGCCAGTTGACTGTGGCCGATGCCGGGCCAGCCACTGATTTTTCTGCCAGACCAGGCAGCCTGGCCAGTTTCGTCAAGGGGCCGGCGGTGCTGCTTGAATGGTTAAACGACGTACAAATTGCCACCGATCAGGCCGATGCCCTGTCCCGGCGATCGCAGCTGCAGCCGGGGGAATCGCTGGTGACCCCACAAGGCCACTGGTTTGGCCGTCACTGGTTGCATGTCAGTCAGGGCGATGCCCGGGGTGGTTTTCTGCTTCGCAAGAAAGAGCTGCAAGAGCTCACCACGCGGATACAGGAACTGGAAACACAGATTGCCGAAACCATCGCCGAGCTGCAGAACTTGCGGGAGGTGCAAAAAAAACAAACGCGGGAAACCGATCAACTGCAGTTGGACGTCAACATGGGGCATCGGCGGCTGGCGGAACTGACAAGCCAGGCAGAGAACCGCAAACAGAAAATAGCTCAGTTGCAACAGCGCAAGGAACAACTCAGTCAGGAAGCTTCCCAGATACAAACCCAAATGAGCGAGGACAAAGAACGCATCAAGCAGGCGCGTGGTCGTCTGGAAGAAGCCCTGGCCCAAGTGGAAGAGCTGGAAAATACCCGCGCGCATCAGCAACAGAAACAACAGGGGCTTTACGACAAACGCAATGCCTTACGCCAGCAGCTAAATGACCTGTCCAGTGCCTTCTATCAACAGAAAATGCTGACCCAGAATCAGCAAACCCAGGCTGAATCCATTCGTCAGGGCATCATTCGGCTCAGTGAACAGCTGAATCACTGGCAGAAGCGCAAACAGGACATCCTTGAGCAACTCAACAAGGAAAATCAGGACCAGGAGAACCCGCAGGAAGAACTCAATGCTTTACTGGCCCGGCGCCTGGCCGCCGAACAATCAAGAGATGAGGCCCGCGCGGCCTTGCAAAACAGTCAGCAGCACATGGATGAGTTGGACAAAAGCCGTCAGCAGATCAGCCAGCAACTGGAATCGCACCGAACCCGTCTGGAATCCGTGCGCCTGGAACAGCAGGCACACGCCATGAAGGCCACCGCCTTCCGCGAGCAGGTGGAACAAAAGGAATTCGTGCTCAAGGAGGTGCTGCAAAGTATCGAGGAAGGACTCACTGCCGATCGCCTGGAACAGCAGTTGGAACAGTTACAACGGCAAATCACCCGGCTGGAACCTGTGAACCTGGCCGCCATTGCCGAGTACGAAGAAGAGGCCAAGCGCAAGGCCTACCTGGACGAACAGAACGCGGACTTGCGGGAAGCGCTGGAAACCCTCGAATCGGCCATTGCCAAGATCGACAAGGAAACCCGCACGCTGTTCCGGGAAACCTTCGATGCCATCAATGCCAATATTCAGGTTCTGTTCCCAAAACTGTTTGGCGGCGGCCATGCTTATCTGGAACTGACCGGTGATGACCTGTTAACCACGGGCGTCAGTATTATGGCGCGCCCCCCAGGCAAACGCGTGTCCAGCATTCAGTTATTGTCCGGTGGCGAAAAAGCCCTGACCGCGGTGTCCCTGGTGTTTTCCATATTCAACCTCAATCCCGCGCCGTTTTGCCTGCTGGACGAGGTGGATGCGCCACTGGATGATGCCAATGTCGGGCGCTTTTCACAAATGGTCAAGGAAATGTCGGAAAAGGTTCAGTTCCTGTTTGTGACCCACAACAAGGTCACCATGGAAGTCGCCAATCAATTGTTGGGCGTGACCATGCGCGAACCGGGCGTTTCCCGTCTGGTTTCGGTGGACTTGGCCGAAGCAGAGAAACTCGCCAGCCAATAACCCCGAATATTCCTGCAAAAAACGGCGCTGAAGCCTGGATTCTCTCCACGCCGGTTTCAACAATCCGGTAAAATATTCTCCATAGGCTTGAAAACGGCACCATCAGCCCTATTTAAGTCGATGAATCTGCACTGTGCAGCAAAACCAACCACCAGGAAACTTATTTTATGAGCATTGAAAAAGACAAAGTAGTCAGCATGAAATACGTGCTGAAAGACGACCAGGGCAACATTATTGACCAGTCACAGGACGGACAATTTGCTTATTTGCATGGTGCCAACAACATCATCCCCGGTTTGGAAGCAGCCCTTGAAGGCAAAAACACCGGCGACGAAATCAGCGTCGCCATCGAGCCGGCCAAGGCCTATGGCGAACACAATCCGGAAGCAGTACAACGGGTTCCCCGTGCGCAGTTTCCGGCTGATATCGACATTCAACCGGGCATGCAGTTCCAGACTCAAGCACCCAATGGCCAAATTGCTGTCGTGACTGTTTCTGGCGTTGAAGGCGATGACGTCCTGCTGGACACCAACCACCCGCTGGCTGGCAAGACGCTCAATTTTGAGGTGACCATTACGGATGTGCGTGATGCCACGGACGAAGAAAAGGAACATGGCCACGTGCACGGAGCCGGTGGTCACCATCACTAATTGAACCGCACGGAAAAACTGCCCAAATTATTGGGACAGCATTCCGAATGTAAAGACCTACTTAAAGACGCCGCGCACGCGGTGCCTTTGTGTTCTAATCGATTGGCAACGGACACACCCCAAACGGCCCAATCAGCCAACCAAAAAACAGTTTGATTATGGGCAGGGGCAGTCAATCAGCCGTGCAACCTGAACGAGCGTGGCCACCGACTTCTGACCCTGCTTATTTTTCAGGCAGATGACCGAGCGACAGTCATAAACTGGCCCTTCGAAGGGTTCACAAGCTACCGCGAAAGCGCTCTAGAGGCTCCTAGATGCAGTGTGGTGGTTTTGGCAAACCGGCATATCGGCACAGGTGCTTGATGGGGGCATCTGGGAAGAGCCGGTATAGAAAGCGGGAGTTGGCCATTTCTTCGCCGAGATTGTCGCGTATGACGCGAATAAACAGGCGCATTGGGGGTGTTTCGCCAGTTTGTGCATAGAGATCACGCAGCAGGTTAAACAAGGCCCAATGGGCGTCAGTCAGTTGCACTTTGTCCTTGGCTGCTACCTGTTTGGCCAGGGCCGGTGACCAGTCTTGCCAATTGACCAGATGGCCGTGTTCATCAAAGCCCGGGGTTGTGCAGAGTGAATCTTCATGTTGGGTCGTCATGGTTTTCCCCTGATTGACCGACAAGCAACGGTAATAATTTAACAGTCATTCTCCGGAATCTGCATCGGTTTTTTAATGGGATTAGGTTTTCCAGGTCACCGTTGGGCCGCATTTCCTGATCAAGGCAAGCAGTTGCTCATGGCCAATGGGCGTGGCACCAATGTGTAGAAGCGCTTGATCCGTCCCCGTTTCGGCGGGCTCCTGAAGAATAAACCACTGAGCCTGTTTAAGGCGTTGTTTAAGCTGTTCATGTACTGTGTGATGACTGGGTTGACGGGTACTGGGCACATCAGGCTCGTTAGCAAACAGCCAGTGGATCAGGCTTTTGCCTGCCCCATAGCAAACGACAACATCGTCCTTGTCAACCAGCTTGAGAAAACCCAACAGGGCGCCGGCTGTTTGCTGATTGGGCTCCAGCGCACACAAATGGACTGTCATGTGAAGTGTCCGCTTGTCATTTGCCCGTTCAAATTATCCACCGGCATTCCTGCATGGCTTTTCGGAGTGCGCTGCTGGAGATGTTTTCCAAGGGTACGGCCAAACCATCCTTTTCAAGCTGTGGTGAATCCAGCACGTAGAGACTCTCGATGCCGTAAAGGGGCAGGGCTTTCCATCGGTTTGGGAGCTGTTCCGCCGTGCCCAGGTGTGTTTGAGCCGCGACTGGAAAAAAAACCACGGTCACGTCCCAGTCATAACTGATCGCCGCCAGAATGGTATCGTATTGGGTTTCGACAACATCGCTATTTGTTGAGGCAATCAGCGCCATGCAGCGTTTGGCCCTGTGTGTTGTCAGCGGGGTCTGAGTTGGGTTTATGTCCATTCAATGACCCGTTCTGCCATTTCCGTCCATTCCATCCACTGCCCCAGAGAGCCTGCCTGCACACCGGGAGGCAAGGGATGCTGTTTGTGATCTGCCATGCGGCTGCTGCACAAGAGCACAGGAACACCCGTTGCCAGCAGTTGTCGAATGCTGTGTTGGTGGGCCGCTTCCAGGGTGCTGTTCAGGACATCGCTCACCGCATGGCCGGTGATAAACACACCACGCACGGATGTGTCCGGGGCCATTTGGGCGGTTTGCACAAAGGCCAGGGCATTTTCCCAGCACGAAGGTCCAGGTGTGGTCCGGTTAATAAGGATGGCAACAGAAAAAGTGGACGCTTTGGTCATAATTTGATGCAATGATGGCAGCGAAACCGGATCGGAAGCTTATGATAGGTCAAAGGTTCACGCATTGAGCTCGGGAGAAACTGTGAAAAAAACAAACACGATGACGGTGGTGGCCTGTATTGTAGCATTGGCGACCAGCCTGACAACGCGTGCTGAAGACCCGCCCAGGAAAACGGCAAGCCATTATGGGCTACCCGAACTTGGCAGTGCCGCTGATCGAACGCTTTCACCCCAGCAGGAAGCCGAATACGGGCAAATGGTCTTGAACCAGATTCGTGACTATGACCTGCTGATTGTCGATCCGGTCGTGCAGGACTACATTTATCACTTGGGTTATCGACTGGCCGCGCATTCAGACAAGCCACGGCAATCTTTTCATTTCAATGTGATTAACGAACCTGGCATCAACGCCTTTGCTGTCCCTGGCGGGTATATATTCGTGCACTCGGGTCTGTTTCTGATGAGTGAGACTGAAAGCGAACTGGCGGGAGTGCTTTCACATGAAATTGCCCACATCACGCAACGCCACTCTTCACGCACCCTGGCTGACATGACCAAAGTCAGCGTTCCCATTCTGTTGGGGATGGTGGGTGCCCTGATCGCTTCCAAAGGCAATGGCAATGCCTCGCAGGCCATTATTGCCAGCGGACTGGGTTTGCAACAGCAACTGGCGATCAATTTTACCCGTGATCACGAACACGAGGCCGACCGGCTCGGGATTAACACCCTGGCAAAAAGCGATCTTGACCCTTATGGCATGGCCAGTTTTTTTGGCAAAATGCTGCGGAAATACCGGGTCACAGACGAAAAGTATCAATTGCCTGAATATTTGCGGACTCACCCCTTATCGGTCACCCGGGTCTCAGAAGCCAAGAACCGGGCAGAAAAAATACAGATCCACACCGTTCAGGAATCGCCACTGTATGATTTTGCCAAGGAGCGGCTGCGGGTGTTGACGGCCAGAAAACCCACTGAAGGCTTGTCCTACTACCAGCAATTGCCGCCTGCCAGGACGCCTGCGCAACAGTACGGTTATGCGTTTGCCCTATTGCAAAACAATCAGCCCGAGCAGGCCCTGGCGATTCTTGAGAAAATACCCGTTCAGGCCGAAACCCGTTTGCTGGTGGAAAGCCTGAAAGCCGAAGCCCTTGGCCATGTGAATCCCGATAAGGCCTTCCGGAAATTTTCGGCCCTGGCCGAAGAACACAACCAGCACCCGATTGTTCTGGTGCCTTGGATCAAGGCTTTGATGCGCACTGACAAGCCTGTTGATGCACGCCGGGCACGTCAACTGGCCAGAGAGCTGACATCGGCCCATCCAGCCAATCCGGATTATTTTGCCATGTTGGCAGTGGCCAATGAAAATGCCGATCGCTCCATTGAGGCCACAGAAGCCAAGGCCCATGAACGGCACTTGAGCGGACACAATTACCAGGCGGTACTCATGCTTCGCAATCTGCTGGCAGAAAACCTGGATTACTATCAGCGCGCGCGAATTACCTCCCGCATTCATCAGTACGAACAACTGATCACCGAGCGTGAACGTCAGCGTGAGCTTGCCAAAAGTCGGCGGCCCAATGGTTGAGTTATCCCACAGTCATTGGGGTCAGGTCCATGTTGAGCTGTTTTCTGTCCACCCGGTAACAAGGAAAAGCCGGTCATGATGCGTGTGCGCCAACTGGATCCGGAATTTGCCAGGCAACGCAGAAATGGCTGGAAAAAAGCGGCAAAGTTTGCCGCCGGGCTGGTTGGACTCATGTGGATGGTGTGGCTGCTTGATGTGCTGACGCCCTTTACGGCCCGGTATCTGAGTATTTTTCCACGCCAGCCATCCGCTTTGAGCGGCATCATTTTTGCGCCGTTGTTACACAGTGGGCTTTCGCACTTGATCAGCAACACCCTGCCTGTGTTCCTGGCCATTTTGGCTCTGCTGGGCAATTACCCCAAAATTGCGCGGCGGGTTTTGTTGTTGGCGTGGCTGGGCACAGGCGCCCTGGTGTGGCTGTTTGCGCGGTCTTCTTGGCACCTGGGCGCCAGTGGCCTGCTATATGCCCTGTTAAGTTTTCTTTTTGTCAGTGGATTCATGCGGCGGGACACGCAATCGGTGGCCATTTCGCTGGTGTTGGTGTTCCTCTATGGTGGGCTGGTTTTTGGCGTGATCCCGGACAAGCCGGACATTTCCTGGGAATCCCACCTGTTTGGTGCGGTGATGGGCATTACGCTGGCCTGGTGGTTTCGCAAGGAAGATCAGCCGGTGTTTCGTCATTACGACCTGGAAGACAATGAAGAGGAGCGGGGCACGGTGTTGTTCAAACCTCTGCCGGAGGAGACCTCATCGGCGGACCCGGCGCAGGATACGCGTCGCCTCACTAACAGCCACGCCTCGTTGCCGCCCTCTGACTGACGCCTGGTGTCGCCCATCAGGTCAAAATGGTATCATATGCTCTTTTCCCGGAGGCTGAGGCCATGACCCGTTCCATGACCGCATTTGCCAGCGGCACGACAGAAACTGAATTCGGCCGCCTGACCTGTGAGATCCGTTCGGTCAATCACCGCTTTCTGGATGCGTCCATTAAGCAGCCAGACTTGCTTCGAAAAACCGAGCCGCAGATACGCAAATTACTGAGTCAACACCTTTCTCGCGGCAAGGTGGACGTGTTTATTCGCTTCTATCCCGATGCCCAGGCGGACATTCATGAGTTAAGCCTGAACCAGCCTTTGTTGCAAAAATTGCAAACCTGCGCCCATGCCATCGAAGCCAGTTTGCCGGAAAAGCCCCAGCAAATAAATGTGATTGAACTGATGGCCTGGCCGCAACTGTTGATCCAGGCTCCGCGGGATACCACACCCCTGAATGAGGCCGTGCTGCAACTGGTGGAAAACGTGGTGCATGAACTCAACCAGGCTCGCCAGCGCGAAGGTGAGCAATTAAAACAACATTTGCAAACGCGTCTGAAGGCCATCCGGGACATCCATGCGCAATTGAGCCAGCATGTGGGTGGTATTCAGCAGCAACTGCGTGAGAAACTGCTGGCGCGACTGGCCGAGCTCGATGTGGAGTTTAATCCTGAACGCCTGGAACAGGAACTGGCTTTCCAGTTGCAACGATTGGATATTGCCGAAGAACTGGATCGCCTGGCCACTCATTGTGATGAAATCGAACGTGTTCTGGAAGCGGACGAGCCAGTGGGTCGCAAGCTGGATTTTCTCATACAGGAGTTGCATCGTGAGGCCAACACCATCGGCAGCAAATCCGCAGCCATTCAGACCACTGGAGGCAGTATTGACCTGAAAGTGGCCATTGAACAAATGCGCGAACAAGTGCAGAACATCGAATAACACCGGACAAGGGACTCGCATGCACAGTCAGTTAAAAGGCACGCTTTTTATTATTTCCGCGCCCTCCGGGGCAGGCAAGACCAGTTTGGTGAACGCTTTGGTGCGCGACACCAACCACCTTAAGCTGTCCATCTCCCACACCACGCGGAAAAAACGCCCCAACGAGATTGAAGGCTACCACTATCACTTCATCAGCGAAGACAAATTCCAACAGAAAGTGGCGGCTGGGGACTTCCTTGAACATGCGCGGGTCTTTGGCAATTTTTATGGCACGTCGCAGGACACGGTGGAGAAAATGCTGGACGAAGGCCACGACGTGATTCTTGAAATTGACTGGCAGGGCGCGCAACAGATCAAACAGAAAATCCCCGAAGCTGTCAGTATTTTTATTTTGCCACCCTCGCTGGAAACCTTGCGTGAGCGCTTGCAAAGTCGGGGCGAAGATAACGAGGAAACCATAAACCACCGAATGGAAAAGGCTCTCTCGGAGATTTCTCACTACGATGAGGCCGACTACCTGGTGATAAACGATGATTTTGAAGACGCCTTGAAAAGCCTCAAGGCCATCGTCCGCTGCCATCGCCTGCAAACCGACAAGCAGGCCATCATCAACAAGTCAGTGATTGAAAGATTGCTCAAACCTGAAGCGGCCACGTGAGTGCCGGTCTGCCGGAAGCAATCCGACTTTCGGTCCAATTCCAGAGTTCCCATCTTCTTAAAGTCAAATTAACAGCGATTTAGCATTTGCTTGCTAGAATCAGGTGAACCAATGATTCCGGATCGCACCAAAAGAGGAAGCGCCATGCCAAAAGTGACCGTTTACAGCACCTTGCTGTGCCCTTACTGCTTCGCCGCCCGGAGGCTGCTGAAAAACAAGGGCATCGAATTTGAGGAAATCCGCGTGGACAAGCAGCCTGAAAAACGTCAGGAGATGATCCAGCGTTCCGGCCGCTTTACCGTGCCGCAGATATTTATTGATGACTTCCATGTGGGCGGTTATGACGACATGGTTGAACTGAACCGCAAAGGCAAGCTGGATGCCCTTTTTGGCGGTATTCTGGCCGACACCCAGTCTGGCTAGCTCCTTCCCTTCGCCCGCTTCCCAGAAAAAACCAAGCAGTTCTCAAACAGAGTAAGCCGCTACGCTTTTCAGTGGCTGTATTGTGTTGCTGAGTTCGCTGTTGCAATAGCAGTGGATAATTGCTCGCTTGTGATGCGACCATCCCGCATATATTGATAACCTGCTCGTTTCCTTTATAAACAACCTCATTTTCGCGCACGGTTTTGACTGGCCTCTGCCTCTGTCTCTTTTGGCAAGTGGGCTTGTTGCCGCGACGGTTGTTTTTGTGCATGCCCCTTGGGCCAGGCATTCAGGATGGCATTCACCAGCGTGGCCAGCGGGATGGCAAAGAAGACGCCCCAGAAACCCCAGATGCCCCCGAAGAAGAGGACAGCCAGGATAATGGCCACCGGGTGCAGGTTGTTGACTTCAGAGAAAAGAAATGGCACCAGCACATTGCCATCCAGTAGCTGGATCAGCCCGTAAATAGCCATCAGCCACAGGAATGTGTCTGACCAGCCGAACTGGAAAAAGGCCACCACGGCAATGGGGATGGTGACCACTGCAGCACCGATATACGGCACCAGTACCGAAAACCCTGTCAGGGTGGCCAGCAAAATGGCGTACTGCAGGCCGAATGAGGCGAAAACAATATAACTGACCAGGCCAACGATAATGATTTCCAGCACCTTGCCACGCACGTAATTGCCAATCTGGGTGTCGACTTCTCGCCAGATGGCCAGAGTAAGCCGGGAATCCTTGGGCAGAAAAC
The DNA here is from genome assembly GCA_026996795.1 of Lysobacterales bacterium. Classification (GTDB taxonomy): domain Bacteria; phylum Pseudomonadota; class Gammaproteobacteria; order Xanthomonadales; family Marinicellaceae; genus S144-45. The sequence goes on along the minus strand of JALWKC010000097.1, from coordinate 9,291 downwards.
GCCGTACCCAGCCAAGGATCACAGCCTTGTCCTTGAGCAGGAAGAACACCAGAATGGGCATCAGCACAAAGAAAATCAGAATTGAGAAAATGCCGGCAAAAGAGCTGAGCACGTGCTTTAACAGGCTTTGCCCCAGTGATGTCAGCTCGGTGGTGATGCGTGTCACCAGTGTCTGCGCCTGTTCCTCGCTAATGAGTTTGGGGTATTTCTGAGGCAGTGCCTGAATGAATTGCAGGGATTTGTCGAGGTAGTCCGGCAGGCGTTGCACCAGCTGCGTGATCTGCTGACTAAGGGTCGGAACCACCAGAATCAGGAGTACCGTCAACAGCGCGATAAAACCGGCAAAGACCAGCAACACCGCCCAGATGCGACGGATGCCAAGGGATTCGAGCCGCTTGACCACGCTTTCCAGCAAGTACGCCACCACCACACTGGCCAGGAAGGGGGCCAGCGGTTTGCCAAGAAAAATGATAACGGCAAACAGGCCAACCAGCAACCCGGTGAGGATGACTACTTCCGGGTCGGAAAATGTTCTTTTGAACCAGCGCGAGAGTACATTCATGACGGCATTTTACCCAAAGTGGAGCTGAAAAGGGGATCGGCCAGGGAAGCTCTGATTGAATCTGGTGCGAGCAGATTGTCGTGTAAAATTGTTCAGTTCAAGGCGCAAGCCGCACGCAATATTAACGCCGCAAGGTGCCGTGTCACGATTCAATCAGAGGGCTCCCTATGCGATGGGTCTGAATCCACCAGAGATGGAAGTGACGGCGCCTGGCAAGAACCCTAAAAGGAACGGGTCCAAACAATGACACCTTCGGTGTGCTTATCGAGGCTGCGATTGACCTGGCCCAGCTCGGTGCGACCGAAAACCAAGGGCTTGGGGGCGTAGCTGGCATAAAAGGTGAGGAGGCCACCGTACAGGCGGGTATCGACACTGAGGCGCAGGTTTCGATTGGCCGAAGCCTGATCCAATACCAAGGCCAGAATATCCGAAGTGGGTTCGGGCTGTTGACGACTGGTGATTTCAATACTGGCACGGGTGTTCTCGCCCAGGCGGTGTTCATAACCAATAGAATAGACCGTCAGATCGCGCCAGGCAAATTCAGGCGATGTGCCATCCTGTAGCAAGCTGAGAAAACGTTCGGGCAGCGCTTTTGTGGGGAACGCGTTGATGCTGCTGTAAAAAGTCTGCTCGGCTTTCAGGTTGATGGCACCGCCAGCAAAGGTCGAAATGGCCAGGTCTATGCCGGCTTCTGCAGGCACATCGAAATCGCCCGGCTCAGAGTAAACGCCGTGAACCCGGCCGAATTCATCCATGTTGATGCGACTCTGGAAATGCGTGTTAACCGTGAACCGTTTTCCCAGTTGCTGGTTATAGCCCAGTCTTACACCCACGCCACGGCTGGTTTCAACCGCCGGCGAAACGTACTCCAGTCGACTGTCATCGGCCTGCAGCAATGAGCCAAGGCTCAAATCGGCATAGCTTTGGAAGGCAAAAACCGCTGAAACGCTCATGAAAGAATTTTCGGAAACCTGATGACTGAAGCCGGGCACGACCAGTTGCTGTTGCAGCAACTGGTTGTTGCTTAAGCCCAATGATGCTTCATCCAGGGTGGCCGAGTGAAACAGTGATGGTTCAAAAATCCCCTGGCTGCGGTCAAAGGTAAAGCGGGTTTTGCTGTCCAGCGCAAACTCGAAGTGGCTATTGTCGTCCGCAAAAACAGGGATGGCACGGTCAGGGTTAGTTCCGGTCGCGCCGGAGCTGTCGCTGTGCCGGTTTTCCAGGCTGAAGTAAAACCGGGGAAAAATCTGTCGGGCCATGGCTTGTTTCCAGTGGCCAAGCTTGGTTTTCTCTCCGGTAACGGATAAAGTAAAAGCCCCAGGGGGAAACGCGGTGTTGGAGAAGTCGGCAATCAGGGAAGAGGTGACCCGTGCCTGGGCCGCAAAACACAGGGGAACGGCCACAAAAAACACCACATTGCGTGTATTTTTGCGGAGGCGTTCCGCCATTGCCCTGCCGCTGATGCGTGTGTGTGTTTTCAACAGTTACCCCGTAACCACTTTTGTGGTGAGTAGTGGGGTAAATATTGGCAAAAAAACAACAAGCTGTCAACCACCTCGACAACCCACCAGGCATCAAGATTTCCAAAAAAATCACCACTACCAAACGAAGTATCGCTACTGGCTGGCGAGTGGCCAGCACTGATCCGGTGTCTGTCAGGATAGTTGTCATCCCCTTTTAATTGGATTTAATAGTATCCGGGAGGTTGCCGAGGAAGAAGGCATCCCTGAAACCACTCTGTACAACTGGCGCAAGGCCGCACGGGCCATGAGCCAACTGTACGGAGACCTGACACCGGCAGGCTGAATGGCGGTGGACAAGTTTGCTGCCATGGTCGAGACAGCAGCGCTGAATGAAGCCGCAAGACTCCACCTTCCACCGCATGCTCAGAGACGAAGCGCAAACGACCCATCGGGAACGTGCTTAGCCGCCACAAAAACGCACCCGGCCCTGCAAGGCCATGGCGCCCACTCTTAACAGCGCTGTGATCGGGCCATTACCCGCCTCTGGACCAGACAGTTCAATTACGTTATTCTTACTCATAGCGGCGTATCTCCTCAGGTTGTTTGTCTTGTAACTACCAATCAACCAGATACGCCACTTCTTTTTCAACTCTTCAAACACCAGATTCGGTTATAACTCGTGTTCTTTCCAAACATGGGCAAACGGGGCTGTGAAACTCCTGCCAATCACTTTGATGGCAGTGAGCCAGGCCCCACATGCTTGTGGTTTTCAGTTTTTCGGAAGAACACGTAGTTTTGCCTTTTTAGCACGTTTCTGTAGATCGGAAGCAATAAGTTTTTTGCTGTGCTTCTCACGCCCCGCAAGTTGAACATAAACTGATATTGGGTTTTCAGAGGCATGGAAACTTCTTCCAGGCCAGCCATCGTAGCCATTTTGAGCAACGATTTTCTACCGAAGCAGTTAATATGCTCCAAAGGTGCAACAGGATTGAGGGAGTTTCTTGTCCCCTTTTCCGCTTGCCAGTCCATGCGCTTCAAGCGTTTTCTTATGTTGCGAGCCGTGGGGACGCTGATTTTGATAATGCCATTATCTTTCAGGGCTCCTCCAAGGTGGATCAGTGTGTCCAAAGGGGCTGTGATGTGCTCAAACACCTGTTCAGTATTGATGAAATCAAAGGAGTACTCCGAAATCTCTTCCCACGCCACTGTTTTTATACCAGTAGATTGTGCATATTTGATTCTTTCCTCGGAAAGTTCCGTCCCGTACGACTCACACCCAAACGCTTTTGCCATCAAGGCCCACTTGCCCCACCCCATACCGAAATCAAGAAAACGTAATTGAGATGGGATCTTGCCAAGGTAGGCCATGACAGTCGCAATTTCCCGAGCATAGTATGTGTAGCGGTCAAGGCCATCAATTTCCTGATGCTGCCTGAATGCTTTTTCCGGGCTTATCCACTGCTCATAAAGCCGCTTCATCAGAAATTCATTGGGTACTTGTTTTTGAAAAACCAGCCGGCACTCGTCACACTCACAGAGAATATACTCGGCCCCTTTCAAGTATGTGAATTCCACTCCTCCGCCAGAAGAATAAAACGATTTCAGGTAATCACTGACAGGAGGCTCGTCATACGGCTTTTTATACAACTCAACCACATGACAGGACCTGCATGCCGGGCATTCATTTCTATCAGTAAAATACTTATTCTGCATGATAATACTTGCTATTGAGTTATAACCGGATCCAGTGCTTTAGGGAATAAAAAGAGGCGGCGTATCTGGTTGATTTGTAGTTACAAGACAAGCAACCTGGGGAGACACGCCACCAATATCAGATGGAGCCCCATTTTTTTCTATTGAAAGTGAACTTCCTCCTTCACCGTTGCTGATTGATGCAGAAACATGTATCGACAGCGATCCCTCGGCAAATTGCGAAGCAGAGGATAACACAAGATTGACTTTATCATTTTTATTGGCGACTATTACGGTTGCGATGGTGTTTCCATTTCCATCTGTTACCGTGTTTTTCCCATCTTCAAGACAGCCTGTCTTATCGCTCTCTTTACACGTGGCGTACCCACTGGGATCCACCCCGCTCAGCGGGTTGTTGAAGATGTAGGTGTAGGGGTTGAGGCTTTGGGTGGAACCGGGATTCTGGATAAACGGGTCGACGTTCAGAAAGCGGCCATTGTTGAAATCGTACACCCGCCCGTTCATGTGCACCAGTTGCAGCTCATCCAGGTGCTCGTGGCCGGTAAAGCCGCGTTTGGTGATGGCCGGTATTCCGGAGGCTTCGTTGAAGTCCAGCCGCGAGTGCCACAGGGGATAGTCGCTCATGTCCGCCCGGCGGGGCTTGCCGAAGGCGTCGTAGCTTTTGCGTTGCACGCTGCCGTCATCGCCGGTGATGCGCACCACCGAGCCCAGGCGGTCTTTTTGCAGCACGTGGTGCCGGGCGCGGGGCTGGCCGCTGGCATCGGGGCCGATGGTGACGGTGATATCGCCGGTGAGGCGGTATTTGTACCAGGCCGGGCTGGCGCTGCCTGGCCGGTACACGGCCTGGTAGCCGTGCGGGCCGTAGATGGTGATTTCGTTTTTGGCCAGGTCGTATTTGCGATAACGCTGGTTGTCCGGGGCGTAGTCAAACCGCACCTGCTGGGCGGGGCTGTCGGCACCGGTGAGCAGGTTGGCCGCGTCGTAGCCATAGTCGGTGGTAAAACCGTCAGGACGGCAGTCCCTAATGCGGTTGCCCCGGTGGTCGTAGGCGTACTGGATGGCGCCTGTGTTCACTGTGTTCAGGGTGATCTGGTGAACCGCGTTGGGGCCGCCCAGCGTGCCGCAGTTATTTGTGCCTGCGCCCACCTGGCTGTTGTAGCGGTAGTCGCTGCCAAAGTCGCTTTTGGATTGCAGGTTGCCCAGGTTATCGTAGGTGTAGGCCTTGGTGGCCGGGCCCTGACTGGCCACCAGGCGATGCAGGCGGTCGTAGTGGTAGCTTTCGCTTAAGGTGTTGCGCGCGCGGTGTTTCAGGTTGCCCCAGCCGTCGTAGGCATACGACAGGTTGTCGCCGCCACTGTGGTTGATGGCGGTGATTTGCCCGTGGCGGTTGTAGGCCCAGGTGCTGCTGGCCTGGTCTTCCAGGTATGTGCGTTGTTCTTCCCGGCCCTGGGTGTCCCAACTGGCCACGCGCATGAGGGTGGCGCCACTGACGGTGTTGTATTGCCGTTGCGCATCGCCGTGGGGGGTGTAGTCAAAACCCACTGAATAGCGGTCGTTGTACACCACCTGTTTCAACCAGCCCAGGTGGTGGTAATAATAGCGGTTGTGAAAGCTCAGGCTGTCGAAAGCCCCTGGCGTGGCCCCAGGCGCGGTGAGCGCATCCAGCAGGTAGATGGATTCTTCCTGCAGGCGGCCGCTGTCGGGGTGGTAGTCCAGCACTTTCTGGTAGTGGGTTTGCCAGCAGGCGGCCCCCTGGCACTGTTCGTCGGCGCGGTTGTCTGCCCGCGTAACGGCAGTGAGCTTGTCGGCCGCGTAGGTGTAGTGATCCCGATAAGCGCGTTGCCCGGCAACAAGGCTGCCATCTTCGGCCACACCACTTAAGGCTTTGGTGATACGCCCAAGGCCGTCATGGGCAAAATACCGCCAGAGGCCACCGTGGTGTTCGGCCACCACTTCGCCAAAGCCGTTGTAACGGAAGGTCTTGTGGCCCATGTTGGGGTCGTCCACCGACTGCTTGCGGCCCAGGGCGTCGTAGGTGGTGACGATGGCGTTGCCAGCAGCATCGATGAGTGTTTTGGGGTTGCCGCTGGCGTCGTACTGGTAGCTGACGGTGGCGCCGTTGGCATCGGTGGTCTGGCGCAGTTTGCCGCCGGCGTCGTAATGCCGGGACATGGCCAACTGGGTATAATCCGGCCCGTTGCAGGCGCCGATCAAGTCCACGTTTAGCGTGGTGAGCCAGCCGCTGTACTGATAGGTGGTGTTCCGTTTGCCCAGCCCGGCACTGGTTTGGCGCTGACTGATTTGCCGAACCACGCGCTTCAAGCCGTCGATGTGGCGGACACTGACCAGGCCACTGGCGGCTGAGCCGGCAAACGGTTCGCTGCTGATTTCACTGACACCCGCCGGGTTGGTGATTTCAACCTGATAGGTGGTTTTGTTATCCGCGCGTGTGATGGCACTGACCACGGCGCGGTCGGCGCTGTCATACCACGTGCGGCGGGTTGGCTGGCCGGTTTGCGCCTGTTCGACCACGTAGGTGATTTCCGGCAGGCTGTAGGCGGCAAAAAGCGGCACTTCAGCGTCCCCGGCCAAATCCTGCGCCTGGGCCTGCACGGCATTCAGGGCATTTTTGGCCTCCATGCACCCATTGCTGCCGCAGCTGGCGGTGCGGGTGTAGCGCGGGGCTGTCAATGCGCCACCGGTGACTTTGTGCCAGGATTCGGCAGTCATGGCCCCAAAAGCGTCGTAGCTGCGTTGAAAGTACGTGCCATCGGGGTTGATTTGTTGTGTCAGTTTTCCGGTGGCAGGGTCGTAGTGGTAATCCGTTTGCAGCCCGCCTTCGGTGGTACTGATGGGGAAATAGCCGTCAGAAGAATAACTGGTTGCCACACTGCGCCCAACCACTGGCAGGGCATTGGCCAGCAACTGGGCCAGGCCTGCCTCACCGGTGGGGCTTTCTGCCCGGGTGCTGGTGGTGGTGCCGGTGAGGTTGCCATAACCGTCATAGCTGAAGTTACTGCGGCTGACCTCGATGCCGGGCGGGTTTGTTGTGCATGAATTATAGTCTTTCAGGGCACTGTCACTGCCTGTGTATTGGCAGGCGAGCCTGCGGGCGGTTCCGTTACCCCAGATGAAACGCTGGTATGTGGTGTGCGTTTGCATGGGCCCATCGTCTTCCTGACGCTTCTGATGGGTGGTTTGGCTGATGAGCTTGTTGACCCACCAGTTGGCGGTGTCTGGCGGGGCAAAAGAGCGGGCCTGTACTTTGACATCCACCGCTTCCACATCCCCCTGGTTCTGGGTTTCGACCCGGTTGCGGCTGACCAGTGGGTTGCCATAGGCATCGTGGTTGGTGAGTGCGATGGTTTTGGAAAACACATTGGCGCCATCGGTATCAAAAGCCAGGGTTTTTATGTGATACGGCATGACGGCCACGATGCGTTGGCCCGAGGCCGGGTCGTACACACTGGCGCTGGTGTCGCATTCGGCGGGATTTACCATGGGTTGCCGCTTGATGGGCGAGGCATGCACCTCTTCGTAACAGTAAATGGTTTCTGCCGTGTTCACAAACGCCCCCGAGTCAGTGGTGCGGGCCGCGGTGGTGATTTTTTCCAGGCGGCCGGCCAGGGGAAACAACTGGTGGAAGAGGCTGGTTGACTCGGTTTCGTAGGGGTGGAGCCGCGAGGGTTTGTGCCGCACTTTGATTGTCCTGAACCCCTGGAACCCGCGCCCTTTGTTGTTGTAAACGGCTTCTTCGTAAGCGTAACGCGTGATGGACTGATCGGGCGATCCATTTGTGCTGCGCCTGCCGTTGCTTTCACGCATTTCTTCCACCACGTACATGGAGGAATTGAAGTAGAAATGATCGCCTGAGTCATCCTGATCCACGTAGCGGTTAATGCCAGGCACCTGATACAGGGGGAAATCACTCTCACGCAGGGCCGGGCTGGACGAAAGGGGCGCGTATTTCCAGGAAATTGACTGGCTGATTTCGCTGTTGGCGTATGGCTTGTTCACCTGAACCAGCATGTCGGGCATGACCGCCTGATTTATGAGCGTGACGGCCAGTCCGCCATTGTCATAATCATCGTAAAATGCTGCGTTATTCCCGGCGTATTCCTCGTCGATAAATGCCTGGATGATGGAGTGAATCCCAATCGTTCCAAAGTGATTTGCAGACTCGCACCCAATCTCGAGCAAACTGTTGGAATCGCCAATAGCACGCCGACAACCAAGATGCATAAACAGATCGACAAGCCCGTCACCGAGGAAATCCCCTTCCTTGATGGCCAGGTTTCCGTGGCGTTTTTTGGGAGAGGAAAAAAACCCGGGGTCGCTGATTTTTTGGACAGTCAGCCTCGCAGGAATGGACCCGTCCGCAGGAATCAGCCGGAATTTCAATGCATAATAACCATAAATACCCCAATCCCATTCACGTTTATCAAACTGGGCGTCTGTCGAATAAAAACTGCGCACACGTTCATTTTCAAACTCCTGTGGCACATTGTTTAGATCGGAGCAGGCCACCCAATCAACAGGCTCAGCGAGCCGCCTATCAATAAAAAAGGCGCAGTGATTCATCACCACGTTGTCCGGATCAGCCAACAGGATTTCATCGGCGCCATCGGCATCGAAGTCCATTTGCCGCAGGGAAAAAGCATAGCGCAACGAGCAAGCGGAACCTGGGGTACTGCCTATACAATCCGTAGGATACAACCCCTCTCCACTGGCTGACTCCAGATGCTGGGAAAATAACCCGGCGATGGCACTATCGCTGGCATCCGGGGCGCCGTGGTTGATGGCCACCGACCAGCGGGAAGAGTTGTCAGAAAGGTAAATAAAATCCAGCAAACCGTCTGAGTTTACGTCAGACAGAAGATAGAAGCGCTTTGTCCGGTAGCCGTCGCGGATGTTCGGGGACTGATCCAGCGATAAACTCCCCAGGCCAATGGCATTCAGGCTTTTTTCCTCAAAGCTGAGACCCGAATCCGGCTTCCCAAAGGCCACTTTGGCATAGCGGTAAAATTCTGGAAGCATTTCTGCATTGGAACCATTACCGATTGTCACGAATCTACCCGTCCAGAACAGGCCAATCACCAGCACGTCCTGCTGGCCGTCCCCGTTGAGATCCACCACCCTGAAGGCGGTGTCGGAAAAACGGTATCCAACACTTTTACCCAGGCTTGTCAGGGGCGCTATGGGCTGGGCGGCAAAACTGACCGGCTGCGATGGACCTGCGGTGGTGTTCAGGTAAACAAGGGCGTGTGTCTGGGCAAGGCCGTCTGCATCTTCCTGCCCCAGGCCATAGAGCAACAGGTCTGGCAAGGCGTCATTGTTCATGTCGGCGAACTGAAAGCCCCAGGGAAGGTCAAAATTCAGTGGAGTATTCTGGAGATTAATGCCCAGGTTACTGATAGCAAAATAATCAGCAAAGACAGGGGGCTGACCGGTTGACGGTGTTTCAAACGCGGAATGGGTGTTATTCCATTTTGTGACTTTCAACTGGCCATCCTCAAGGTACACCATTTCAGCCCGGCCGTCATTATCCAGATC
>JALWKC010000096.1 GCA_026996795.1 Lysobacterales bacterium | reverse complement strand
GGCGACCAGGGCCAGGCACAGTGGCAGCAGGCTGAATAAGGATAAATAGCGTTTCACGGGCTCATTATATACCCGGAAATGTCATTGTGCCCGATGCTGGTACTGGCCAGTGATGGTAGAAAGTGGCGCCCCGTCTGGGTTTCTGGTCATCTGACAAGGCAAGTCATCAGTTTTCCACACAAGCTGTGGATAACTTTGTGTATAACCCAGGGGAAATGGCGCCAGAGGCCTGCTATTGCGGGGCTCTTGCTGAAATTGGCTAGTTATTAACCAAAAACAAAATATGCAGTAAAATCAATGACTTAGAAAATTTCCGCAGTGCCGTGGGGCAAAATAATGGCCTTTGCTTTTCCCGCTAGAACGTAAAACCGCCTTCATGTGCATAAAACATCGCCCAGTTGCCCTAAAACATCAATGACTTAGCCGGATTTTTTCATTGGTCGCTAAAAAAATCCGGCTTAAAGCCTCATTATGCACTGGTTTTAGCCGTTGCGTTTTTTCGCGCGTTTGAAGGCTTCAGCCAGGCTGCTGTCTGAGCCCTGTCGAGTAAGCCGGTTTTTACTAGATTTGGCCGGCTTGTTGTGCTGTGACCGGGGGGAGTGGCGGGCAGTCTTTTTCTTCTCCAAGGGTCCAGGCATGTCGGTGGGTTTTTCGTCTAACCGGGCACTGAGGGAAATTCGCTGGCGCGGGATGTCCACCTCCATCACTTTGACACGGATAATCTCACCGGCCTTGACTACGTCGGCCGGGTCTTTGACAAAACGATTGGCCAGTTGCGAGATGTGCACCAGGCCGTCCTGATGCACGCCAATGTCCACAAAAGCGCCAAAGGCCGCCACGTTGGTGACCTGGCCTTCCAGAATCATGCCTGACTTCAGGTCGTTCAAGCTGTGCACGGCATTATCGAAGCGGGCGGTGCGAAAATCGCCACGGGGATCGCGGCCGGGCTTTTTCAGTTCGTTGATGACGTCCTTGATGGTGGCCAGCCCGAAGCGTTCATTGACAAAATCGTGCGGGTTGAGATCAGACAGCCTGTCCGGTTTGCCTATGATGTCCCGAATGTTGCCGTTGACGTGGCGCAGCATGTTTTCCACCAATGGATAGGCTTCCGGGTGCACGGCAGATTCATCCAGGGGGTTGTCGCCATTGCGAATGCGCAAAAAACCGGCGCATTGTTCAAACATTTTGTCGCCCAGTCGGGGCACTTTTTTTAGCGCCTGCCGATACCGGAACGGCCCGTGCTGGTTTCGGTGGGTCACAATGGCTTCGGCCACCGACGGGGTGATGCCCGCCACATAGCGCAGCAGCTCGGGCGAAGCGGTGTTGACGTCAACCCCCACCGCATTGACGCAATCTTCCACGCCATTATCCAGCGCTTTGGCCAGTTGGGCCTGATTGACATCGTGCTGATATTGGCCAACGCCAATGGCCTTGGGGTCTATTTTCACCAGTTCAGCCAGCGGGTCCTGCAGACGCCGGGCAATGGAAACCGCGCCGCGAAAGGATACGTCCAGGTCGGGGAACTCACGTGCGGCGGCCTCGGAAGCCGAATAGACTGACGCGCCAGCCTCGCTCACCATAACCTTTTGCGCCGACAGTTGAGGGTGCTGCTTGAGCATTTCAGCCACCAGCGCATCGGTTTCTCGGGAAGCGGTGCCATTGCCAATGGCAATCAGTTTGACGCTGTATTTTTCACACAGCTGCTGAAGGGTTTTTTTGGCTCCCTGCCATTGTTGTTGGGGCTGATGGGGGTAGATGACCGCCGTGTCCAGCAGGCGGCCGGTGGCGTCCACCACCACGGCCTTGACTCCGGTACGGAAGCCCGGATCCAGTCCCAGCGTGGTCTGGCTGCCCGCCGGTGGCGCCAGCAGCAAATCCTTCAGGTTGCGGGAGAAAATGCCAATGGCTTCGGTTTCGGCCGCCTCCCGGGCCAGGTTCATCAGCTGAAGATTCAGCCGAATGGCCAGTTTCGCCCGCCAGGCCAGCTCCAGGGTGCGTTGCAGCCAGGCGGATTTTTCCACTGCCCAGCCCGTGTGCGCCACCAGCATGCCGATGGCCGGGTGCTGGGGCGCGTCTGATGGGGCGTCGATGGTCAAGCTCAGGTAGCCTGCGTTGCGGCCACGCAACAGCGCCAACAGGCGATGCGAAGGAATCGAGCGAATGGGTTCGGCAAAATCAAAGTAATCGCGGTATTTGGCCGCAGCTTGTTCCTGGCCGGGAACCACTTGGGATCGAATCTGGCCGTTGCGCCAGAGCCAGTCACGCAATTGCCCGACCAGTTCGGCATCCTCACCCAGTTGCTCCAGGGCAATGTAGCGCGCGCCTTCCAGTGCGGCTGCGGCCGTGTCGATGCCTTTGTCCTCATTCACGAAAGCCTCGCTGATATGTTCAGGTGGTTCGTCTGGCTGGGCAATCAGGGCGGCCAGCAACGCTTCCAACCCGGCCTCCCGGGCCATTTGGGCTTTGGTGCGACGTTTTTTCTTATAGGGCAGGTAGAGGTCTTCCAGTCGGGTTTTACTGTCGCAGTTTTCAATGGCTGATCGCAGGCTGTTATTGAGCTGACCCTGTTCGGCGATGGCTTTCAGGATGGCCTGTTTGCGCTCATCCAGTTCGCGCAGGTAAGCCAGACGGGATTCGAGCTGGCGCAGCTGGATGTCGTCCAGTCCACCGGTGACTTCCTTGCGATAGCGGGCAATAAACGGCACTGTGGCGCCGCCATCCAGCAACGTGATGGCGGCGGTGACCTGGGCCGGGGTGGCCTGAATTTCCTGGGCAATAATCTCGGGGTGGTTACGCATAGTCTGATAAAATTCGCGGCTTCAATTTATTGAGATGAAAGAGCAGTTTGTGATGAAAAGTTGGGGAATTTTACGCCATTCATGCCACTGGCAGGTGGCAAATTGTTAAATCCGGCCCAACAGGCAGCGGTAACGTATAACGACGGCCCTTTGCTGGTGCTGGCCGGGGCCGGTTGCGGAAAAACCCGGGTCATTACGGAGAAAATCGCTTACCTCATTGCGCACAAGCGGGTTGAACCGGCGCACATCACCGCCATCACTTTTACCAACAAGGCCGCCCGGGAAATGGCTCAACGGGCGGGCAAACTGGTGCGACTGCCAGGCGATGAGCGGCTGAACGTTTCCACCTTTCATTCGCTGGGCTTGCGCATCATCCGCGAAGAAATCCGGCATTTGCCGTATCGTCACGGGGTCAGTATTTTTGATGCCACCGAAACCCGCCAGGTGTTGCAGGACCTGATGCCAGCGGGCATCAGCAAGGAGCAGCTCAATCAGTTACAGTGGAACATTTCCGGCTGGAAAAACGCCGCCCTGGGGCCGGAGGAAGTCACCGCCAACAACCCCCTACATGCTGAAATCTATCGCCAATATCAGCAACAGTTGCTGGATTACAATGCGCTGGATTTTGATGACCTGATCTTGCAGCCGCTGAAATTGTTTGCGCGCAATGCCGATGCCCTGCTGCGCTGGCAGGCGCGGATGCGCTACTTGCTGGTGGACGAATATCAGGATACCAACGCCAGCCAGTATCGCTTGCTGAAATACCTGGCCGGCATGCACCGCCGGTTGATTTGCGTGGGAGACGACGACCAGTCTATTTACGGCTGGCGCGGTGCCCAGCCGGAAAACCTCTCCTTGCTGAAAGCCGACTTTCCGGAACTGAAGGTGATCAAGCTGGAACAGAATTACCGCTCCACCAGCACCATACTCAAGGCGGCCAATGCGGTCATCCGCAATAACCCGCACGCCTTTGAAAAAAAGCTCTGGAGTCAGCTCGGGGAGGGTGATCCCATCCTTATTCGTCGCTACGACACGCCCGAGCAGGAAGCGGAAAAAATCGCCGAAGAAATACTGCGTCGGGTGACCCTGGGAACAAACCGCTGGAGTGATTTTGCCGTGCTCTATCGCAGCAATCATCAGGCGCGGGTCATGGAGCAGGTTTTGCGGGCCAAAAATGTGCCTTACCAGATCAGTGGCGGGCGGTCTTTTTTCGATTTCAGCGAAGTCCGCGATTTAATGGCCTACGTGCGCCTGCTGTGCAACCCCAGCGACAACACGGCCTTTTTGCGTGTGGTGAACGTGCCACGGCGCGGCATTGGTGCCAGCACCTTGTCCAAACTGGCCCAGTTGGCAGAAAAGCACCACATGAGCCTGCTCAAGGCCTGCCAGAAGGCAGACATCACCGGCCTGTTGCCACCCCGGCCTGCGGCCAGTTTGCAACATTTTGCCGAGGTCATCCGGCGTTACCGTTCGCGCATGGTTACCGACAAGGGCCACGTGATTCTCGAAGACCTGATCGAGGAAACGGATTACCGTTCCTGGCTGCTGCAAAACGCGCGCGACAAGGCTGGAAAACAGCGCAAGGCACAATTGGTGAATGATTTTCTGGACTGGATGCATAGCCTGAGTGACGCCCACAACGGCCAGTTGATGGAAATGGCCACCCAGATCACCCTGCTGAGTACACGCGAAAAAGACAACGACAAGGCCGATGCCGTGCGACTGATGACCTTGCACGCGGCCAAGGGGCTGGAGTTCAAACGGGTTTACCTGATTGGGGTCGAGGAAGGCATATTGCCGCACAAGAACTCGCTGGAAGAAGGCAATGTGGCCGAAGAACGCCGGCTCATGTACGTGGGCATGACACGCGCCGAGCGCGAACTGGTTATTTCCTGGGTCAAAAAACGGAAAAACCGCTTTACCAGCAGTGAAGTCATCAAGACCGGGCCCAGCCGTTTTCTCAAGGAGCTGCCACAGGAGCTGTGTCAGGGTTTTGGCATTGATGGCCCTCGTCAGACGCCATCCTATGCGCGGGAGCAACTGGCCAAAATGCGTGCCGAGCTTGGACTGGCGAAAAAATAGGGCTTAATTGTCTCCGTCAGGGAAGCTCTGATTGAATCTGGACGAAGCAGATTATGCCGGAAATGTTCGAGAGCAAGGCGAAGTTCGCAGCCAATAGCGCGAGCTATTGGCCAGGACTTCAACGCAGTTATCGGGCATTTCAGGTATGAGATGCGAGTTCACGATTCGATCAGAACTTCCTTAGTGGTCACAAAAGCGGCCACCAGCTCAGCGGCAGCCTTTTTGGGGTCAGCGGCTTCGGCCACGGCCGAGATCACGGCAATGGCATCCACACCAGCAGTAGCCAGGTGCCTGGCATTGTGGGCATGGATGCCGCCAATGGCCACCACTGGTATGGCCAGTTGGCGTTTGGCTTCGGCAAACAGTGACAGTGGCGCAGGCACGGCCTGCGGCTTGGTGGGCGAGGCAAAAGCCGCGCCAAAAGCCACGTAGTCGGCACCGGCTTGCTGCGCGCCTACGGCCAGCGGCAAGAGGTTATAACAGGACTGGCCGATGAGGGCGTTTGGCCCCAATTCCCGCCGGGCGTGCGCCAGGCTGGCATCGTCCCGGCCCAAGTGAACGCCGTCGGCGCCAATGGCTTTGGCCAATGCCACGTCGTCATTGACCAGCAGGGGAACTTTGAATGCCCGGCAGCGTTCCAACAAAGCCGATGCCCGCCGCTGGCGTTGGGCTGGCGTGGCGGTTTTGTCGCGGTATTGCACCACAGCCGCACCCCCACGCATGGCCGCCTCCCATCGAGACAGCCAGTCTGGCAATGTTTCGCCCCTTTCAGGCGGCGTGGTTATCACATATAATCCCGCGATTGCCGGCTTTTTCAAAACGCCTCCCGTGGCCATTTATCAGACAGACACTGGATTCTAACCCATGAGCGAACAAGACGCCCCTTACAAAAAATACATTTGCGTGGTGTGTGGATACATTTACGACGAAGCCCTGGGTGACCCGGAAGATGGCATTCCACCAGGCACCCGCTTTGAAGACATTCCTGACACCTGGACCTGCCCGGACTGTGGCGTGACCAAAGACGACTTTGAGTTGCTGGAAGAATAATCTGCCGGCGTATCTTTTCCTTACAGCTCGGTGATGCCCCATTCCAGTACCGCAATGGACTTGTTGCTGATGGCGCTGATTTCCGGGTAAGCATCCCCCAGAATTTCCGCAAACGACTGCAGGGTCTCCCCGGGGGTTTGCGGGCCGTAAACGCTAAGCCCCAACCAGTCAATCCAGGCATCGCCGGGGTAGTAATTGGCCATCCGGTTCCATGAGCTGTCGGGTTGACTGTACGCATCCGCACGAAAAACCAGGTGACGTTGTTATTTCGCCCACTTAGCAGGCTAAGTATTCGACGTAACAACATCAGCTCTGCTGAGCCATCTTGCCGGATTTTCCAACATCAGGTTATAAAATGTTTCATGAACAGGCGCTTCCCTGCAAAACATGGACACATTAAAAATGTGTGCTAAAGTAAGCTAACGAAATAATAACAATTAGAAAGAACGGTTTTAATGCTGTTTCTTCAGTGTTGAGACCGAGTTAGCAACAAGTACCTGTCACCATTGGGCTGGCAAGGCTTGTGTTTTTACCCACAAAAAAGAGGAGAGCTCCTATGGAAAATCTGTTACCGCTTATCATTTCACTCATCAGCGGCGCTGTTGGTGGCAACCTGGCCGGCAAAACTCTGAAAAAATTCTCACTCGGGACCTTGGGCAATTCCATTGTCGGTATCCTGGGTGGAGGCTTGGGGGCTCAGCTATTAAACATGCTGGGCATTTCCACAGCCTCAGGTGGCACGGACATTGCCAGTATTGTGGGCAGTTTGGTCAGTGGTGCCGCCGGTGGTGGGGTATTGATGACTATTGTCGGCTTTATCAAAAACGCCATGAGCAAATAGCGCCGGCAAAAACCGGTTGGTGTGAAAAAACGCCGTTGATTCGGCGTTTTTCATTTCAGCGCCTTGTTGCCAATGTCGGTGCGGTAATATTCGTTTCCCCAGTGAATTTTATTTACTGCTGTATAGGCTTTAGCCTGTGCCTGATCCAGCGTCTCGGCCATGGCACACACGCACAGCACCCGCCCGCCTGAGGTCACCACTTGCCCGTGAATTTCAGCCGTACCGGCGTGGAAAACCTTGACCGAAGGGTCTTGTTCGGCCTCTTCAATGCCGGAAATAACATGGCCCTTGGGGTAGTTTTCAGGATAACCGGTTTCAGCCATGACCACGCCCAGGGCCGGGCGTTCGTCCCAATGCGCTTCCGTTTCGTGCAGTTTTCCGTCCAGGGCCGCCAGGCACAGTTGATCCAGCGGGCTTTGCAAGCGCAGCATAATGGGCTGGGTTTCCGGGTCGCCAAAGCGCACGTTGAATTCCAGCACCCTGGGGTTGCCCGCCTCATCAATCATCAGCCCGGCGTACAGAAAGCCGGTAAAGGGTGCGCCTTCGGCGGCCATACCAGCCAGCGTGGGTTTGATGATGCGTTCGATGGTTTTTTCGTACACGGACTGGTTCACCACTGGTGCCGGTGAATAGGCGCCCATGCCGCCGGTATTGGGGCCGGTGTCGCCATCGTCGCGGGCCTTGTGGTCCTGACTGGTGGCCATGGGCACAAAGTGTTTTCCGTCGGCCATAACAATAAACGAGGCTTCCTCACCGCGCAAAAAGGCTTCGATGACAATGCGGTGGCCGGCTTCGCCAAAGGCGTTGCCCTGCAGCATGTCATCGATGGCGGCATCGGCTTGTGCCAGCGTTTCGGCAATGATGACACCCTTGCCGGCGGCCAGTCCATCAGCCTTGATGACAATCGGAAGGGCATTGTCACGCACGTAGCGTTTGGCCGCATCGGGTTCAGTAAACACCGCGTAATCGGCGGTTGGAATGCGGTATTTTTTCAGGAAGTCCTTGCTGAACGCCTTGGAACCTTCCAGCTGGGCGGCCTTGGCGCTGGGGCCAAAACAAGCAATGCCGGCCTCGGTCATGGCATCTGTCAGCCCCGCCACCAGCGGTTGTTCCGGGCCCACCACCACCAGGTCGACGCCGTTATCCCGGCAAAAGGCGATCAGGCCGGCGTGGTCGGCCACAGACAGGTCAACATTTTCCATGCCCGCTTCCCGGGCCGTGCCGCCGTTGCCCGGCGCCACATAGACCCGCTCAACAGTGGGGGATTGCCGTAACCGCCAGGCCAGCGCGTGCTCGCGACCGCCTGAGCCCACCACCAGCACCGTGTTTTTTTCTGGGTTCATACTGCTCTTATATATCGTTAGTGGTTGAAATGGCGAATGCCGGTAAACACCATGGCCATGTCGTGCTGGTTGGCCGCTTCAATGACTTCTTCATCGCGGATGGACCCGCCAGGCTGGATCACGGCGCGAATGCCGGCCGCCGCCGCCTGGTCGATGCCGTCGCGGAACGGGAAGAAGGCATCGGAAGCCATGACCGAGCCCTTGACCCGCAAGCCGGCGTCCTGAGCCTTGATGCCGGCAATGCGGGCGCTGATCACGCGGCTCATCTGGCCTGCGCCAATGCCAATGGTTTGCTGATCGCGGGCATAGACGATGGCGTTGGATTTGACCCACTTGGCCACTTTCCAGGCAAATTGCATGTCGATGAGTTCATCATCCGTGGGCTGACGGCGAGTGACCACTTTCAGCTTGTCGGTGTCCAGGGTTTGGGTGTCGGCGTCCTGAATCAGCAGGCCACCATGCACGCGTTTATAAAACGTCCAGGGTTCGTGTGCGTTTTCCCACAGGCCGCTTTTGAGCACGCGCAGGTTCTTTTTGCTGGCAAATACCTGCAGTGCTTCCGGGTCGTAATCCGGTGCCACCACCACTTCAACAAACTGCTTTTCCAGGATGGTTGCTGCGGTTTTGGCATCCACTGTGCCATTGAAGGCAATGATACCGCCAAAAGCAGAAGTGGGGTCGGTGGCAAAGGCCTTGAGGTAGGCCAGTTCCAGGTTGCGATCCATGGCCACACCACACGGATTGGCGTGTTTGACGATTACGCAAGCGGGCACGTCCTGGAATTCCTTGACGCATTCCAGCGCCGCGTCGGCATCGGCAATGTTGTTGTACGACAGGGCTTTGCCTTGCAGTAAACGAGTGGAACCCATGGTGCCTGATGGCGGGTTCTGCTCAATGTAAAAGGCGGCTTTCTGGTGCGGGTTTTCGCCGTAGCGCAATTCGGAACGGTGTTCCAGCTGAAGGGTGTAAAAGCGTGGAAAATCGTTGTGGTCGCCGGTGTCAGTGGTGGCGCTGAGGAAGTTGGCAATCAGGCCATCGTAACGGGCGGTGTGGGCAAAGGCCTTGGCGGCCAGAATGTGCCGATTGGCGTGAGAAACACCGCCATAGGTGCTGATTTCCTCAATGAACTCCGGGTAATCCGACGGCTGCACCAGCACCGTCACCCGGTCGTGGTTTTTGGCCGCGGCGCGAATCATGGCCGGTCCGCCAATGTCGATGTTCTCGATGGCTTCTGCCAGTGACACCGAATCTTTCTGGATGGTTTCCTCGAAGGGATACAGGTTGACCACCAACAGGTCAATGGCCTCAATGCCGGCTTGTTGCATGGCCTCCTCATCCACTTCGGCCCGTCCCAGCAGAGCGCCGTGAATTTTCGGATGCAAGGTTTTCAGGCGGCCGCCCATCATTTCCGGAAAGCCGGTGTAATCGGCCACTTCGGTGACTTCAAAGCCTTTTTCCTTGAGCAGGCGTGCGGTGCCGCCTGTGGACAGGATTTCAGCGCCTTGTTCGGTGAGCGCGGTGGCCAGTGCTTCGAGGCCGGTTTTGTCCGAAACGCTGATCAGCGCACGGCGAATGGGTATGCGGTTTATGGTCATGGCGTTGGCTAGTGGGCAGTTGGGGTCCGGAGAATCACCGCAGGCGGTGGCAGGGGCCTATTATATGCCAGCCGACGCGGTGGGTGAGTAGTTATGGAAGCGCTGATCGAACCGTGAACTCACATCTCATCCTGAGAAATGTCCGATAATTGCGTTGAATTCCTTGCCAATAGCCCGCTATTGGCTGTGAACTTCGCCTTGTTCTCAAACATTTCCGGCATCACCCGCTTTGTCTTAGAAATCGATATCGAGTTTGCGGATCTTATTGCGCAAGGTGGTGCGGGTAATGCCCAGGGCCTTGCAGGCGCGGGTTTGGTTGCCATTGCACCAGATGAGCACTTCCTTGATCATGCCGCGTTCCACTTCGGCGATCACCAGATCATACAGCTGGCCGTTGTGGTGATTGTTGATGGCTTGCAGGTAGGCGCGCACGCTTTCTCGGGTGTAACGGCGCAGGGGCATGGGCATGTCGTCGATCATGTGTGACTGGCTCCACCGGGTTGGCTGAAATCAATTTGAAAGGCATTGGCCTGGCCTTCGGGTTTGAGAATCTCCAAGGTGACGGGGATTAGTGTCTGGGGCAGCATGGACCCGTTACGCAGGTTCTCCGGCAAGTATTCTTCGGGCAGAAAACGGCGCCTGGCCACGGTTTTGCCGTCCAGGTCCGACAAAGTGACCTGCAGGGCCGGAAAAGGCATGGGCTGTTTGGCCGTGTTCATGAAGGTGGTGGAGATGATCAGCGCGTCTTCACGCCCCGGGTGTGGGCGAATGCTGCTGGAAATGGAGGCAATGCGGTCCAGCGCCAGCGGTTTGGCGGCTTGACTCGGGCACTGTAGCTTCTCACACAGCGTGTCGGCCCAAGCCCCTTTCGGCAACACAATGGCGCCTTTCTGGATGCCCAGCCCGAGCTGCCAGAGCAAAACCAGCACCAGTGCCAACGTGCACAGGCTCCAGAGACGGGACCAGTGCTGTGTCGGCCGGGTTGTGGTGTGGCCAAAGTCCGGGTGCAGGCCCTCCACGCCCGGATTGTCTGCTTCGGCCAGTGGCTCAAACAGATCGGCTGTGGCTTGGGGTGCTGCGGCATCGTGGCTGGCTGAATGTGGGCGAGACAGCCCGTAGCCGGTGGGCATTTCAGCCGGGGCATAGGTGGGGCCGGCTTGTGTTGGGACGGCGCCTGGGTCATTTTCTGTGTCATTCTCCGGCGTGCCTGGCAGCGTGATTCCATCACCGGCCAAGAGGTCTTGCCTTGCCGGTTCTGCTCCGACTTCCATCGAGGCGTCGGAGGCGTGACTCAGTTCCTCTTCCGGTGTGGCTACTGGGGCGTGAGGGTATTCGGCCGCAGCGCTGTCATCGGGCAGTTCGATCACCCGCTGGCGGTTTTGGGCAGTTTCTGTCTGCCTTGTGTTGGGGGACGGGTGGGCGCTTGTTTCTGCCGTGATGTCATGCGTGATGTCATCGGGTTCGTCCGGTTCGTCGGGGTGTTGCAGCAATGGTGGCGCGTTATCGGTGTCATGCAAAGGCAGGTCGCCCTCAACGGGTCGGTCCGTGAGCGTGTCCAGGGCATTGAAAACCGTACCACAGACCGAACAGCGCACCCGCCCGTAGGCGCAGGTCAGCGCTTCGGTACTGAGTGGAAAGACTTCGCCGCATCCGCGACACTGGGTGTAAAGCCGGGCAGTCACACGGGGTTCCCTCACCCTCGACGGGCGTAAAGCAAAGCCCAATCTTCGGTAAATTGGGGCCGGATGTCAACGAAGTCGGCCGCATAGGCTGTGCTGACTTCCTCGGCCTGTTCTCGCAGGATGCCAGACAGGATGAGGTGGGCTCCGGGTGTGGTTAGCTGCGCAAAGACCGGTTCCAGCTCAATCAAGGGGGCGGCCAGAATATTGGCCATGAGTGTGTCCGGCGGCGGGGCCTGGTGGACTTTTTCAGGAGCGATGATGCGAATACGATCAGCCACGTTGTTTTTTTCTGCGTTGGACAGGGTGGCTTCAATGGCCTGGGGGTCGATGTCGGTGCACCAGGCTTCGCGCGCGCCATGCAACAGCGCGGCAATGGCGAGAATGCCGGAACCGCAGCCAAAGTCCATCACCATTTGATCCTGCATGTCATGACGGTCAATCCATTCCAGGCATAACGCGGTGGTGTCGTGGGTGCCGGTGCCAAACGCTAGGCCCGGGTCCAGCAGGAGATTAACCGCCTGGGGTTCCGGCGGTTCAAAGCCGGTGGGCACCACCCAGGTGTTATCGCCAAAGCGCATGGGTTTGAAATGGGCCAGCCAGGCACGTTCCCAGGCCTGATCCGGCAGGTTTTTGACAGTCAGTGGCAAACCGGGAAAGCGCCGGGCAAAATCCTGCCGTATGGCCTCAAAATCGCTGCCGTCCATAAACAGGCCGGTCACCACCACCTGCTGCCACAGGGGCATTTCGCCCACGCCGGGTTCCAGTATGGCCTGATCTTCGGCATCGGCAAAGGTGACTGAAACCGCACCCAGTTCAAACAGGGCCTGTTCCAGCTCGTCGGCACGCGCGGTGGCGCAGCGGCTACTCAGTTCAATGGTTGGCATAAGGGCAATGACGTCCTTGTCGGGGATTTTCGTGCATGGTCCAGATGGCGAGGACTAGGGGGAGCTCTCAGAGCTTCCCTAGTTGCCGCCTTTTTGCAGGGTTTTTTCCAGGTAGTGAATGTTTTGCCCGCCGGCCACAAAACCGCGATCGTGCAGAATGCGTTGCTGCAAGGGGATGTTGGTCTTGATGCCTGAACACACCGTTTCGGCCAGGGCCAGGCGCATGCGCCGGATGGCCGTGGTGCGGTCTTCCCCGTGGACAATGATTTTGCCGATCATGGAATCGTAGTTGGGCGGAATTTTGTAGCCATCATACAAATGGCTGTCCACACGCACGCCCGGCCCGCCGGGGGCGTGGAAAATATCCACCGTACCCGGGCAGGGCATGAAGGTGTCGGGGTCTTCCGCATTCAGGCGGCATTCGATGGCATGGCCCAGAAAGCGGATGTCTTCCTGCCGGATGGTCAGCGGTTCGCCGGCGGCGATCAGCAGTTGTTGTTTGATCAGGTCAATGCCGGTGATGGCCTCGGTCACCGGGTGTTCCACCTGGATGCGGGTGTTCATTTCGATGAAATAGAATTCGCCATTGTCGTACAGGAATTCAAACGTGCCGGCACCTTCGTAGCCGATGCGCTTGCAGGCTTCCACGCACACCGCGCCGATTTTCTGCCGTTGTTCTTCGCTGATGCCCGGTGCGGGGGCTTCTTCCAGCACTTTCTGGTGGCGCCGTTGCATGGAGCAGTCCCGTTCCCCCAGGTGAATGGCGTTGCCGTGTTTGTCTGACAATACCTGGATTTCGATGTGGCGCGGGTTTTCCAGAAACTTTTCCATGTAGACCGTGCCATCGCCAAAAGCGGCAGCGGCCTCGGTGCGGGTCATGTTGATGGCGTTGTTGAGCGCGGCTTCGGTGTGCACCACGCGCATGCCGCGCCCGCCCCCGCCAGCGGCGGCCTTGATGATCACCGGGTAGCCGATTTCCCGCGCAATGCGCAGGTTTTCCTGCGGGTCATCACCCAGCGGCCCATCGGAGCCAGGCACGCAAGGCACGCCGGCGGCTTTCATGGCCTCAATGGCGGCCACCTTGTCGCCCATCAGACGGATGGTTTCAGCGCGTGGGCCGATGAAGGTGAAGCCGGAATTTTCCACCCGTTCGGCAAAATCGGCGTTTTCGGCCAGAAAACCGTAGCCCGGGTGAATGGCTTCGGCGTCGGTGACTTCTGCCGCGGCAATGATTTTGGGAATGTCCAGGTAGCTTTCCAGCGCCGCTGGCGGGCCAATGCATACGGCTTCATCGGCCATGCCCACGTGTTTCTGGTTGCGATCGACGGTGGAATGTACGGCCACCGTCTTGATGCCCAGGGTGTGACAGGCGCGCAGGATGCGCAGGGCGATTTCGCCCCGGTTGGCAATAACGATTTTGGAGAACATGCTTACACCTGCTGGATGATGAACAGGGGTTCGTCAAATTCCACCGGCTGGCCATTTTCCGCCAGAATGCGGGTGACCACGCCTTCCACCTCGCTGTCAATCTGGTTGAACATCTTCATGGCTTCAATAATGCACAGGGGGTCACCGGGTTTGACCTTCTGGCCCACTTTCACAAACGGCTCGGCGTCCGGGGAACTGGCGGCGTAAAAGGTGCCAACCATGGGGCTGCGAATCACGTGACCTTCGTCCTCGATAACCGCCGCTGCGGGTGCTTCGGTGGCGGTGGGTGCTGCCGGAGCCACTGCAGGCGCTACCGCCGGAGCCGCCACGACCTGCTGGGGAGCCGGATTTTGGTTGGAGCGGCTCAAGCGCACGGATTCCTCGCCTTCATGGATTTCCATTTCCGTCAGCGAGGAGGCCTCCAGCAGTTCGATGAGTTTTTTGATTTTGCGAATATCCATTGGTGTCCCCTATGGTTATTGTGAAGAAGTGAGTGGTTGATTCAGTGTGTTGGCCACGAAGTGCAGCGCCTGTTCATAGCCAGCCGCACCTTGACCGGTAATTACGCGGGCGGCAATGTCAGAAAACCAGGAATGCTGGCGCCAGCTTTCGCGTTGGCTGATGTCCGACAGGTGCACCTCGACAAAGGGTGTTTGCACCGCCAGCAAGGCATCGCGCAGCGCCAGGCTGGTGTGGGTAAAGGCGGCCGGGTTAAAAATGATGTAGGCGGTGTGGTCGTCCAGGGTCTGATGAATGCGCTCGATCAGACGGTGTTCGGCATTGCTTTGCAGGCAGTCCACCGCCAGCCCCAGCTGTTGCCCCAAAGCCTGTGCCCGGGATTCGATCTCAGCCAGGGTCGTGTGGCCATAGATTTCCGGTTCGCGACGGCCCAGCAAATTCAGGTTGGGGCCATTCATCAGTAGGACTTTGTGCATGTAACGTGCCGGCAAAAGAAGTTATTTTGCACGAAACTGCGGCGAAAGTCCAAGAAAACGCCAGAATCCCGATTTATTCGGCCTGTTTCACCTGTTGCAGTGTTTGGGCCAGTTCCGAGGCGTCTTTGTAGCCAAAGAAATTGTAGCGGTTGAGCAAACGGCCATGACGATCAAAAAACAGCGTGGCCGGTGGGCCGATAACGCCAAAACGTTGCATCAGCGCCTTGTCCTGGGCGTTCTGTTGGGTCACATCGGCCTTCAGCGCCACAAAGTCTTTCAGTTCTCTGGCAATGGTGGGATCATGGAAGGTGCTTTTCTCCATCCGTTTGCACTCGGTGCACCAGTCGGCGTAAAAATCCAGCATGACTGGCTTGCTGGTGTTGGCCAGAATGGTATCCAATGCCTCCACGGAAGCCACAGGGCGGAAGGCCACGGCGGCAGGTTCCGAGCTTATTGCGCCTGACGGGCTGCCGCTGCGCAGGCCAGCCAGTGGCTTGAGTGGATCGGTGTTGCCCATCAAGGCGCCAATCACCATGGCAATGCCCAGCACCAGCAGGGTGATTTTGAGGAAGTCAAACACGCGCGCGGCGGTGGCAGAAATGCCGCTGCCCTTGGCGTAGCCAGTCCATAAAATGGCAGCGGCCAGCAACAACAGGCCCCACAGGCCAAGGATCACGGCTTCGGGCAAAATGCGGGACAGGAACCAGACGGCCATGCCCAGCAGCAGCAAACCGAAAAAGGCCTTGACCACGCTCATCCAGCCACCGGATTTGGGCATGAATTTGCCTTGGGAGGTGCCGATAACAAGCAGCGGAGCGCCCATGCCCAGCCCCATGGCGAACAGGGCCAGCCCGCCAATGAAGGCATCGCCGGAACGGGAAATAAACAGCACCGCTGCGGCCAGTGGTGGAGCCACGCATGGCCCGACAATGAGGGCGGACAAAAAGCCCATGACAATCACCCCCAGCAGGCTGCCGCCTTTTTGCCGGTTGCTGAGGGAAGACAGTTTGTTTTGCCACTTGGTCGGCAGTTGCAGTTCGTAATAGCCAAACATGGAAAAGGCCAGTGCCACAAAAATCAGGCTGAACAGGATGATAATCCACGGCTTCTGGAAGGCCGCCTGGATGTTGGCGCCAAGCAAACCGGCCACCACGCCAGCGGCGGTGTAGGTCAGGGCCATGGCCACCACATAGGCCAGGGACAACACAAAAGCGCGTGAGGTGGTGATTTTCCCCTGGCCGGCGATGAGCCCGGAAAGGATGGGGATCATGGGGAACACACAGGGTGTCAGGGCCAGCAGCAGGCCAAAGCCGAAAAAGGACAGAATGGTGTAAAAGGTCGAGCGGCTTTTCAGGCTTTCGATGATGCTATCCTGTTCGGACAAGCCCTGTTTTTCCTGGCTCAGGTTGCGGTTATCGCTAATGCTGTTTTTGGCCGCCGTCTTGATTTCGGCAGTGGCGCCCTGGTCGGAACCAAGTTGTGGCGGGGTTTGTGAATTGGCTTTTTTCCCGGCCATCGCTGGCAGCAGCACGGGAATTTCACGTTGCATGGGCGGGTAACAGATGCCGTCCTTGACGCAGCCCTGAAAGGACACCACCAAAGGCAGGGTGCCAACTGCTGACTGGTTGCGTTGCAGGGTTACGGGAATTTCCACCTGATCGTAATACACCGCGACCTGGCCAAAGTGCTCGTCATGCTGCTGCTGGCCGGTGGGCAGTTGCACGGCGGCAATGCGCACCGCCGGGTCGGCCGAGGCCACCTTGATCTTGTCGCGGTACAGGTAAATGCCCGGTGGCATGCTGATCCGAAGCGAGACGGTGTCCTCGTCCATGGCAATGGCTTCTGTGCGAAAGGCCTGCTCTTCGGGCAGCACGCCGTTTTGTTCACCAAAGGGCGATGGCCCCGATGGCAGTCCAGATGGGAGTGCCGACGAAGGGGGCGCGGCGGCATCAACAGCGGCCCTGGTGTCAGTGGCCGCTGCGGACATGCCTTCGGGCAGTTCCATCTGCAAGACTTTCTTTTGCGGCGGGTAGCACACGCCGGCATCGGCACAGCCCTGGTATTTGACTTCCATGGCAGCCTGTTGGCCAGTAGTGCTTACCGGCACGGTGACCTCAAGGTGCTTGCGATAGGTTTCCACCTCGCCAAAGAATTCATCCTGTTTCTTGTGGCCGGGGGGAATGCTGGCTTGGCCTACCGTGGTTTGTGCATTGGCCGGGGCAAATTTAAACGCGTGGCGATACAGGTAATAGCCATCGGCAATATCAAAGCCCAGTGTGGCCTGGCCATTTTGAACCGACTTGACATGCACCTGAAAGGCGTCGTCCACAGGCAGCAGTTCGTCCTCGTTCACTTCGGCTTGGGCCGGTTGGCCCAGGGCTATTAACAGCCAGGCTGCAAACAGCAATCCGGGCCAGGCAAGACCGCCAAAATGACGACGCTTGTTTTTTTCTGAGAGTTTATTCCACATTGTCATTAATCCATTGCAGGTAGGCGTTGAGGCCGTCGCTGGCATCGAAAACCAGAAATTCCGGTACGTTATAACTGTGGTTATCCTGAATAAGCCGCTTCAAGGGCGTAATGGCCGCAGCGGTGGTTTTCAGCAGCAACAGGGTTTCGGGCTGCACCTTGATTTCACCTTGCCAATGGTACACCGAGTCCAGCCCCGGTAGCACCTGGGCACAGGCAGCCAGGGATTTTTCCACGCACAGATAGGCCAGCTCGCGCGCTTCGGTTTGGGTTTCACAGGTGATCAGAACCAGTTTGGCGTCGGTACTCATGCGGTTTTTCCTCGTGCAAATGAAACGGGCCTAAAGGAGCCGACCACAGTCGGTGTTGGTGACCGGGGCAGTCGCTGATCGACAGACCGGCCCAAAGGGGCTGTGCTGGCGCGATTCTATCAAAACTTTGGCCGTGGTTTGTGTCGCCACAGGCTTAATTTCTGCTTTAGCCAGTCGGCAGTGGGCTGTGGCTGGGGTGCTGGTCCTGGAGTCCGGGCTGGGCATTGAACGAAATAGGGCGTGCCCGACAGCAGGCTGCGGCTGGCCGCCAGGCGGATAAAGTCCTCGGGTGAATGAATGGAGCGGGCAAAATAGCGGGCCTTCTTGCGCATGTGGGCAGCCGCCTCGGCGCCGTCATGGATTTTGCCATTGCGGATAAAATCACAGCCGCTGCGCTCAACCACCTGCAACAGATGCTGGATTGCCGGTCGTTCCAGCACCGGCGTTGGCTGTGCCGTCAGGTCTAATGGCGAGAAAACCAACAGAAACAGTGCCAAGTGCAGCCTGCCTAAATGTCGATGCAATTTTTTACCGCCTCTGGCCAATGGCTTCGGGTAAACTGAAAAAACCTCATACCGCAGTGTCTTTTGCATGAACGAGCACCTCATGATCGTTTTGGCCTCCATCGGGCTGATAGGTTCCTTTCTCCAGTGGTTTTCCTGGTGGGTCAAGTTGCCGGCCATTTTGTTCCTGTTGCTGGCCGGTATCGTCATGGGACCACTGACCGGCTGGTTGAATCCCGACGAGTTGTTTGGCCCTTTGCTTTTCCCCATGGTTTCGCTGGCCGTGGCGGTGATCCTTTTTGAAGGCAGTCTGACGCTGCATTTCTACGAAATCAAGGGCGTGGCCAAGGTGGTTCGTCGTTTGGTGACTATCGGTCTGGTGGTGACCTGGGTCATTATCGCCGTGGCCACCCATCACCTGATTGGCTTTGGTTGGGATTTGAGCTTTCTGTTCGGTGCGTTGGTGGTGGTCACCGGCCCCACGGTGGTGGTGCCCATGTTGCGTACCGTGCGCCTGAGCAAGACCGTTGCCAATATTCTCAAGTGGGAAGGCATTGTCATTGACCCGTTGGGTGCCTTGTTTGCGGTGTTGGTGTATGATTTTATTATCTCCAGCCAGGCTGGAGATGGTAGCCTGGGGCACATTCTGACCAGTTTTGCCTCCATCATTGGTGCCGGCGTGTTTTTCGGCCTGGCAGCTGGCCAGTTTCTGGCTGTGGTGTTGCGCAAGCACTGGTTGCCCGAGTTTCTGCATAACGTGTTCACGCTGACTCTGGTGTTTGGTGTTTTTGCCTACTCCAATGCCCTGGTGGAAGAATCCGGCCTGCTGGCGGTGACGCTGATGGGCATGTGGCTGGCGAACAAGAAAGACCTGCCCATGGAAGAAATTCTGGATTTCAAGGAGTCTCTCAGCATCTTGCTGATTTCCGGGTTGTTCATTCTGTTGGCCGCGCGCATTGACCTGATGCAACTCAAACAGTTGGGCTGGAAAGCCGTGGCCCTGTTTCTGGTCATTCAATTACTGGCGCGACCGGCCAAGGTGGCGGTTTCCACCATCGGTTCCAGCCTCAGCCCGCAAGAACGCGCCATTCTGGCCTGGATCGCGCCACGTGGCATCGTTGCCGCCGCGGTTTCCGCGCTGTTTGCCTTGCGCCTGGAACAGGCCGGTTACGAGCAGGCGCCCTTGCTGGTTTCTTTGACATTCATGGTCATTATTGGCACCGTGGTCTTGCAAAGCGCCACCGCGCGGTCGCTGGCGCGTTGGCTGGGCGTGGCCGACCCGGAACCACGCGGGGTGCTGATCAACAGCGCCAACCCCGTTGCCCGGGCCATCGCCAAAGCCCTGGACGAGCAGGGGTTTGAAACCGTGCTGGCCGATGGTCACTGGCCATACATCCGACAGGCCCGCATGGAAGGCCTGAAAACCTTTTATGGCAATCCGGTTTCCGACCACGCTGACCGCCACCTGGATCTGGTGGGCATTGGCCGCATGCTGGGCTTGTCCACCAACAATGACCTCAACGCCTTGTCAGCACTCAAGTATCAAGGGGAGTTTGGCCGCAAAAACGTCTACACCCTGGCCTTGCCCGAAGAACAACGCAAAAAAGGCTCCAAACACGGGATTGCCCACGACAAGCGCGGTTTGCCCTTGTTTGGTGAAGACATGACGTACGCCAAACTGGCCGGCCTGTTGGCCAAGGGAGCGGAAATCCGCACCACACCGCTCACCGAAGCCTTTACGGTGGATCACTTTCTGGAACAATACGATGGCAAAGCCATCCCGTTGTTTGCGGTTTCGCCCAAGGGCAAGCGGCTGGAAGTTTTTTCCTCGCCTGAAGCCATGCCACGGCTGGGCAAAGGCTGGAAAATCATCGCCCTGCATGTGCCGGAAAATCAGCCCAGCGACACTGGGCAGCAGGGGAAGGATGCCACGGAAACCACAGGCGAGGGTGAAGGGCGGGCACAACAGCCTGAAGGCAACCCCGGCCCTGTGTCCTCGTCGGATTCGGCGGCGCCCACAGGCTAAGAATCATCACTGCTATTACAACAGAGGAGAACTCACATGCGTTATCTTTTAACC
>JALWKC010000095.1 GCA_026996795.1 Lysobacterales bacterium | reverse complement strand
ACTTCAAAATCCGGATGATTTGATGTTCCGTAAAGCGTGATTTGCGCATTTCAGGTTCTCCTCGCTATTCATCGGTTGGCGGAGAACCTCTAATTATACGTGGACCTAATTTCGGGGATGGTTACAGGTTTACAATTGGGGTAACCCGAATGCCTTGTAAATTTCAGTAACGATCTTTTTAATGATATAAGTAAGCATGAAAAATTAGACATCTACCACCAATAAAGAAAACCAACATGAAGCCAGATAGGCGGTAAAATACCGGTGAACACCGAGCTGATCCATATTAGTGAACAGATCGGATTGGCCGCTGATTATTTTTTTGCAAGGAAACCCTGTGACTACCCTCGCTATCCACGTTCCGGTTTTGACCTATCACAGTATTCATGTGGATGGAACGGACTATGCAAGCAATGACCACCTGGGCCTGGCTCATGACCTGGAGTTGATTCATCGCCTTGGTTTTCAGGTGATAGGTCTGGAGCGGCTGATACAGGCTGTGACGGGCGGAAACTGGGATGCCATTCCAGAGAAAAGTGTGGTGCTGACCATGGATGACGGCAGTTGGTTCGACTGGTATGATCTGCCGCATCCGCATCACGGATCCCAGCGCAGCATGGTGAATATTTTGCGAGATTTTCGGATAAAGCATGGCCCTGAAGCACAACCGGAATTACAAGCCACCAGCTTTGTTATCGGCTCCCCAGCAGCCCGGCAATCACTGGACACGTCGTGCATGATAGGGCTGGACTGGTGGCAGGATGACTGGTGGGCACAAGCCCATGCGGAAGGCCTGCTGCGGATAGCCAACCACAGCTGGGATCATCGTCATGGATCGTTGCCGGATTCTCTCCGCTATTCGTTCTCAGCCAGTTACGGCCAATTTAATGACGTCAATACGCTTGAAGAAAGCCATTGGCAAATTCGTCAAACGCAAAATTATTTGGGGTCTTTGTTGTCAGCGCCCCCCACGCCTGCTTTTGCCTACCCTTTTGGTGATGTGTCAGAGTACGTGGCCGAACAGTATCTACCCAAGTACGGGGAATCCATGGGTTTGTTAGTGGCCATGACCACAGAGGCCGCTCCGGTTACGCCCGGTAATGACTGCTGGCGCTTGCCGCGTTACGTATTCAGGCGGGATTGGACGAGTCCGGAAGAGCTGACAAAGGTGCTTCTGGGTTGAGTTCACCCCTATTGTGAGTGCTGCAACCATTGGTTGAAGGCAGCGTGTTGCCAGCCATGTTTTTCGGTCAGTTGAAAAAATAAATGCGTGTCTGCAGCCAGCCGTTGGCCAAGTGCGCGGATTTCTTTCTGGCTCACCAGCCGTATATAGGTCGAATTGTTAACGAGTTTCTCAGGCACGGCGCGTGTCCAGCCGGTTTTTTTCCGCACATCGGCATCCAGCATGACCCAAACCCCTTCCTCGTCGATAAATTTTTTCAGACCTGGCATGACCACCTGCTTTGTTAGTCCGTTGGAGCTGTTTGCGGGGACGCGTAAAAAGTCCGTCACCTGCCTAAGAATAGTCTCTGCGTCGGTTTCAGCAGGCCCGGGGAGCACAAGGAAGTGGTCTGCTGGGTATTGCTTCAACCAGTTGTTCAGGTGAAAGCCATACTGACTGAGTGTGATGATGCCCAGGGCCGGATCTGTCTCCATGATTGGCGTGTCTGGAGACAGCGAGCCAAACCGGATGTGATGCAAATAGCCCGAAATAGCGCGTTGCACTGGGTTTCTGAGCAGAAGGATCAGTTTCAGGCGGGGGCCAAAAACCTGGTGGATATCATCGACGATGTTGCGTGCCTTGCCGGTGATCGGGTCGTTGCCTCGTTGAGTCCAGAACCAGGCCGCACAGGCGTCACCTTTTAACTGGTCAGGGCGCGCATCGGAGAACCGCTGTGTGAAAGCCGGTAGTTCATCACCATTGCAGAAATCCACTTCGAAATCCTTGTCTTCGGGCAGGTAACAGGTATTGATTTGCCGCAGACAGGCATGCAGCCAGCTGGTGCCGCTTTTCTGGGCGCCAATAATCAGAAAGTCCGGCAAGCGGGTGTTTTGCCGGGATTTTGGCCACCAACGGCTGAAGATCATGGTGTTTTGCGCCGGGTGATTCTGGCAAACAGGGCCGGTTTCAGCAAGCCGGTACGGGCGGCAAATCCCTGCATGGCGGTGCCCAGCACGCCAAAGCCGTATTTGATGGAGCGGGGCAGGTTGATAGAGCTGGCTTCGGGAAAGTATTTGGTGGGCACGGAGATTTCACCCACCGGGTAGCCGCCAATAATGGCCTGGGCCAGAAACTGGTTGTCAAAAATGAAGTCATCGGAATTGTTCTGGAAGGGTATGGTGCGCAGCAGGTCGGCCGAATAGGCGCGATACCCGGTGTGGTATTCACTTAGTTTGGCCCCCAGCATCACGTTTTCAAACGCAGTCAGCGCCCGGTTGGCCACGTATTTCCACCACGGCATGCCGCTTTGCCGGGCTTTGCCGCCCAGGATGCGCGAGCCGATCACCAGATCATAGACGCCCGATTCAATCATGGCGGCCATGGCCGTGGCCAGTCGCGGTTCGTACTGGTAATCCGGATGCACCATCACCACGATGTCCGCGCCCCGGTCCAGCGCGGCCTGGTAGCAGGTTTTCTGGTTGGCCCCATAGCCGCGGTTGCGGTCGTGGCGAATCACTTCGATGCCCAGTTTATTGGCCACAGCCACGGTGTTGTCGCTGCTGGCATCGTCCACCAGCAGCACGTGATCAATCACCTCATGGGGCAGGGCCTGATAAGTGCTTTCCAGCGTGTGCTCGGCGTGATAGGCGGGCATCACCACCATTACCTGCTTTCCGTTGATCATTACGGTGGCGACTCCTTGTGTTGCTGCACTTTGGTGCCAGGGCTTGCGTCTGATACCGGGTAAACGGCAATTTTATCATCCTCATACACGGCTGGGCCGTAGAGGGCGCGGATTTTGTCATCACAGCCGTCCAGTTTCTTGTGTGTCATTCCCGCCGCCGGCCCAAAATAGGCCGGTTTTTGCCACAGCACATAGTCCACCCCACGGTTTTTCAGGTCTTCAGGGTTGGCCAGGTAAGCCACGTTGGCAAAGCGAAACCGGGCATTGTCGGGCACTTCACCATGGCGGTTGTCAACGCACAGGCCCAGCAACAGGCCGGGAATCACCCGCTGGCCACTGGCCGGTTCAGTAAGAATTGCATCCCAATGGTAGCTTTCAAAGGCAAACGGGGCGACGGCCACGGTCAAACTGCCCGCTGGCCGGCTGGCCAGTTGCCTCCAGAACGGCGGCACCGGCCGTTGCCGCATGTAATCCAGGGCTTCGTTTTTGCCGGGGCGAAATTCATAAATCAAGGCGGTGTGCGATTTATTGCTGTTGGGGTACCGCATCAGCTCGGGCAGCGGTGAGGTGACCAGCAAGGCCAGGGCGTACAGTGCAAACAGCAGGGCCGCCGGCACCGGGCCAGTCCAGCGTGCCACCTGGGCAAAGCCCGAGGCCACCAGCAACAGCGCCAGGGGCAGGGCAGGCAGCAGGTAACGGGCCAGCACCAGCGGGTGGTTGATCCAGGCCGGTTGCGTCACAGCAACGAGTATAAAGGTCAACAAAGCGCCCACGCCAATGGCCATGGCTTCGGGAAAGCGGCGGAAAACCCTGGGCGCGCCAACAAGCGCCATGAGCAGCCCGATGCCGGTCAGGAGCGCCGATGAAGTGCCCAGCCACAGGTGCCAGGCACCGATCAGGGTGTCGAGGCTGAGCTGGTGTTTGTGGGTTTTTCCCACCAGTGCGTTCAGGTCATGCAGCAAGGGCGGCAGGGTCAGCGCCAGCGTGAGCGCACCAGCGGGCAGGGCCAGTGAAAATAGGCAGATAAAACGGGCTTTGCGCTCTCCGGCTTGTCGTTTCAACAGGCGCAGCGTTTCCACAATAAACGGCGCGGCAATAAACAGTGCGACAATCAGGTGGGTCCAGACCGCCAGCGCAGAAACCAGCGCATAGGCCAGGCCCAGGAGCCATTTTCTCTTGCCTGTTTTTGTGCCTGAGGGGGAATAGTAACGGTAAAACAGCCAAACCGACAGCCAGACCAGCACCACGTTCAGGGCATAGGGGCGGGCTTTCATGCTGAAGGCAATCAGCAAGGGTGAGGTGGCCAGCAACACCGCCAGTCCCATGGCGGTCCAGCGGTCGAGGCGTCGGGCTGTCAGCCAGGGCAGGAAAATCAGGGTGGTGATGCCAGCGACCATCATGGGCCAGCGCATCAGCGATTCACTGAGGCCAAACGTGGCGGCCTGCCACCAGTAGAACAGGGTTAGCGGAATGCTGTAATCGGCATAACCGTAAGACAGGGCGATGCGTTCAGGCGTGCTTTTCAACAATTGATGCACTGCGTGCCATTCGTCATCAATCAAGACCTGGGTAAAAAACTGGTCCAGCCGCAACCAACTGCCGATAACCGCCACAAACAGCAACCAGGCCCAAAAGGAGCGATTTCGGGCTGATCTCTCGCGCAGTGGTATCGGGGCGGTGTCGGGCATGGGTGGTGTGGCCGGGGGCATGAGCAAGGAGGCGAATTATGCCACAAAGCCGGCGCCAGACCAATTGCCTGCCGGCGACTATCGGCAGCTCAGGCGGTGGCTTACGAGGGAAGCTCTGATTGAATCTGGACGAATCAGCTTATGCCTGAAACGTTCGAGAGCAAGGTAAAGTTCGCCGCCAATAGCGGGCTATTCGCCAGGACTTCAACGCATTGTTGTCAGGCAAGAAGAAAGCGGGGTATTCATGGTATAATCCGACGCTTTGAAACGGCCACACAGCGCCGGTGGTCAGGCCGCTGTTTGCCCGCACTGGAGATGCCGCTCGAGGCGGCCGCAACAACCCTAAAGGAAATGGATATATGGCGGATTTTGCCAACGAAGTGTTAAAGGTCAACCTCGAAGACGAGATGCGCAAATCATACCTCGATTACGCCATGAGCGTGATCGTGGGGCGCGCCTTGCCGGATGTTCGCGACGGCCTCAAGCCCGTGCATCGCCGTGTGCTGTACGCCATGCACGAGTTGGGCAATGACTATAACAAGCCTTACAAGAAGTCCGCGCGTATCGTTGGTGATGTGATCGGTAAATACCACCCGCACGGTGATTCGGCCGTGTATGACACCATTGTCCGCATGGCCCAACCATTTTCCATGCGCTACCTGCTGGTGGATGGGCAGGGCAATTTCGGCTCCGTCGATGGCGACGCTGCCGCGGCCATGCGATACACTGAAATCCGCCTGTCCAGAATCGCCCACCAGATGCTGCGCGACATCGACAAGGAAACGGTCGATTTTGCGCCCAATTACGATGAAAGCGAACACGAGCCGGTGGTGCTGCCAACCCGGGTGCCGGCCT
>JALWKC010000094.1 GCA_026996795.1 Lysobacterales bacterium | reverse complement strand
TTCCTTGACGGCCTGGCCAAGGCTGGCTTTTTTGCCGTTCACCAGCACCTGGCCGGCTTTGATGCCCTTTTCTATTTGACGGCGAGAGCCCTGACCGGAACGTGCCAGCACTTTTTGCAGGCGTTCGCTCATGGGGGGATGTCGTCGTTGCTTGGGCTCTTGTGTGCTCATGGTGTGTGCTTCTTGTTTCGGGTGCATGTTATTCGCTGCCGGCTTCGTTGCCCGATGGCATTTCCGCAGGCTTGTCCGGGTCGCTTTTCTGATCATTTTCCGAGCCGGCTTCGGCCACCGAAACCGGGGCAAAGTTCAATTCCGGTTCCAGCGCGTCCAGTTCCTTGATCTCGGCCAGGCTGGGCAAGTCCTGCAACGATTTGAGGTTGAAATAGTCAAGAAACTGGCGCGTGGTGCCAAACATGGCCGGTTTGCCGGGCACGTCGCGATAGCCCAGGACACGGATCCACTCGCGATCCATCAGGGTGCGGATGATGTTGGTGCTGACC
This sequence comes from Lysobacterales bacterium, assembly GCA_026996795.1. GTDB lineage: Bacteria > Pseudomonadota > Gammaproteobacteria > Xanthomonadales > Marinicellaceae > S144-45. The sequence goes on along the minus strand of JALWKC010000094.1, from coordinate 19,599 downwards.
GAGACCCCGCGCACGTCTTCGATTTCACCACGGGTAATGGGCTGCCGGTAGGCAATCAAAGCCAGGGTTTCCAGCAAGGCGCGGGAGTATTTTTTGGGTTTTTCCTCCCACAGGCGCGACACCCAGGTTTGCACTTTGGGCCGGGTCTGGATGCGGAAGCCGCTGGCCACCTCTTTCAGTTCGATGCCGCGTTCGGCGTAGTCTTCCTGTAGCCCAGACAAGGCTTGGCTGATGTCCCGTGCCGAGAGTGCTTCATTGTCGCTGAAAATCGCACACAACTGTTTCAGGTTCATGGGTTCTTCTGCGGCCAGCAGAACCGCTTCAACAATATTTTTGATTTCCTTCTGTTCCATACGATCCCGGGTAGAGGTCTTGGGTGAGGGGCGCGGTTTCAATCAAAGTCACTGGCCAGTGGCTGGTCATTGCCTGCCGCGGATGTGTTTTCAGCCACGCCGCGCACGTAAATCGAACCATAGGGCGATTTTTGCACCAGGTCGAGCATTTTCTGTTTCAGCAATTCGAGGATGGCCAGAAATGACACCACCGCGCCGGCCTTGCCTTCCTCTGGATCAAACAGCGCGCTGAAGGGCACAAAATCGCGTTGATTGATGGTGTCCAGCACACGAATCATGCGGTCACGCACGCTCATGACTTCGCGTTCGATTTCGTGTGAAACACGCAAATCGGCCCGCGCCAGCACGTCCTTGAAGGCCATCAACAGGTCATCAATGTCCACATCCGGTGGCGTGTAATCGCGCACCTTGTGCTCCACAAAGGCGCGGCAGATCGCAAAGTCGCGTTCCAGCCGTTCCAGCCGGTCAAGGTCTTCGGCGGCCTGTTTGAAGCGTTCGTATTCCTGCAGGCGGCGCACCAGTTCCGCTCGCGGGTCTTCCTCTTCGTTTTCTTCGCTGGCCTGGCGCGGCAGCAGCAGGCGCGACTTGATTTCAGCCAGCATGGCGGCCATGACCAGGTATTCGGCCGCCAGTTCGAAATTGAGTGCGTTCATCAGGTTGATGTACTCAACGTATTGCGCGCTGATTTCGGCGATGGGGATGTTGAGAATGTCGAGGTTCTGGCGCCGGATCAGGTACAACAGCAGATCCAGCGGGCCTTCAAAGGCTTCCAGAATGACTTCCAGCGCGTCCGGTGGAATGTACAGATCCACCGGCACTTCGGTATAGGGCTTGCCTTCCACTAGGGCGATGGGCAGCTCCTGCTGGGTGGCTACTGGATGGCCCAGGTGTTTGTCCGGCTCAGACAAAGTCCACCACTCCCTTGCCTTCGCGCAGCACCACCGGCACGCCATCGACCAGGTCCACCACGGTGGATGGTTCGGGCGGCACAAAACCGGTGTCGATGATGTATTCCACCGCGTGGCCAATGTGCTCGTTCAAGTCCTGCGCATCGGTTTCCAGCATGTCGGCGCCGGGCAGTTCCAGCGAGGAGCTCATGAAAGGCTCACCCAGTTTAGCCACCAGCTCGTGCACCACCGGGTTGTCCGGTAGCCGCACGCCAATGGAGCGGCGTTTCTGGTGCTGGAGTTTTTTCGGCACGCGCCGCGTGGCCGGCAAAATAAAAGTGTAGGGGCCGGGCGTGTGGTTTTTGATGAGTCGGAAAGCCACGTTGTCCATCAGGGCAAAGTCATTGATCTGCGACAGGTTGTTGACCATAATGCTGTAAAAATGGGGCGCTTCCAGTTCGCGCAGTTGAGCCACGATTTTGGGTGCTTTGGTGTTGTCCATGCGCCAGCCAAAGGCATAGCCGGAGTCGGTGGGGTAAACAATCAGCTTGCCCTCGCGCAGGGCCTGCGCCGTGGCGCGAATGTGACGTGCTTGCGGGTTGTCCGGATGGGTTTCTAGAATCTGCGCCATGCTGTTCCTGTGTTGCTGCGGGTTGGTGGCAGGTGCCGGCCAGTGTTTGCTTGGGCCGGCGAACTGTCACTCAGTGTATTCGGATTTGCCGCTTTCTTCAAACCGGTTGGCGCGGCGGTTTTTGCTCACCTGGCGCGGATCCCAGACCTTGCCGTTCATCACCACCCACGCGCCTTCGGGCAAGCTGTGCAGGGCGCCCACGGCGCAGCCGATGTTGAACACTGCGTCGGTGTCCTTGAAGCGCGCCGGGGTCAATGCGCCAGTCAGAGCAATGACCCTGCCCGGGCTGTCCATGAGAAAGCGGGCGGTTTCCACCATGGTGTCGGTGCCGTGGGTGATGAGAAAGTGGCGTTCCGGCGACTTTTCTATCAGGCGTCGGATCAGTTCGCGGTCGTCATCGGTGATGTAAAGGCTGTCTTTTTTCATTAGCGGCAGCACGTCGTATTCAAACGCTACGTTCATGTTCTCAAGCACATCGCTGACAATGGGATCGCCAATCTGGTAATCGCTCTTGTCGTCGAAATAGACCTTGTCGATGGTGCCGCCGGTGGCGATGATTTTCAGTTTTTTCATGCGTCTGGTTTCAGGTTCGGAATCAGGTGGAAACACGAGTCGGGAAACCCGTCATCCGGCTTCGCCGGCTCGCTCAGGAATAGATATCGCTGGCCAGCACCTTGTACGGGTTCAACTTGCCCGGCTGCCATTTTTTCGGCAGGCCGGCGGCAAACACTTCAGCGGCCAGTAGCGGGCGCGGGTCCGATTCGCGTTCATGCGCCCACTGCCCGTACTGCAGCCCCAGGGACAGGGCCATCAATGACGCCAGGCGCGTGGTCAGTTCATTGGCGCAGGCCTGCAGCAGGGCCATATCACTGCCGTTGCGATCCAGCCACAGGCGGATCTCCTGACAGGCATCGATCAGCCACTGTTTCAGCACTGTGGTGGCTGGCAATTGCACCTCGCCCAGGTTGGCCAGAATAGTTTGCAACCACAGGTCCAGCCCGTCCTTGCGCATCAGCTGCTGGACAAAGTCCAGCGACAGCACGTCGCTGGTGCCTTCCCAGATGGAAAACACCCGTGCATCCCGTGCCAGTTGCGGCAGGCCGGTGTCTTCCACGTAACCGGCGCCACCAAACAGTTCGATCAGTTGCGTGGTCACCTGCCAGGCCTGCTTGCCGGTAAACATTTTGGTGGCCGTAATGAGCAGGCGCAAGAGGTGATTTTCGGCCTCAGACAGCTTGCCGCATTCGGCTTGCCCCATCATCTCAGCGGCGTAAAAGCTCAGGTGGAAGCCCATTTCCTGTTCGGCCTGCAAGCGTCCCAGGCTGCGCTGGAAAGCGGGCCATTCCAGCAGGGGCTGGCCACCCACCACGCGTTTGTTGCCCCAGTCTCTGGCCAACGCGATGCCCTTGCGCATTTGCGCCACGGCGCAGATGCTGTTCCACAGCCGCGACACGTTTAGCAAGGGCGCGATGGTGCGGATGCCGTTGTCCAGGCCCTTGACCGGTTCAGCCGGTGTACCATTGAGCCGCACTTCGGCGGTGGGCAGCACGCGGGTACCCAGTTTGTCTTTCAGGCGCAGAATGTCCAGGTTACGCCAGCGGCCATCCTTTTTGCGCGGCTCCACGTAAAACACCGCCAGCGGGCCGCTGTGTGGCTGATGACTCTTTTGCACCCGCACCAGTGCCAGCGCGGCATCGCTGTCGATGGCCGAAACAAACCATTTTTGCCCATGCAATCGCCACAGGCCGTGCTCGTCCAGCCGTGCGGTGGTCTGCAAGCCGGACAAATCCGAGCCGCCGGTGGCTTCGGTCATCCATTGCCCGGCGGTCCAGAATTCTTCGTGGCGTCCGGTCAACCGTGGCAGGGCGCGTCGGGTCAGGGCCGGGTGGCCGCTGCGCTGCAGGACATTGGCCACGCCGTCGGTCATGGCCAGCGGGCAGGCAAAAAACTCGCTTTCCGGCGCGTACAGGTAAACGTGGCTCATCTGAATCAGGCGGCCATACACACCCAGTTCCGGCTCATAGGCCAAGCCCACCAGATTGTGTTCCCTGGCCACTTGGCGCGCGGCTTTCCAGATGGTCGGCGTGTGCAAGCGGTCAATGCGCTGGCCCCAGGCGTCGAAATGGGTCACGGCCGGTTCGGCCTTGGGGTCTTCCTGTTTCAGGGCCTGCAGCGTGTGAATGGCCGATTCGCCCAAAGCCAGCCAGCTGGCCTTGTACTGACTGCGCAAGCTGGCCGGCAGGCGGTAGCGCATCCAGGAGCGCAACAGGCGGTCATCCAGGTAAGGGTGTTTGATGCCCGGTGCCGGTTGAATGAATTGCATGGTGCCCCTCAGGTGTGTGTTGCGGCCATTGTACCGCGATTGCCGGGGTGTGTTTCATTCGCCGAAAGCAGGATTTGCCTTCTGTTGCAAAAATTCCGGCAGTGATTTTGGCTTCGGTGACCCGTGCGGACAACGAGCGGTTCATGCCCATCTGGGCGAACGGCGTGGCGATGGGTATAATGCCCGTTTTGACGGAAACCGGCATGCGATACAACTGGTCCGTGGGCTTTGTGGCCCATGTTATTACCGGCGTCATGGCCACTGGGGTGCATTACCTGATCATGTGGGCCTTGCTGAAAGCCGGCCTGAGCCCGTTGGCCGCCTCCAGCCTTGGCTTTGTGGGCGGTGCGGTGACGCGCTTTTTCCTGTCCTATTTTCACGTCTTTGCGCCCCAATCCAGTGTGCCGTCCGCCGCCGGGCGCTTCGTGTTGGTGCTGGCCTTGCAAATGGCGTTGAATGCCGTTTTGCTGGCCGGCCTGATGCAATTGTTGCCGCTGTGGTGGGCGCAACTGGTCACCACCGCCATTCTCACGGTTTTCAACTACGTCGCGCATCGACTCTGGGTGTTTACCTGAGCCATGAGTGCGGTACAATCGCCCTATCCTTCCTTCCGGGCCCGGTACCTATGCGCACCATCAATATTCTGCTGGTTTTTCTGTTGCTGCTGGCCATCTGGCATCGCTGGTTTGGTACCGGTGGCGTGCGCGACTACCAGCGCATTAATCAGGCCTATGAACAGCAGCGCGAAAAAATTCAACGCTTGCAGGAACGTAATGCTCTGCTGGAAGCCGAAGTGCAGGATCTGAAACACGGTACCGACGCGGCCGAAGAACGGGCCCGCTCCGAGCTGGGCATGGTCAAGCCCGGCGAGACCTTTGTGCGCGTTATTGACCCGCCGGTGCACGGCAGCGGCCAATGATGGCTGAATCCGGCGCCAAAGCGGTTGAACCACCCATTCATGCCGTGGTGGTGGCCGCCGGCGCCGGTTCCCGTTTTGGCGGCCCCGTGCCCAAACAATACTGGCCTTTGGCCGGTCAGCCGGTGCTGGCCTGGTCACTGCGCAGCCTGGCCCAGGCGGCGCCGCTGGCCAGCCTGAACGTGGTACTGGCGCCCAACGACAACCTGTTCGAACAGCAGCAATGGCCTGCGGATACGCCACCGGTGACACGCATCAATGGTGGGCGCGAACGGGTCTATTCGGTGCGCAATGCCTTGCGCCATCTGCGCCAGAGCGGCGTGGCGGAAAACGACTGGGTGCTGGTGCATGACGCGGCCCGCCCGTGCGTGAGTCAGGCGGACATTCAGGCGTTGGTGCGCCAGTGCCGTCAGCACCAACGCGGTGGCTTGCTGGTCAGGCCCGTCACCGACACCATCAAGCTCAGCCTGGACGGGCAAACCGCGCAGGAAACCCTGGATCGCAGCCAGTTGTTTGCCGCCCTGACGCCGCAAATGTTTCGCCTAGGGGAACTGCTGGCGGCGATTGAAAACGGCGACGCGGCGCGCATCTCCGATGAGGCCTCGGCCATGGAGCAAGCCGGTGATGCGCCGCTGCTGGTGACAGGCCGTGCTGACAACCTGAAAATTACCGTTCGCAGCGATGTGCCTTTGGCCGAGGCGATTCTAAAGGCGCAAAGCCGTCTTGAAAACCCCTCCACTCAGGCAGCGTGTGTGCCGCCGGATAGTCGCGCATGAAGCAGCGCATCGGTCAGGGTTTCGACGTTCACCGCTTCGGCCCCGAGGGGTTAGAGTCCACGCACATCACTTTGGGAGGCGTGCGCATCCCGCATTCGCGTCCCCTGCTGGCGCATTCCGATGGCGATGTGCTTTTGCACGCAGTCTGTGATGCCCTGCTTGGCGCTTGCACCCTGGGTGATATCGGCTGGCATTTTCCACCCGATGATCCCCGCTGGAAAGGGGCTGACAGCCGCCAATTGCTGCGGGCTGTTTATGGTCTGGTCGAACAGGCCGGGTATGCATTGGAAAACCTGGACTGCACCGTGATCGCCGAAGTGCCCCGAATCAAGCCGCACGCGCAGGCCATGCGGGCCAACCTGGCTGCTGATCTCAAGGCCGAGCTGTCGCAGGTCAATGTCAAGGCCACCACCACCGAGGGGTTGGGTTTTACCGGCCGGGGCGAAGGCATTGCGGCTCAGGCAGTGTGCCTGCTGGTGGCTCAACATTAACATCCCAGAAACCCCAATGGCAGCCAGCAGGGAACCCCGGCCGGTGCAATAAATCCAAAGGGCATGAAAAAACCCTCAGCCTGCACGCCTGAAACCCTGTCGCAACTGCTGCAGCGCATTGCCGCCTGCCGGGTGTGTGAAAAACACCTGCCGTTGGGCCCACGGCCGGTGCTGCGCATCAGCCCCAGCGCGCGGATACTGGTGGTGGGGCAGGCGCCGGGAACCCGCGTGCACGCCTCGGGCATTCCCTGGGATGACCCCAGTGGAGACCGCCTGCGACGCTGGCTGGGGCTGGACAAAGACGCCTTCTACGACACCCGCCAGGTGGCCATCGTGCCCATGGGCCTGTGTTACCCGGGCAAGGGCAAGAGCGGCGATTTGCCGCCCCGACCGGAATGCGCCCCTTTGTGGCATCCGCCGCTACTGAAGCACCTGCCCAGGCGGGAGTTGACCTTGCTGATTGGTCAGTACGCGCAGAAATATTACTTGCAAGATAATCACAAAACCCTGACAGCACGCGTGCGGGACTGGCGCAATGCTCCGGACGGGTTTTTGCCGCTGCCCCACCCGTCACCCCGCAACACCCTCTGGCTGCGCCGCAACCCGTGGTTTGAAGCCGAAGTGGTGCCAGCGATGTGCCAACGCGTGCATGACTTATTAAAAAATAAGCCTGTTTAACCAAATTCTTCGTTATGGGCAATTAAGCTCTTTGTTTTCTTGCTGACTTAATAACAACAGCTTAATCATGAAATTTTGCACAACCTGGTTAGTCTGGCTGTTTTGTGGCCTGTTTTTTTCATCGATCGCCGTGGCAGAAACCCCGACTTTCGCCTCTGGTGAGTTTGCCCAGGCCCTGAGACTTGGGGATCAACAACGCATGTTGGAACTGGCGCCGGCGGTTACGCCGCAGGATCCTCACTATGTCGATGCCAAGCTGGTCCTGGCCTTTCATGACATCAACAACCAGCGGGTCAAAAAGGCGCTGGAGCACATCAATCAGGCACTGAACGTTAGCCAGACACCACAAGTCACTCATGCGGCTGGTTTGGTTTATGGTCTTGCTGCCATGCAAAGTGGGTTTTTCAACCGCCTTTCTCACGGTCGAAAAGCGGGTAAACTGTTGAAACAGGCCTGGCAGGAGGAACCTGAAAATCCCAAGTACCTGGAAGGGTGGTTGACGTTCAATATGACTGCACCAAGCATTTTGGGTGCGGATAAGTCTCAAATTAAACCTTTACTGGAACAATTGCATTCACGCGATGCGCCTCGAGCGCTTAAGCTATGGGTACCCTACCTGGTCAGCACAAAAGGCAAGGTTGAGGCCCTTGCCTGGATAGATCAGGAAATTAAAAAGAAACAAAACAGCCGGTTTGCTCCATTGCAGGAGCTGTGGGTGGCTCGTGGTTTACTCAATATGAATGGCAAGGACTGGTCTGCGGCCTATCAGGATTTCACCCAGGTCATAAAAAAAGCACAACAAGGCAATCCGGCTCCTTCGGATGTTGGTGAAGCCTACCTGATTTCCTTGTATCAAATGGGTAAGCTTTCCTCCATTACCGGCCGTTGGAGCGCCGAGGGGATTCGCAGTTTGGGTGCCTATCTGGCTGCGGATGTGCCCCCGCATTTGCCACCAAAGGCTTGGGCAGCCTATCGGCTGGGTTTAATCCATCGGAAACAGGGAAAAACGGCTCAAGCGTGTCAGCGGTTTCAGCAAGCGCGTGAACTTGGCCCTGATAAAGACCTGATTCCCTTGCTACGAAAGGCTCAAGAAAAATGCGAGGGGACCCGGGTAAAGGACAAAAACAACGCCTCTTGATGAGGTCTATTTTCCTACCGGGCCAGCAACACCAAGGCCACGCCGATTAATGAAATGGCCATGCCCAGCAGTTTGCGCCGGGTGATGGCTTCCCCCAACATCAGCCATGACAGCAGCAGGATAAACACTGAGGCGGTTTCATTCAGGATCGAAGCCACCGAGGCGCTGGTGTACTTGTAGCCGGCCACCCACACCATCATGGACAGGTACTGGCCCAGAAAAGCGCCCCAGAACAGCCACCAGCGCACCGGCGAATGCCACACGTGTCGCACCGACAGGCTGCGTTTTTTCCACAGCCCATAGGCCACGATGCCCAGCACCCCGCCGGCCATGCGCAACACCATCAACCACAGAAATGGCACGTGCGCGGTGACTGGTTTGATTATGACAATGCCGATGGCGGTAAACAGCACGCCCAGGGCGGCGTACACAAAGCCCCGAATTGGTGGGTGTTGCACCAGGGTGTTTTTCAGCGTTCGGCGCCAGGAAATAATCAAAACACCGGTCATCACCAATAACATGCCCAGCCACTGCAGCGGCAGCAGAAACTCGCCCAGCCATAGCATGGACAGCAAAACCACCATGGGGCTGTAGAGGCTGCCGGTCAAGCCCGTCAGGCCGGCGCCAATCAATTGCAAGGCGCGCACGTAAAGCAGGTCGGCAATGGCAGTGCCCAGCACGCCGCTGAGCAGAATCAGGCCCAGATCGGCGGCAGAAAGGGAAGGCACCGAAAAGTCGCTGCGATACCCCATCCACAGTACCAGCGAGAGTGAAAAAAGAACAAAAGACAGGCCGATCTTGAACAGGTTGATTTCGTAGCTGTCAAAGCCCTCACCGGCCTTGCGGTAGGCAATCACCGCCAGTGCCCACAGCAAGGCACACAGCAACGAAAAAAATTCACCCAGACCAAATGGCACAAGAAACTCCCGTTCGTGGCCGCCGGTTTTCGAATACATTCGGACACAGCGCCCCAAGAGGTCAGAAAGCGGCCTTAACCGGCGTCAAACAAAGGCGGCATTATAGGCGGGATTTTGCCCGCCTGGCTTGAATTTTGCGGCCGTTGCAGCCATGATAGGCGCAATTTGCGGCCAGTGACCCGTCTGACTCACCTCGCACAGCCGCCAAAACCTCTTTACAAAACGGAGAAATCCCATGAGCGACAAAATCATTTACGCCACCGAAGACAATTTCGACGAAGTCATCAACTCGGACGTGCCGGTGCTGGTGGATTATTGGGCCGAATGGTGTGGCCCCTGCCGCATGATTGCGCCGATTTTGGATGAAGTGGCCGAGGAAATGGGTGACAAGGTCAAAATCGCCAAGGTCAACGTGGACGACAACCGCAATATCGCCATGAAAATGGGCATTCGCGGCATCCCCACCCTGATGGTTTTCAAAAATGGCGAAGTGGTGGACCAGCACGTGGGCGCGCTGTCCAAAACCCAGCTCACCGAGCTGCTCAACAAACACACTGCCTGAACACCGGTTTCCCAGTCATTAAGCCAGCACGCTGTCGCCTCAGGATTCAATCAGAGATTCCCTCAGGGTGACAGCGTGACCGGATTGGCCGCAAATTGGCTCCCAGTCGGTGATTTTTTGCTCTATAACCGGCTAGCGGCTGGACACGTGGCCCCGGGCGTGATAATTTAGCCACCTCTTTACGGATCGTGCCACCTGCACGCGCTGCATTCCCAAAGAACAACAAAAACCACAGACCTGACGAACCGTTTATTCCAACGAAAACGGCTGTATATTTTTTATACCAACCCATAAACCAGACCCTCAAACCCTAACGCCAGGCGTCCTGCCTGCCATGTGCCTATGAATTTATCCGAACTCAAACAAAAAACCCCCGTTGAACTGGCCGAATTGGCTGAAAAACTGGGCATCGAGGGCCGCACCCGCGCCCGCAAGCAAGACCTGATTTTCTCCATCCTCAAGGCCCACGCCAAAAAAGGCGAAGACATCTATGGCGATGGCGTGCTGGAAGTGCTGCCCGACGGCTTCGGCTTTCTGCGCTCACCGGACAGCTCTTACCTGGCCGGCCCCGATGACATTTACGTCTCGCCCAGCCAGATCCGCCGTTTTGGCCTGCGCACCGGTGACACCATTTCCGGCAAGATCCGGCCGCCCAAGGACAACGAGCGTTACTTCGCCCTGCTGAAAGTGGAAAACCTCAACTACGAGCCACCGGAAGCCACGCGCGGCAAAATCCTGTTTGAGAACCTGACGCCGCTGTTTCCCACCGAACAGTTGAAAATGGAACGCGGCGACGGCAGCACCGAAGACCTCACCGGGCGCGTGCTCGACCTGGTTTCACCCGTGGGCAAAGGCCAGCGCGGGCTGGTGGTTTCACCGCCAAAGGCGGGTAAAACCATGATGCTGCAAAACATCGCCACCAACATCGCCCACAACAACCCCGAAGCCAAACTGTTCGTGTTGCTTATTGACGAGCGGCCCGAGGAAGTCACCGAAATGCAACGCACGGTGCGTGGCGAAGTCATTGCCTCCACCTTTGATGAGCCGGCCACCCGTCACGTGCAGGTGGCCGAAATGGTCATCGAGCGCGCCAAGCGACTGGTGGAACACAAGCACGACGTGATCATCCTGCTCGACTCCATCACCCGCTTGGCCCGTGCCTACAACACCGTCGCCCCGTCATCGGGCAAAGTGCTCACCGGCGGCGTGGACGCCAACGCCCTGCAACGGCCAAAACGCTTTTTTGGCGCGGCACGAAACATCGAGGAAGGCGGCAGCCTCACCATCATCGCCACCGCCCTGGTGGACACGGGCTCAAAAATGGACGAAGTGATCTTCGAGGAATTCAAGGGCACCGGCAACATGGAAGCGCACCTGGACCGTCGCATTGCCGAAAAACGGATTTACCCGGCTATCAACGTCAACCGTTCCGGCACCCGTCGCGAAGAGCTGATTGTCGAGCCGGACGTACTGCAAAAAGTCTGGATTCTGCGCAAGATCCTGCACCCCATGGACGACATCGCCGCCATGGAGTTTCTGCTCGACAAGCTCAAGGACACCAAGACCAACGAAGAATTCTTCAACTCCATGAAACGCTGATACCCGACACTCATTGGGAAGAGCCTTTCAGTTCATGTGTGTGTTGGGTTTTGATAGGTTTTGTCTCAAAAAGAATAGCCCTTTCTTTAATAGATCCGCTAGCGAATGCTCCCTTTTATTTTCCGCAATTTTTTATCTCTTGGTGGCTTTCGTTGGGCTTGGGGTTTTCTGTGGATACGGCCAGGCGGCTTGTCCGGCAGAGTTTGCTCGCGCCACTGGCCTGGGATCAGCCCGTCCAGTGAATAGTCGCCTATGCGGTGGCGTATCAGCCGCAAGGTGGGCAGACCCACTGCGGCGGTCATGCGCCGCACCTGACGGTTGCGGCCTTCATTGATAACCAGTTCCAACCACCGGTCAGGCACGGTTTTACGAAAACGCACCGGCGGATTGCGCGGCCACAGCTGAGGCGGTTTGCCATCCATTAACTGCACGGAAACCGCTGTGGCCGGGCCATCTTTTAACGCCACGCCGTCGCGCAGCGCCTGTAACTGTGCTTCGCCCGGCTCCCCTTCCACTTGCACCCAGTAATGCTTGTTGACCTTGTTGTGCGGGTGCGCCAGGGCGTGTTGCCACGGGCCGCTGTCAGTGAGCAGCATCAGACCTTCGCTGTCGTAATCCAGTCGCCCCACGGGGTACACGCCTTTGACTGGAACGTAATCGGCCAGCGTGCTGCGCTGCCCTTCATCGGTAAACTGGCTAAGCACACGATAAGGCTTGTTGAGGGCAATCAGGCGGGCCATTTCAGGCCTCAGCCTCTGGATCATTGCCGGCTTGTGCCATTTGCAGCTGCTGCAGAAACCGCCGCGGGGCGTTTTCAAAACTGCCATTGCTCATGAACACCACGGTGTCGCCGGGGCGAGCTTCGGCCTGCACTTTCTGCAGCAGTTCTGCCACGTTGCCAGCCAATGCGATGGATGGGTGTTGCAGGGCCGCACGGGCGCTGGGGGCCCAGGTTAAATCGGGGGCCATCAGCACAAACGCGGCGTCGGCCTGGGCCAGTGCCTCGGGCACGGCCGCAGCGTGCACACCGGCACGCATGGAGTTGCTGCGCGGCTCGAACACCGCCAGCAAGCGGCCATTTCCGGCTTCGGCGACCAGGGCTTTTTTGGCCCCGGACAAGGTGCTGGCAATGGCAGTGGGGTGATGGGCAAAGTCGTCATAAACGCGGATGCCGCCGGCCTGGCCTACATGTTCCATGCGCCGCCTGGCCCCGGCAAAGACACTTAAGGCGGCCGCCGATTCGGCCAAAGAGACCCCGTATTCGGCCGCCGCCGCGACTGCGGCACAGGCATTAAGCAAGTTGTGCTGGCCACTGTTATGCCAGCGAATGTCTGCCTGATGCCCATCGCGATGCAGGCGGATGTGACTGGCCTGGGGGTTCAGCGCCTCGCCCCACAGGTCAAACCCGGATCGATCACCAAAGGTGGTGACCGGCGTCCAGTAACCGCGCGCCAGCACGTCCTTGAGATTTTCGTCCTGGCCGTTGACAATCAGGCGGCCGCTGGCCGGCACTGTGCGTACCAGGTGATGAAACTGGGTTTTAATGGCTTCCAGGTCCGGAAAAATATCGGCGTGGTCGTATTCCAGGTTGTTGAGAATGACCACCTCACCGTGGTAGTGCAGGAACTTGCTGCGCTTGTCGAAGAACGCCGAATCGTATTCATCGGCCTCGATAACAAAGGCCTCACCCCCACCCAGCCGCGCGGAAATGCCAAAGTTTTGCGGCACACCGCCAATCAGGAACCCCGGCTGTTGGCCGGTAAAGTCCAGAATCCACGCCAGCATGGAAGCGGTGCTGGTCTTGCCGTGCGTGCCGGCCACCGCGGCCACGTGTCGCTGGCGCAGCACTTGTTCACCCAGCCACTGGGGGCCGGACGTGTAAGGGTATCTGGCATCCAGCAGGGCTTCGATCACCGGCATGCCGCGGGTCATAACATTGCCCACCAGCACCGTGGCGTTTTCATCGCCCCCGTCATGATTTTCAAAAACAGCACGCAGTGGCGCATCGTCGTAACCGCTGTGCATAGCAATACCCAGGCGTTCCAGCTGCGAGCTCATAGGGGGGTAGACATTGCGATCCTGACCACTGACGGCAAAGCCCGCCTCCCGCGCCAGGGTAGCCACGCCACCCATGAACGTGCCGCAGATGCCCAGCACATGAATTCGTTTTGTGGTGTTCATAGCCGCGCATTTTACCCCGTTGTGGGTCGCCGGGGCCGGCTTTTCATCCACAGGCATTTTCGGCATCGCAGCGCATTCCCCGGCGCTGGGAATTTGCTACCATAGGCGCATGCCTGATGACCCTGACAAAAAACTGGCCATGCCGGCTGCCGATCAGGTGGTGGATGCCACCGGCCTCGACTGCCCCGTGCCGCTGTTGCTGACCCGACAGGCCGCCAAAGGGCTGATCCCTGGCCAGGTGCTGCAGGTGATTAGCACCGATGAGCACACCGGACTGGACCTGGAAGCCTGGTGCCTGCGCTTTGGCCATCGCCTGCTGGGCTGCCAGCACGACGGAAAACGCCAGTGCTACTGGCTGGTGATTGGCGAGCCGACAGGCTGAAAAGCCGCGTCAGGGCAAGGGGTGCGCTATAATAGCCCAGTGAGGCCGGATTCTGCCTGAACCATTGCGTCTGGCAGGCATCTAACCGCCTCGGTTACAGCAAAAGAAGAAACCAAAATAATAAAACGAGAGCGCACCATGGCAAAAGCACATTCACTGCAAGAACCTTTTCTGAACACACTAAGAAAAGAGCGCATCCCCGTGGCCATTTTTCTGGTCAACGGCATCAAACTGCAAGGCACCATCGAGTCCTTTGACCAATTCGTCATTGTGCTCAACAACAACATTAACCAGATGGTTTACAAACACGCCATTTCCACCATCGTGCCGTCACGCAACGTCAGCACCCATAACCTGGAAAGCGATGACTGAAGCGGCCACACCCCGGCGACCCCGCACAGCTGCGGCCACCGGCAAGGAATGATCGCACGTGTTTGAACGCAACCAACGGGGCGACCGGGCCATTCTGGTGTGCCCACGTGAAGGCCGTCACATCGACAAGGCCGAGCTTGAGGAATTTACCGAACTGGCCCGCTCTGCCGGCGCCGAAGTGCTGGACGTACTTACCACCACCCGAAAAATTCCCGATGCCCGTTATTACATCGGCTCGGGCAAGGCCGAAGAACTGGCCGAGCGCATTCGGGAACTGGATGCCGATCTGGTACTGGTGGACGCGCCACTGTCACCCATTCAGGAACGCAACCTGGAAAAAGTTATCCAGTGCCGGGTGCTGGATCGAACCGGCCTGATTCTGGATATTTTCTCCCAGCGGGCACGCTCTCACGAAGGCAAACTGCAGGTGGAACTGGCGCAGTTGCGGCACCTGTCCACCCGCCTGGTGCGCGGCTGGACACACCTGGAGCGGCAAAAAGGTGGTATCGGCCTGCGTGGCCCGGGTGAAACCCAGTTGGAAACCGACCGCCGGCTGCTGGCTGTGCGGGTCAAGTCGCTGCGAAAGCGGCTGGAATCTGTTCTCAGGCAACGCGAGCAGGGCCGCCGGCAACGGCAACGCCGGGGCACCGGCAGCGTGGCGCTGGTGGGATACACCAACGCCGGCAAGTCCACCCTGTTCAACCGGCTCACCGACGCCCGGGTTTATCAGGCCGACCAACTGTTCGCCACCCTTGATCCCACGGTGCGGCAACTGCCCGGCATTCAGGGCAAGGAACTGGTCATCAGCGACACCGTGGGTTTTGTGCGTGATCTGCCGCATGAACTGGTGGCCGCCTTTCGCGCCACCTTGCAGGAAGCCCGCGATGCCGACCTGCTGGTGCACGTGATTGACCACAGCGACCCGGACCGGCTGGAACACATCCAGCAGGTCAAGGCCGTACTGCGGGAAATTGGCGCCGAAAATATCCCGACCCTGGAAGTCATGAACAAGATTGACCTGACCGGCCACACGCCGGGCCAGCTCGAAAACAGCGAAGGCGAATTACCGCGGGTTTTTGTTTCCGCCCACAGCGGTGAAGGCATTGCCGATTTGCTGGCGGTCATTGAAAAACACTTCACCGGCGAAAACCGGACACTGGACTTGACGCTGCCAGTACAGCTGGGCAAACTGCGAGCGCGCTTTTTTGCCCTGGATGCGGTGCGCGAGGATCAGGAAAATACCGAAGGGGGCTGGCGCATGCAAGTGGAATTGCCCGTTGGCAAGTGGCAGCAACTGGCCACCGGCACGTCTCCCACAGCCCGCTGGCTGGCCGAACAACTGAGCGACTTCCTGCCGCAGGACGATAGCGACACCCCTTTTGAAACACCGCTGACTAGCGACAACGAACACACTCTGGAGAAACCTCATGGCCTGGAATGAACCCGGCAAAAACGGCGGATCAAACAAACCGAATGATCCCAACAACCCCTGGAACCGCAAGAAACCCCCGCAAGACCTGGAACAACTGCTGAAACAGGCCATGCAGAAACTGTCGGCTTTTTTTGGTGGCAACGGCAGCAGCGGTAGTGGCAACACCGGCCTGATCGTGGCGCTGGTGCTGGTGGCCGGCGGCGCCATCGCGCTGTGGAATTCCGTCTGGACCATCAACGAAGGCGAGCGCGGCGTGGTGCTTCTGTTTGGCAAGTACCACAAAACCATGCAACCGGGCCTTAACTTCACCTGGCCGGCGCCAATCAGCAAAGTCTACCGGGTGGACGTGCAGAAAATCCGTTCCATGGCCCACAGCGGTGAAATGCTGACCGAAGACAAAAATCTGGTGAACATGGATTACACCGTGCAGTACATCGTGCGCGAAGACGGGGTCAACGATTACCTGTTTCGCCTGGCCGACCCGGAAACCACCGTGCGTCAGGCGGCCGAAAGCGCCGTGCGTCAGGTGGCCGGCACCAGCACCATGGACCACATCATTAACGAAAACCGCAACGACGTGATCCTTTCCATCATGCGCAACCTGCAAAAAATGCTGGACGAATACCAGTCAGGCATCAAGGTGACCAAGTTCAACATCACCGAAGTGCACCCGCCCGAAGAGGTCAAAGCCGCCTTTGATGACGTGATCAAGGCCCGCGAAGACCAGAAAACCTACATCAACGAAGCCAACCAGTACGCCCGCAAAGCCCTGCCCATCGCTGAAGGTCAGGCATTGCAGATCGTGCAAAATGCCGAAGCCTACAAAATCGCCACCATCACCGAAGCCGAAGGCCGCGCGCGCCAGTTTGACCTGATCCGCGAACAATACGAAAAAGCGCCACAGGTAACGCGCCAGCGCCTATACCTGGAAACCATGGAATCCGTCCTGCAGGGCAACCCCAAGATCATTTCCAGTGGCAATGGCAACAACCTCATGTACCTGCCCCTGCAGGAGATGCTGAAAAAGACCCCCGCCCAGCAAAAGGTCATCAACCTGGGCAAGGCCAGCGTCACCGGCACGCCATCCAATAACACCCGCGAGCGCGATTACCGCTCGCGCCAGAACCGAGGCCGATAAGCCATGAAAGCCAAAATTATCCTTATCCTCGCGGGGCTGGCCCTGCTGCTGGCCAGCCTGTTTGCCTTTGTGGTCACCGAAAAGGAATACGCCATCAAGTTTCGCTTTGGCGAAATCGTCAAGTCTGACTTTGAGCCAGGCCTGCACTGGCGCATACCGGGCGTGAACACCATCAAAAAGTACGATCGTCGTATCCAGACCCTGGACAACAAGCCCGAGCCGGTACTCAACACCGACAACGAGTACCTGATGGTGGATTATTTCGTCAAATGGCGCATTAAGGACCCGCGCAAGTTCTACACCTCATTCAAGGGCGATCCCAGCCGCGTTGACCGCATGCTGACCGACATCATTCAGAACGCCCTGCTGGAAGAATTTTCCCGCCGCACGCTGCAACAGGTCATTTCCGACCAGCGCACGGAAATCATGCAGCACCTGAAGGAACAGACCAAGCAAATCGCCGAAGACTACGGCATAGAAATTGTCGATGTGCGCATCAAACGCATCAACCTGGCCGATACCGTCAGCGAATCCGTCTATAACCGCATGCGTTCAGAACGCCTGGCCGAGGCCGCCGAGCACCGTTCCACCGGCCGCAAGGAAGCATTGAATATTCGTGCCAGCACCGACAAGAAAATCCGCATCCTGCTGGCCGAAGCCGACAAAACGGCCGCACAGATGCAAGGTGAAGGCGATGCCCAGGCTACCGCCATTTATGCCCAGGCACACAAAAAAGACCCGGAATTTTTCGCCTTTCTGCGCTCGCTGGAGGCCTACCGCAAGAGCCTCTCGGACAGCAACAGCATCCTGGTGCTGGAGCCGGACTCCGAATATTTCCGCTACTTCAGAAATGCCAATGAGAAAGACCAAAAGGCCAAGCAATGACCGCAAGCGCTCAAAACGTGATTGTCCTGGGCACCCAGTGGGGTGACGAAGGCAAGGGAAAAATTGTCGACCTGCTGACCGAACAGGCCGATGCCGTGGTGCGTTTCCAGGGCGGCCACAACGCCGGCCACACGCTCATCATCAACGGGGAAAAAACCGTCTTGCATCTGGTGCCTTCGGGCATCCTGCGCCAAGGCGTGCAATGCCTGATTGGCAATGGCGTGGTGATTGAACCGGAATCCCTCCTGAATGAAATAGCCAAATTGAATCAGGCGGGGGTCAGCATCGGTCAACGCCTGCGCATCAGCCGCGCCGCGCCAGTCATCATGCCGTACCACATTTTGCTGGACCAGTTGCGCGAAAAGGCCCGCGGTGGTGACCCCATCGGCACCACCGGCCGCGGCATTGGCCCGGCCTATGAAGACAAGGTGGCCCGCCGGGGCCTGCGCATGGGTGATTTGCTTGATCCGCTGCGCCTGCAAAAACTGCTCAAAACCGTGCTGGAATACCACAATTTTGTCATCGAACACTACCACAAGGCCCAACCGCTGGACTTCGACACGGTTTATCAGCAAGCGATCCAGTGGGGACAACAACTGGCGGACAACATCACCGACGTCACCGAAGAACTGCATCAACTGAACGATGCTGGCAAAGCCATTCTGCTGGAAGGCGCTCAGGGCTCGCTGCTGGATATTGACCACGGCACCTACCCGTACGTGACCAGCTCAAACACCACCGCCGGCAACGCCGCCACCGGCACCGGCCTGGGGCCCACCGACCTGGACTATGTACTGGGCATCACCAAGGCCTACACCACGCGCGTTGGCAGCGGGCCTTTTCCCACCGAACTGTTCGATGACAACGGCAAGCTGCTGGCCGAACGCGGTGTGGAATTTGGCGCCACCACCGGACGGCCACGCCGCTGTGGCTGGCTGGATCTGGTCGCCCTCAGACGCGCCAACCAGATCAACGGCGTTACCGGCCTGTGCATCACCAAACTCGACGTACTGGATGCCTTTGACGAAATCAAGCTGTGCACCGGCTACGTGGACAACAACGGCCAGCCCATGCCGTTCCCCATGAGCACCAGCGCCTGGAAAGCCGTCAAACCCCAATACATCAGCGTTCCCGGCTGGAAAACCGAAACCCGTGGCATCACCCGCTGGCAAGACCTGCCCGAGAAAGCCAGGGACTTCATCCACACCATCGAACAACACACCGGCCGCCCGGCCCACATCATCTCCACCGGCCCGGACCGCAACGAAAACATCATCCGCCACAACCCTTTCGGAGCGTAACTCTGGAAACGGAGCTATCAGAACAAATACCTCCTTCTCTTCCTGCATCTATTGACTACATTTCTC
This sequence comes from Lysobacterales bacterium, assembly GCA_026996795.1. GTDB lineage: Bacteria > Pseudomonadota > Gammaproteobacteria > Xanthomonadales > Marinicellaceae > S144-45. Next base: position 571 of record JALWKC010000094.1, on the reverse strand, counting down.
TGGGAAACCAGCTTTAACTCCCACCTTCTCTCTTGACCCCCCCCCCTCCATTTGAAATACCCTTGTGAACTGGTACAGACACACTGTACCAGTTCACACACACCCAAAAAGGAGATCATGATGAAGTTTACTGTTATTAATTGCTTGATGCTCGCCCTGTTGATAACCTGCTCTGCCCATGCTGAGAATATCAATGAAAGCTATAACAAAGTCGGGCAAGGACTCTATCAGAAGGTTTACGAGGACGGAACAGTCGTGCAAATCGCGACCAGCGATGTAGGCAGAGGGTTGCTGGATAAGCTGTCTTTTACTCAATCCAGCCACCGTTTTGACTCAACTAACGATTCTATCTCAGACAAATCGACAACCGCATGGGATTCCACCGTTGGGGAAGAATTCTGTGCGCCAACAAATATGTTCCCAGAGCAAATGCGGCAATTTGAAATTAATGGGTCGACAGCCACGATAACAGGCAAAGCCATAGTCGGATCTTGGTTTGGGCCATTCCCTCCTCAGCCAGTTTTTACTTATACCCGCAGTAAGACTCGTTTGAAAACCTATTTTGCAGATC
>JALWKC010000093.1 GCA_026996795.1 Lysobacterales bacterium | reverse complement strand
CGCGGTTGCGCCCAGCGCGTCAGCTTTTTCTGGCTGTGCTGGATGTCGGACAACACCAGGGCGATATCCGCCAGACGGGTTTCGGCCTCGGCCCGGCGGCCGAAATCGGTGTTGACGGCAGCCACCAGGTCATCACTGTGGGTTTTCAGTGCCTGGTGCAGGGCGCGCAGGCGTTGCCGGCGTTCACCCAGCGAAAGGGGGGCGGCCTGCCGCAGGCGTTCAAATCGCTGCCGTAATTCAGAAGGACTGGGGTTTCTCATACCAATGATCCTGTAAGATTTCCATCGCCCGGTCGCGATCCTCGGCCACCACCATAACTTGAACCGGCTGGTCCAGGGGCAGCTCACCCAGCCCACCGGCCAGGTACTGGCCCGATACCCGGGCGGGGATGCCGTGCTGGTTGAGCAATTCCTTCACCAGCCACGCTTCGGTAAACTGGTTGCTGCGAAAGACGGTGGCCATGTCTGGCGGTGAGTGCATGGGGTTCAAGCTCCCGGGGGCGTGGGGGACGGCTGATCGCTGGCCGCCGGCGCGTGCACCGGCAGACGGATTTCCACCACCGCCCCGCCATCGGGGTGATTATAGGCGCGAATCAGGCCGCCGTGTTCCTCGACGATTTTCTTGACGATGGCCAGGCCCAGGCCAGAGCCGCCGGTTTTGGTGGTAACGTAAGGCTCAAACAGGTGATCCAGCAGTTCTTCATCAAAACCCTGCCCGTGGTCTCGAATGGTCAACAGCAGGGTTTGGCCATGATCGCCATCGCGCACCCGGGTGCTGATGGCAATGCGCGCCTCGTTGCCTGGCTGGCTTTCCTGGGCGTTCTTGATCAGGTTGGTCAGCAGTTGCTGGATGCGGTTCTTGTCCAGCAGCAAAACCGGCTCGGGTTCGCTCAGGTCCAGCGAGAAGCGGGTGCCCGGGTGAGACAGCGAGTAGAAATTGACCGCTTCGGTGATCAGCTGGTTAAGGCCGCCGGGCTCCCGTTTCAGCTGCGGCGCCTTGGCGTAATCGGAAAAGGCGTTGACCAGAGTTTTAAGCGTTTCCACCTGCGAAATAATGGTGCCGGTGGTGCGGTTCATGATCTCGGCGTCTTCCGCTGGCATGCGCGACAGAAAACGCAGGCGCAGGCGTTCAGCCGAAAGCTGGATCGGTGTCAGCGGGTTTTTGACTTCATGCGCCAGGCGTCGCGCCACTTCGCCCCAGGCTGCGTCGCGTTGGGCCTGATTGAGCACGGTTTCGTCATCAAAAACCACCACCAGACCGCCCTCCTCCTGTTCACGCTCGGGAATCCGGCTGCCACGCACCACCAGGATGCGGCGAAAGGAATCCTCGGCCAGCAGCACTTCCTGCTGCCATTCGTCAGCGCGGTCTTCGAGTTTTTGCAGGATCAACTCCACCAGCGGCTGCAGGGCGCGGTTTTTGTGCGAAAGGAATTCCAGGTTCTGGTTCAGCAGGTCTTTCAGGTCCAGGTGCAAAATGGCCGAGGCAGCCTGGTTGGCCATCAGGATGCGCTGGTTCTTGTCGATGCTGAGCACGCCGCTGGACAGGTGGGCCAGCACGCTTTGCAGGTACCAGCGTTGCGATTCGGCCTCTACCTGAGACCGGTGCGCCAGGGCGCTGGAGGCGGCCAGCTGCGATGACATGGTATTAAAGGACTTGACCAGAAACCCCAGCTCATCGTCGGTTTCCACCGGAATCTTGTGCCCGAACTCACCTTTGGCAATGGATTGGGTGGCTTCGCTCAACAGGCGCACCGGCGCCACCAGTTGCCGCGCGGCGGAAAAGGCGCGCAACAGTGCCAGCAACACGCTCAGCAACAAAACGATGGTCAAAATGATGATGAATGTCTGTTTGACCTGGGTGCGCTGATAGGCCTGCCGTTTGTAGTCGTGATAGGTGGCTTCGATGTTGTTGACCAGGGCACTGTAAGCCGGCGGCACCGTAAACAGGGCCTGCACAAAGCGTTGTTGGCCGGAAACCCGTAACGGGTCCGGGTCCACCGGCACCAGGGTGCGGATTTGCAGGCCATTCTCGGCCGGTTCCACCCGGGCATATGGCTGGCCGCTGCGGGCGTTTTGCAGGGCCTGCTGGGGCGGCAGGCTGGTTTTCAGGGAAAAAGGGTCGAGGTTGCTGTTGGCCAACACCGTGCCGGAGTCATCCAGCAAGCTCAAACTGGTGGCGCCACCGGCATCGTCCAGCAGGCTGTCGAGCCGGATGACCTGCGCGGCCGGGCTCATGTTGGCCAGTTCACGCGCCAGGCGCTTGCTGATGGCCAGGTTGCGGCGGGTCTGGGTTTCCAGAAAAATCTGCCCCAGCGACAGGGAGTCACGCAGGGCTTTTTCGGTTTCGCTGCTGAACCAGCTGTCCACGTAGCGATCCACGAACTGGTTAGCAAACAGGTAAAGGATTAGTACCGGCGGCAGTGACAAGGCAATAAATGTCGTCACCATGCGGGTGGTGAGGCGAATTCCCGGCTCATTCTGCTTGCGTTTGAAATACAGCCAGACCAGCCGCTGGGCGATCACCAGGGTAAGCAAGGCCACGGCCAGCACAGAGGCGCCAAACAGCCACAGGTAAACGCGGTTGAACTGTTCCCGGCCCTGGATGGCTTCGCCCAGCCAGTATAGCGCGGCCAGCAACAGGGTGATAATGCCAAAGGGCAACAACGACCTTTTCAGCACGTGCTTCATGGGGTTTTCTTCCTCATGGCCTGGCTACCCGGTGGCCTTTCCACCGAACCAGCGGCAGACGTTGCAGGCAAGGCAAACCGCTGCCAGCCGGTGTCCAGGTACCAGGCACTGTTGAGCAGGGTGGGCAGTTGCATGGCCGCGGGCAAGGCGCCAGTGTCCAGACGCAGGCGAATCTCAACCGCATCGCCCGATGCGCGTTGCGGTAGTTGCAATGGCGCCAGTTGGCCCATGTGTTGCCACAGGTAGTCCAGGCGCAAAAAGCCGCGCTGCTGGCCGTTATCGAGGCTTTTCAGCAGGTACTGTTTGCTGAGGGAAAAATAGCGCACTTCCAGGTTGTGGCGCTGGCTTTCCAGCACTGTGTCCCACCACAGGGGGACGCTTTTCAGCAAGCGCCCCTTGAGCTGGAAACGCAGGGCCACTCCGCTGTGAATGGCTTCGATCACCGGTGGATCCACCTGCCAGCGGAAAACCGGGGTCACTTCCCACAATGGGCCGCGGGGAAGGATGCTGGCTGACTCGATACTCACTTCCGAGGCGCGACCTGGCAGGGGTATTACGAAAAGAAACAGCAACAAACAGCACAGCACAATCCGCATGAAGACGTTGAACAGGCGGTGTGGCCGGGAATCAGTCATCTGCGCGTTTTTGCAGCATGGCGTAGTAAAAGCCGTCGCCGTCATCGGGGTGCGGCAACAGCTGCACGCCATGAGTCTGTGGCAGGCCCTGACCCAGCGAAGGCGTCCGGGATTCAAACTCGGGGTGTCGGGACAAAAACCGCTCCACTTGCTGTTCGTTTTCCTCATCAAAAACCGAACAGGTAGCATAAAGCAGGTGGCCGCCGGGTTTCAACAGCCCGGCCGTGGCCTCGAGGATGTCGGCCTGCTGGCGGCGGATGCGCTGGATGTCTTCGGGCTGGCGCAGGTATTTGATGTCCGGGTGGCGTCGCACCACCCCCGAGGCACTGCAGGGCACATCCAGCAGAATGCGGTCAAAAAGGCCGCCTGCGGCCAGTGCGGCCTGCCACGAGGCGGGCCATTGCACGGGTTGGGCGAGGTTGGCCTCAAGCACTTGAACCGGTTGGCCGGTCACGGCCTGTTGCAGGCGTTGCAGGTTTTCCTGGACCCGCTGCAAGCGGCCCGCCTGCACGTCGGCGGCCACCAGTTCGGCGGCTGGCGCGCGTTCCCACAAATGGCCGGTTTTGCCGCCCGGGGCGGCGCAGGCATCCAGCACCCGTTCGCCCGGGCGGGGGTCAAGCAGAACAGCGGCCCACTGGGCGTGGGCATCCTGCACGCTGAAATGGCCGGCAGCAAAGCCCGGAATGGCGCTCACCGGGCGGGGATTGATGCGCCAAGCCGTTGGCACCTGCGGGTGTTGTTCGGCCTCCGGGCAGGCTTCCCGCAAGGCATCCAGGGCCTGCGGGTGGTGCGCATTGTGCCGCAGCCAGAAAGGCGCTTTGTGGTTATTGGCCAGCAGTATGTCCTGCCAGTGATCAGGCCACTGCTGGCGGATTTTTTCCACCCACCAGAGTGGATGATCCCATTGCGTGGCGGGTGTGATCCGGGTTTCGGGCAGTTGTGGGTTTTTGGCCACTTTTCGCAACACCGAATTGATCAGGCCACTCAAATGTGGCTTTTTCATTGCCCGGGTCAGCTTGACCGATTCGTTCACGGCCGCGTAGGCCGGTGTTTTCAAATGCAGGATTTGTGTCGTGCCCAGGTTGAGGATGGCTTGGGCCACCGGATCGGAAGGCGCTTTTTTCACGTACTGCTGCCAGTGAGTCTGGACACTGGGCAGGTGCCGGAAGGTTTCATAACAGGCCGACCGCACCCAGGGCTGGTGCTCGGCAGGCAGGTTTTTGAGGCGTTTGTCCAGGGCCTCATCCAGGGTCGAAGTGCCAGCGAGCACATCGGCCAGCACACGCACAGCGGCCTTGCGGCTGGCCAGGCTCACGGGGTTTTTCCATCAGGGGCTTTGCCACCGGCGGCCGCCAGCCGTTTGGCATGGGCATTCAGGTAGTGGGCAATGGGCATGCGCCGTTTGCCGGGGTGTTGGATTTCATCAATGGCCAGAACGCCCTGGCCGCACTGGATTTCCAGTGCCTGTTTGTTAACCCGACGAATGTTACCCGGTGCCACCGGCACTTCCGCCGGTGAGTCAACCAGCGTCCGGGCGCGCCAGATTTTATGTGACTGGCCGGCAATGTCCCCGCGCGCGCCTGGCCACGGGTTGAAGGCATTGATCTGCCGGACGATGGCCGCAGCCGGTTGCTGCCAATCAATGACGGCCTCATCGGTGGTGATCTTGTGGGCGTAGGTGACGCCGTTTTCATCCTGGGGTTGGGGTTCCGGCAGCGTGTTGGTGATCAAATCGTGCAGGCATTCATCCAGGGCTTCGGCCCCCAGCAGTGACAACCGGTCATGCAGGTCGCCGGCGGTGTCCTGTGGGTGTATGGGGGTGGTTTTGCGTCGGTACACCGGGCCGGTGTCCAGGCCGGCTTCCATGTGCATGATGCAGACACCGGTCTGAGAGTCGCCGGCGAGTATGGCCCGCTGAATGGGCGCCGCGCCGCGCCAACGGGGCAGCAGCGAGGCGTGAATGTTCCAGCAGCCGTGGCAGGGGATATCCAGCACCACCTGGGGCAAAATCAGGCTGTAAGCCACCACCACCATCAAATCGGGCTTGAGTTCAGCCAGCCGTTGCTGCCAGTGGGCATCGCGCAGGGTTTCAGGTTGCCAGACAGGGATGCCGGCATCCAGAGCCGCCTGCTTGACCGGGCTT
>JALWKC010000092.1 GCA_026996795.1 Lysobacterales bacterium | reverse complement strand
ATGACCGCGGTGGCTGCTTTGAAGCCACAACACATAATGAGCGGTCGCCATCCAGAGGTAACATGCAAACAGAATATCCGCATAGCCCGGGAACAGCATGTGCTGCAGCCACAAGGGAGTAATCAGCAACATCAAGGCCGCCAGGGCAGCCAGTGCGCCGGGCAGAAACGTAGAAGAAAACGAAAATATACGAACATGGTGCAGTAAAAAGCCATAGATACCAAGGGCCAGAAAACCACTGGCCATGGGCCAAAGCACAGCAGCCCCCTGCTCCACCGTCGTAGTCAGCGTGGAAAAAGTGGCATACAGCAATCCGATGGCATCGGGGTAATGCCACATGTGGGAAGAAAAGACATGGGCAGAAGGCGACCTTTCCAACCATTCAACCGGTGGCACAATGGCCGTGGTCAAGCCTGCATCCGCCCAGATTTTGGCTTTGGCAATCCAGCCAGACCAGGCATCCCAGGCCAGTACCGGCAAGCGGCTGGCCAGCAGCGTGGCATAAACCAGCACAGTCAAAGCCAATGCACCAATCACCAGTTCAGGCCAGCGAGAAGACAGGAAAGTCCTGATGGCTGATTGGTCTTTTCGCGCAGCCGTCTTGTCAGAAGGATATAAACGAGGCTCTGCCTGCGGGTTGTTTTTATGTGGTTGGACTGCCAGTAAACCGCCCTGCTCTTTCCCTTGATCAGGGAGCCCGCTGCGCTTGCGGCACACTTTCAGAGTGTCCCACATCAACAACACGGCGGCGGCAAGGTGCAGGCTCAATAAAGCCAGGAAGGCGGTGCGCACGGACACGGTAAATGGCAACCACTGCAAGCCATTGAGCAGCAGAATGTCCAGAAAAAGGCCGGCAAAAAAAGCCGTGGCAAGATCGAATGGCGCATTGATGGCCGGGGTGTTGAATACCCGGCGCACCAGCAGAAAACCGGCTGGCAAAGTCAGTAACAGCAGCGTAATGAAAGGCAAGAAACTGGCGCTCATTGCCGCTTTTCTCCGGATGGGTTCACAGAAACCAGCCACCACCCTTCTCCAGCACGCGTCACCTCATAGGGCTGTGTGGTGGCCTGGACTGAATTGATCAGTCCTGCAAACAGGGGTTTGTTGTGGAATGGAACCAGAAAAATGGCGCCATTGTGGATCGTGGCCAACATGGGTTCTGACCAGGTGGGAAACCACATGGCATTGTGCGGCAACAAATACCAGTAAAGGCGCAAAGCCGCGTAATCGTCACCCAAAATAACCACCTGACTGCCTGCTGTGCCTTTTTTCTGCAACGCCTGCTGAATCGCTGCAATCACGGCTTTCAAGGGCTGGTCACTGCTTAAAACCGGCTGGGACTCACCGGGCTGAAGGGAAGCGTGCTGGCTCCAGCGCTGCAGATGAAAAACTTGAATCAGATTGAACACGGCCATAAACAGTGAGCCTGCCAGTAGTGCCGGCAAAATCAGCCAGCCCTCGCGTTTTCGAAAAGCAGCCAGGCCGCCAAGTAAGGCCATAGCGATGGCCAGCACAGCCCCAGGGCTTGCGTACCAGGGCAGTTGTGAGGAATAAGGCAGGTGATTGATGTCGCCATAGCGCGGTGGCTGCCAACTCAACCAGGTATGCCATTGGTGCCGCAGGGTTTGCCACAAGTCCGGTTGCGGCCATTGAACTGTACCAACCGTTAACGGAGATTTTTGTTCTCCGGCCCAGCCGAGTGGAAACAAGGGCTCAGCGATCAGACCCAGCTGGCGAATGCGACCCTGCCACCCGTCAACTAATGACAGGTCGGTTAAGGAAACCCCTGCAACTGGCTGATTTAGAATAAAAAAATGGGGCATCTTATCCTGCGAAGACAGCCAGGCCAGTCGATATTGCCGATTGCTGGAAGCCCGGGGCAAATGGACTTCAATCACTGGCCGCGTATCCGCATCAAACGGGGATGTGTGCAGGGCCAGCGCCACGCGGTGGTCGGAATCAGACAAGTAGGTCTGGCTGTTTTTATCCTGACGCAGGAGGCGCCCTTGCACCAGCTGGAGCGTCGGGGATACAGTGTCTGCCGTGCCGGTTGCCCGCTCAAGCCAGTGACGGTGTGAAAGCCAGGCGGTGAGCAGAAATACCAGCCCGATCACGGCAACAGCCAGCAGCACCTGCCCTGTCCATTGCCAGGCAGAAAGGGAAGCCATGGGTGACTGGTTGGACTCGGATGAATGTTTTGATGCTGCCAGTGTGTTATGTGGCATTCCCTGCGGCCTCTAAAATGCCGGATCGGCGTGCTTGCCGGCGACCCGGTCAGTAATGAGGTGGCACTTCATTGTCTGGATCAAACACGGTCTGAGTGTGGCTTTCGTCACCGGGGTTCTTGTGCTGCGCCATCAGGCTTTTCACCTGTCGCTGGAGTTGATCCAGCTGCTTTTGTTGCAACACCACCTGTTGCTCAAGGCGTTCCAGGTTTTCTTCCTGAAAAGCCTGATTGATTTCCAGCGTCTCCAGCCGCTGCAGTAGCTCAGGACTCATGGCCTGTTTCCTTCGAGCAAGGCGATAAGGTCATCGCGCTGAAGGGTGCCGTCTGCCAGTGCCGTGGCCACTGTGGCCTGCACGTACCCCTGTTTGTGGCCACAATCGTATCGCTGACCTTCTAATTGACGCGCAATGAGGCCTTTCTCCGTCACCAGCTTTTTCAGGGCATCTGTGAGTTGGATTTCGCCTCCACGGTCTGGTGGTGTCTCAGCCAGCAAGGAGAAAACAGCGGCATCCAGCACATAGCGACCAATAACACCAAAGCGCGAAGGCGCCTCAGTTGGCGCCGGTTTTTCCACAATCTGCGTAACTTTTCCGATGCCATGGCGCCATTGAGGAACACCCACCACGCCGTAACGACTGAGCCACTGCTTGGGCACTTCCTCGACACTGACAGCGCTGCAACCACCAGACTGGACGGTGTCCATGAGTGCAGCGGTGGTGTTGGCCGGTGAACGAATGTAATCATCGGCGAGAATCACCGCAAAAAATTCATCTTCGATAATGGGTCGGGCCTGCAAAACGGCATGCCCCAAACCCAGGGGTTCCCCCTGGGGAATAAAGATGCGGGTCACCTGCTCGGGCAAAGTATCGAGCTTTTCCACCAGTGAGGACTTACCCTGGTGCTGAAATTTCTGGCGCAACATGGGTCGCGGATCAAAGTGATCGCTGATGGCGTGTTTGCTGGCGCTGGTGATGAAGATCAGGGTGTCTATGCCGGCGGCAACGGCCTCTTCCACCGCGTGCTGAATCAGCGGTTTGTCCACAATGGGCAGCATTTCCTTGGGAATGGATTTGGTTGCCGGCAAAAACCGGGTGCCCATCCCCCCCACGGGGAAGACGGCTTTAGTGACGGGTTTCATGGGTGGCAATGGCCGTAAGGTGGTGGGTTGCTTGGGGTTGGTATTCAGGCACCAGCTGCTGCATTTTTTGCTTGAGCTTTTGCGCTTCAAAACGCCGCGCCAAATTCAGGGCCTCGTCCAGCAGGTGAATAAAATCGGCCTTGATAGTCGTTCGGGACTTGACGCAATGCAACTTGCCGTGTGCCACGCTGTTGAGTTTTTCCAGGTCATAGAGCAGCTGTTCGGTTAGCTTTTCGCCCGCGCGCAGGCCGGTGAACTGGATGGCAATGTCCTGGTGCGGGATTTTACCTGACAGGCTGATCATCTGCTCGGCCAGTTCGCGAATATTGACCGGTTCGCCCATGTCCAGCAGCACCATGTCAAAGTCATCCGCCAGAGACGCGCTGTGGAGAATTAACTGCGCGGCCTCCTCGATGGTCATGAAATAACGGGTCATGTCCGGGTGGGTGACAGTGACCGGCCCACCGGAGGCGATTTGCTGGCGAAACAGGGGCACCACCGAACCGGCAGAGCCCAGGACATTGCCGAACCTCACCACCCGATAGGCGGTGTCTGACTGGCCATTTTTCCACTGACAGTATTTTTCCGCGATGCGTTTTGTCGCACCCATCACATTGTGCGGGTGGACGGCCTTGTCTGTGGAAATCAGCACCATGCTGGCCACATCAAATTGGTCGCACAGATCCGCCACAATCTGCGTACCCAGTACATTGTTGAGAAAGGCTTCGCACGGCATTTCTTCCAGCAGAGGCACGTGCTTGTAAGCCGCGGCATGAAACACCACGTCCGGCTTGTGGCGGGAAAAAATGTGTTGCAGGTGCGCGCGATCAGTCACATCCGCCAGCACCGGCTTGATCAACAGCTCGGGGAAGTGTGCCCGCAGCTCCCGCTCAATGGAATAGAGGTTGAATTCGGTGTTATCCACGACACTCAACTGAGCCACATCCAGGGCAGCCAGTTGCCGGCACAGTTCCGAACCAATGGAGCCACCGCCACCGGTCACCAGCACAGACTGTCCTTTCATCCGTTTTGCTACGCTGGTCCAGTCCAGTGAAACCGGATCCCGCCCCAGTAAATCTTCGATGGTCAATGGTTGCAGCTGGCTGAAAACGTCCTCGGCATCCAGCCGATCAGGATCAGGCAACACATGAATACGGCAGCTCTGTTTTTTGAGCTGATTGACCACGGACTGAAACACCTTGGGCGCGGTCATGTCCAGGGCCAGAATAATGGCTTCAACGCCTGTTTTTTCCACCAACTCGCCAATTTGATCCAGGTGGCCGAGGATTTTGACCCCGCGCAAACGGGCCCCGGCCAGTTGCGGGTTTTCGGCCACCACGCCGCGCACATCATACTGGCCACTGGCCGTAGCGTGGCGAATAAAGAGATCGGCCAGCCGCCCTGCCCCAACCACCAGTACTGGTCTGGGCTTTTGCTGATTCAGGCGGCCTTGCCGGGTATCCTTCCACATCCGGTACAACAGTCGTGGCGCGCCCCAGAGCACGATCAGAATAAAGGGATACAACAGTAAAACCGAACGCGGCACCCCTTCCAGGCGGTTGAACAGAAACAGGCCCACGGCAATGGCCAGGGTGCCGACCAGCGCGGATTTGGTGATATTGATCAGGTCGGGAATGCTGGCAAATCGCCACAGGCCGCGATAGAGGTTGAAATACCAGGCCACCGCACCTTGAATTAACACCACCAGCAGCACTTCCGGTGAAAACAGTTCCACTCGCGGCGCATCCGGCCAGATGCTGTAACGCACGCCATAGGCCAGCACCCAGGCAAGCCAGGCCATAAACAGGTCATGCAGAACCACGGCCAGGCGGGGATGAAAAATCTTGTTGATCATGCGCCTATTGTACTATGCAGAGGGTTTAATTTTTGTTGTCCGGTTCAAGAAACCCCCACTCACCAATAGCGCCACCAGCCAGATCAACAGGACCAACCATCGGCCCCAGTTGGGCAGGGATTGGCTGATAACGGCCAGCACACCACCGAAAAGGGAAGCCAGCGCGTAAGCCAGCGATACACGGGCATGTGATTGACCACCGGCAATGAGCCGCTGGTAAAGGTGCTGACGATGGGCGTGGGTAAGCCGCTGCCCTGCCCGCCAGCGTCTGTACAGCGTGATCGT
>JALWKC010000091.1 GCA_026996795.1 Lysobacterales bacterium | reverse complement strand
CTGATGCTGGAATCCAGGAACAACAAGTGATCGCTGCCCGGTTGCCAGCCCCGGCTGTAACTGGCCTGCCACACCAGGTCGCTGTCGCTGGCACCAAAGGCCACGTGCGACCAGCCCAGACGGGTTTGCAGGTGATGCCCCAGGGCAATGTCTTCCACCCGACCCATGTGCTGCAGATTGGTTTTTTCAATAAACCGGTCCTGCACGTATTCGTAGCCCACCCACGGGTAAGCAAAATGGCGATCGGCCGGCACCGTCTGCTGGGGAAAATCGGGCGTGGCATCAAATCGGTTGTCGTCATCAGTAAAGCCAAGAGTATAACGCCGGGTGGCGCCATTGAAAAAGCCCGGGGAACGGCCTATCCAGACTTCCGCCAGTTTCCGTTTCTGACCGATTTCACTGGCAAGTTCCCCATTCCGATAAATTGGGTTATTGAGTCGATTGGAGAACAGATTCAGCCCCCAGGACTGGCGGCTGTCGAGGGAGTAAAACGGCAATTCCCACCTCACCTGCCCGATGTGGCCGTCGGAATTATTCTGATACAGCAGCTTTAGGCGGTGCCGGGTGCCGGCCATGTTGGGATCCAGGTAGCGTAAAATCTTCTCGGTGCGGTCGATGCCCTTGCGGTACTTGATCTGCAGGTTTTTGCCCAGCCCGAGAAAGTTTTCCTCCTCGATTTCCACCGCCCAGCGATTCTGTCCGCCGCCACGCCCGAAGGAGAAATTTGGCGTCAGCGTCCAGTTGTCGGTGGTCTCCACTTTTACCACCACATCGCGCCCGCACACGGCCACAGGTTCAACGATAGCATCACGAATAAATGAAAACTGGCGCAAATGACGTTCGGTTTCCGCCAGCACGCGGGGATCAAACGGATCACCCGGTTTGAACAGCGGTTCGCGTTTAACCACCACGTCGCGTGTCTTGATGTGGAAGCGGTTGGCCAAGCGGTTGATGCGGTGATTCTGACCCGGCTGACGGGTGTCAAAAATAGTGCGAACATCCAGCTGAATGCGCCCGATGCGCCAGTCTGGTGGTGGATTGTGCCATTGTTCCAGAGTCAGTGGTTGGCAATCTGGCGGCAGGGGATGGGACGAATCCGCACTGGCCAGCACTGGAGTACTCACCACCTGTAGCCACCAAAATGCGCCCAGTGCCACAAAGGCTTGTCTCATGTTTGTCGTTGCACTAACCATGTTTTGAGTTTCTGCCACACCGGTTTTTTCAGGGAGGGGTCTTCCAGCATGTCTGCCAGCGAAGCCAGGCACACGCAGCGATTATTGCGCTGGGCCTCCAGGCTGTCAAACGCCAGTTGCCAACCATCTGGTAGCGTCACCATCACGCAGCGGGGTGAAACCGGAGCAATCTGGCATTGCGCTGGCGACTCGCCAATGGCCTGCAGGACTTTGTTCAACAAGGCCAATTCTTCAGCAGGCAAGCCAGAGTGTGCGGCAGGTGGGGGCTTTGCTTCCTGTATTGCTTCTTGCATTGACGGCTGACCAGAATCGCTGGCCGGCTTCAGCTTTTTGGCTATTGTTGCGGCCTGTGGGCTTGATGCCTTTTCCGTCGGATTTCCCGTAACCGTTTGCGAAGGAGCCGGCATGTCCACGGCAGCCGGATCCCGCCAGCGCCAATGGCGTAAACCCAGCAATTTCAGGGCTTCGGGGCTCAGTTCAATCACGCCGGTCATCCCCGGCAGCGGCAGTGATTGCCGCCTTTTTGCTTTCTGCCTCAGGCGGGGTTATCAGTGCCGTACGGATGTCCGCATCCATTTCTCGCACAATGGCTTCGCTCATGCGGTTGATGGCGGTCACAAAAGCACCCACGGAGTTGTCGGGCAGCTTTTGTTGCCGGGTAAAGGTGGCCTGATAACGCTGTTTGCGATTTTCATCCAGCCATTCCGCCCGCAAGCGGATAACGGCGGTGTTTTTGTCTTTGTGCAGGGCCAGCAGGGTCAGCCACAAGGTGTCGTGATGCGGGTTTAGGGGTTTGATGCTGCGGGTTTCCGGCCACAGCCCTGTGCGCGTGGCCCAGTCCAACGCCACGTTTTGCCACATGACCCGTGGTGAATCCAACCAGAAATGGTGACGCATCTGAACCAGGGAGCCGTCATTGGCCCGGGCCAGGATGGGCCGCGAACCCACCACGCCCAGCGCCTCGGCACGGGGCACGTACAAAGGCACCGGTCGCGCTTTTGGCGCCGGGCTCACCCAGCCCAGATCGGGATTGAGCGGGTAATACTGCTTGTCGGCCACCAGCGTCCGTTTATGGCAACCGGCAGTGGCCATGGCCAGCCACACGGCCAACGGCCACCAAAACCAGTGTTTGGAGCGAAAATCGAGGTTCATAATTCACTGTCCTGGCGCTTGTCCTTGGGCCTGAAAATCAGGCGCGACGGGTCACGGCGCAATTCGTCGGTGAGTTCATTGAGGTTCATGCTGGCGCTTTCCAGCTCACTGGTAATGGTGTCCAGACGGGCCGAAAGGATGCCCACGGTATCCACGGCCTGGGTCATCATGGCATCCACTTTGGGGTCGTTTTCCCTCACCAGCGCGTGGGTTTCGGCCAGCAAGGCATTGAGCTTGTCGCCCGCCTGTTTCAGCTCTTCACTGAACCGCTGCCCGTTGGCCAGCAAGCGGTTGATGCGCTGGGCATTTTCGGTGTTCAGCACTTCACCCATGGCAGCAATGAGCTGGTTGAACTGCCCGGTGGCCTGATTGACCTTTTGCAGCAACACCGGAATCTGTTCATCCAGGGTTTTGGTGAGGCTGTCGGTGCGTTCGTACAGCAAGTCCATCAGGGGCACGATTTTTTCCTTGTTAAGCTTCTCGAAGTCCCGCGCCAGGTCGGTGATAACGGCCATCAGGTCCACCGATTCTTCCCCGGGAATTTCCGAACCCGGTGACAGAAAGTGCGGACTTTTGCCGGCTTTGATATTAATGGACACATCCCCCAGCAAGCCGGTGGCCTGCACCACCGCCCTGGAATCGGCCGGGATTTTCCAGCCGGCGGTGACCTGGTAGTTGACCCGGAAACGGATCGGCACGGTCTCTTCAGGCTGCACCGAGGAAATCTGGCCAATCCGGTAGCCTTCAAAATACACCGGCTTGCCGTAATCCAGCCCGGTCACGTTCTTGAAGCGGCTGTAATAGGGGTCACTGGCCGTCGGAGAACCGGTCAGGTAGACCAGTACCGCCAGCGTAATGGTGATCACCAACAGGCTGAAGAGGCCAACGATAAAATAGGTTCTTTTCGATTTCATGCGTTTGTCCTTGCGATCATTTGCCGCTCAGGGCGCGGGTCAGGCGCTGCAGGTATTTTTCCGGGTCCACCGACGCATTCAGCGGCTTGCGCTGGATCATGGCCTGGATGATGGGATTATCGGCGTTTTTGACCTCTTCCGGCGTGCCGGTCAGAAGGATTTTTCCATCATGCAGGAAGGTGATTTTATCGGCAATGGTAAAGGCGCTGTCAAGGTCGTGGGTGACCACGATCATGGTCATGCCCATGGCTTTGCGTAATTGCAGAATCAATTCATCCAGTTCGGCCGCCAGTATCGGGTCCAGACCGGCCGACGGCTCGTCAAACAGTAACAACGCCGGGTCACGCACAATGGCCCGTGCCAGGGCCGCGCGTTTGACCATGCCACCGGAAAGCTGGGACGGGTAGTAATCCTCATAACCACCCAGATTCACCACTTCCAGTTTCATGCGGACAATAATCTGGATGGTTTTCTCATCCAGGTCGGTAAATTCCCGCAAGGGCAAGGCCACGTTTTCGCCCACCGTCATGTCTGAGAACAGGGCGCCATTCTGGAACGAAACCCCTATTTTCCAGAGCAACTCGAGCTTTTCCAGAAACGGAATCCGGTGGATGTCCTTGCCCATCACCAGCACGCGTCCTGCCGTGGGCTCATACAAGCCGACAATGTGCCACAGCAAGGTGCTTTTGCCCGAACCAGAGCCACCCATGATGACCCGAATCTCGCCTTCCTCAATGCACAGGTCGATGCCCTTGAGAATAATCTTATCGCCGTACTGGGTGACGAGTTTTTCCACCACCACAATTTCCCGCCGGCTGCGTTTGGCACCGGAGGCGGTCTGGTTCGTGGTTTGATTGGCAGCCTGATTCATTGGGTTAGGAAGTAACTGAAGATCATGTCAGTAATCACGATCAGGGTAATGGAAATCACCACCGCCTGGGTGGTGGCCCGGCCAACGCCTTCGGCACCGCCTTTGACCTGCAGGCCCATGGTGGCACCCACTAGGGCGATGATAACGGCAAACACCACGCTTTTGATCAGTCCCTGCATCACATCACTCAGCACCAGCACGTCCAGACTGGCTTTCATGTAGGCCGCCAGGGTCATGTCCATTTTACCCACACTAAACAGGGCGCCGCCGAAAATGCCGCTGATGTCCGCCAGGATAATCAGCATGGGCAGGGCCAGCACCATGGCAATCAATGGCGGCAACACCAGAAACCGCACGGGCACAATGCCCATTACCTTGAGCGCGTCCACTTCCTGGTTGACCACCTGCGAACCGATTTTGGCCGCCAGTGCCGCGCCGCTTCGGCCGGCCACAATAATGCCGGTAATCAGGGGGGAAAACTCGCGCGTGACCGATTTGGCAATGGCCAGTAACACCTGCGATTCAGCGCCAAAATCACTGAGCGCGTAAAGCAGCTGGATGGCCAGCATCATGCCCACCACCACGGACAGGCCATTGACGATGAAAGTGGCATTGACGCCAATCTTGCGAAATTCTTCGGCGATTTGCCACAGGTGCACGCGCTGTTTGTAGCGAGGGCCGACGATTAACCAGTAGATGGACTCGAAAAAGAGGCTGACACCAAAGCCAAAACGCTCAATGGCCTGCACCACCCGGGCTCCAAGGGCTTCAATCAGTGCGCGCATGGCCATTCAGAATGGTGAAAACCTTGTCCAGCCGGGCCAGCTCAAGAATGGAGCGAACACGCTCGCTGGGCGTCAGCAAGGCAAAGCGTTTGTCGTGTTCCTGGGCAAACTGCAGGCCTTCCACCAGTGCCGCAATGGCCGATGAGTCGATGTAGTCGACGTCGCTGAAATCCACCAGCACTTCATTGACCAGGTTGAGCGCGTTAAGAATGTGCTGGCGCAGCACCGAGGAGTTGGACAGGTCAATTTCACCGTGCGGCTGCAGAATAATTCGATCATCCTGGCGTTCGAAAGTGATCAGGGACTGAGTGCTTTGCATGAAAGGCTCGCTGGAAAAAGACCGCACCAGTTTAACCCGCGGTTAACGCGATGTGAATAGGCGCGATGGGTTGCTTCAGGCCGGGATCAGGCCCAGTTCCTGCAGGCTGATGACCATGTCATGCAGCGTTTTTTTCCACCGGTGTGTAGCGAATGCCCAGTTCTGAGAGGCTGCGGCGGTTATCAAAAGCCAGTTCATGGCCCCCGTTATTTTTGACACAACGGGGCATGAGGCCAAACAGCCAGCATAAGCAAAAACTTGGGTGCGGTCTTCCTC
>JALWKC010000090.1 GCA_026996795.1 Lysobacterales bacterium | reverse complement strand
TCTGCATGATTTCAGCAAATACCGGCGCGGCCACCTGCCCCCCACCAAATTCATCGCCGGCCGGATCATTCACGCTGACCACCACCACCAGGCGAGGATTGTCTGCAGGCGCAAAGCCAGCAAAGGTAGCCACGTACCTGTCCACGTACTGGCCGTGTTCGTTCTTGCGCGCGGTGCCGGTTTTGCCGGCCACGCTATAACCGTTAATGCGTGCCCGGTGGCCAGTGGCATGCTCGGACACCACGGCCTTGAGGATGTCGCGTATCTGCCGCGCAATGGCCGGGTCCAGCACCGCCTTGTCGGGATTGATCAGGCCCTTGATGAAGGACGGCGCACGCCAACGGCCCTCATTGGCAATGGCCGCGTAGGCCGCCGCCAGTTGCAGCACGGTTACCGACAGGCCGTAGCCGCGTGAAATGGCGGCCTGATCCACCCGGCGCCATTTGCGAAAATGCGGGAAGTAACCGGAGGACTCACTGCGAATCAGGTTCTGCGTGGGGGCGCCAAAACCGAAGCGGCGATACACGTCCCACAGGTGTTCCTTGTCCATGTCCAGGGCAATTTTTGCCATGCCGACGTTGCTGGATTTGGCAATCACCTGTTCCACCGTCAGCTCGCCGTAATCGCGAAAATCATTCACCACCGTGCCGTCGATCTCCCAACGCCCAGGCGAGGTGTCTATCACCGTCTCGGGCGTGTACTTGCCACTTTCCAGGGCCGCAATGACGGTAAAGGGTTTCATCACGGAACCGGGCTCGTAAACGTCCATCATGGCGCGGTTCAGCAAGCCTTTTTTGAGCGCTTCCGGGTCGCGCTTGTTGGGGTTGAATGAGGGCTGGTTGACCAGCGCCAGCACTTCACCGGTGGCCACATCCAGCACCACCGCCGAAGCGGATTTGGCGCCATAGCGATACATGGCCTTTTTCAAGCTGCGATAGGCCGCGTATTGCAGGCGGCGGTCAATGCTGATGTGCAAATCCCGGGCCGGAACCACCGGGCGGATTTCTTCCACTTCTCGAATCACATTGCCTTTGGAGTCTTTCACCACGCGCTTGAGTCCCGGCTCACCGGACAGGTCTTCGTCAAAAAACCGCTCCAGGCCTTCCTGGCCCTTGTCCTCAATGTTGGTGATACCAATCAATTGCGCGGCGGTTTCTCCGGCCGGGTAAAACCGTTTGAATTCGGTCTGGAAATTGACCCCTTCAATGTTCAAGGCCCGAATCTCATCGGCCAGTTCCGGCTCAATCAACCGTTTGACATACAGAAACCGCCGTTGCTGCCTGGACGACACCAGGGCTTTCAGCTTGTCAGCATCCAGGTCCAGCTTTTGCGCCAATTGATCAATGCGGTCAAAATTTTCCATCAGCCGGGCCGGGTCCACCCATACCGATTCCATGGCCACAGAAATGGCCAGCGGCTCCTGGTTGCGGTCATAAATAACACCACGCGACACCGGTATGGTTTCCGTGCGTATCTGCCGCTTGTTGGCCTCGCGCTGGTAAAAGCGGGTCTGGTTGACCTGCACTTTGAACGCCTTGACCGCCACGGCCACAAACAGGCAGGCCAGTACCGCCAGCAACACGCTCATTCGGCGGCTGATGCGTTTGGTGTCTGCTGCGGTCTTTTTTATCATCGGCTTATGGTCATAATCTGGTCGTTTTCTGGCTTTTTCATGCCCAGGCGTTCACGCGCAAAGCGTTCGACCAATCCGTTGTCCACCTTGGTGGAATATTCGCTTTGCAGGCGGCCCCATTCCTGATTCAGTTCCTGTTCCTTTTTCACCAGCACCTGCAGGCTGGCGAATTTCTGCCGGGTACGGTGCTGGCGATAAACCGAGTCCACCACCACCGCCAGGGTGGCCGCCAGCAAAGCCAGAGACACCAGCCAGGGCGTCAGCCGGCTCATGTTTTTTCCGCCACGCGCATGATGGCGCTGCGTGAACGCGGGTTGTTTGCCACTTCTTCCTCTGATGCCTTGATGGCTTTACCAATCAGGCGCAACTCAGGCTGTTTGTCGTCGATGGCCAATGGCATGCGCCGGTTCACCGGGCCGGTGGAAGACTTTTGCTTAAAAAACCGCTTCACCAGCCGGTCTTCCAGCGAGTGAAAGCTGATCACCACCAACCGACCGCCTGTTTTCAGGGCTTCCACAGCCTTGGGCAAGGCGTTTTCAATCTGTTCCAGTTCCTTGTTAATGTGAATGCGGATGGCCTGAAAAATCCGGGTTGCCGGGTGTTTCTTTTCGTATTTGTAGTTCACGGCAGCGGCAATTTCAGCCAGTTGGCCGGTGTGGGTCAACGGCTGCTGCTGGCGATATTCGCTGATGGCCCGCGCCATGCGACGGGCATTTTTTTCTTCGCCGTAACGCCAGAATACCTGTGCCATCTCATCCTCACTGGCCACCGCCAACCATTCGGCGGCACTTTGGCCGGACTGGTTGTCCATGCGCATGTCCAGCGGGCCGGGCTTCATAAAGCTGAACCCGCGCCGCGCATCATCCAGTTGCGGCGAAGACACACCCAAATCAAACAAGATGCCATCCACGGCGATCTGCCCGGCAGTGCTTTCGCTTTCATTGCCGTTATCGCTGTCTTCGGCCAGGGCCGCTGCCAGCAGGCGGTCCAGCTGATCAAATGCCCCGGCCTGAACGCGAACCCGTGAGTCCCGGGCGGCCAGTTCCCGCGCGGTGGCCAGTGCCTGTGGGTCGCGGTCGATCACCACCAGGCGACCGGTGTCGGACAGGCTTTGCAAAATCTTCCGGCTGTGCCCGCCGCGCCCAAAGGTGGCATCCACATAGATGCCATCAGGGCGAATGTTCAGCGCCTCGACCGCTTCATTCAGTAAAACGGTGTCATGGGTATATTCGCTTCCCATCACAGCACCAATTGCTGCATGGCACCGGAAACGCCCTCACCCACATCCGGCACCTGGTGCCGCGCTTTGTGCAGGGCGTCTTCATTCCAGATTTCAAACTTGTTGCCCAGGCCCAAAATCACCACCCTTTTTTCCATGGCAGCCACCTGCCGCAGGGTCACCGGCAGTAAAATACGCGAGCCCTTGTCGGGCATCACGTGACAGGCGCTGCCCACCAGCCGGCGTTGCAAGGCGCGGTGTTTGGGATCAAACGTGCTCAGGGCCATGACTTCATCACGAATCCGTTCCCATTCGTGTTGCGGGTAGAGCCACAAGGAGTCGTTTTCATAGGCGTTGTAGGTCAACACCAGCCGGTTATCGCACTCAGCCGCGATCTGCTCGCGATACCGTGCCGGTATGGCGAGACGTCCCTTGGCGTCCAGATTAAGTGCTGTTTCTCCGTAAAACATCCTGTTAACCCACTTTTACCCACTTTTCCCCATAATCTTGCACCTTATTCCTTTCACTTTGGCCTGTCAAGCCGCGTTTTCACAAAAAAACGTTGCAAATCAATGAGTTAGTTAATACCTGATGACAGGAAAAACCGCTATCTCATTGATTTATCTGGAAAAGCTGCATAAAGCGGGACGATTTACCGCAGTGGCAACCCCGGAAACCCCCTGTATCAGGAGGCTGCCAGCGGTCATTCCATGAGGAATAATCGGCAGAAAAATCGGCTATAATCGCGCCTGTTCCCGGCCCGCTTCCAGGCCGCCAGGAACCCACTCACCACGTCTTTCCGGCCTGCCGGGCCCGGATATTCACCAGACATTCAAGGGGAAAACATGAACAAGCGTCGCGATCCTGACCGCCACATCACCGCCCCACGCGGCACCACACTCAACGCCAGATCCTGGCTCACCGAAGCGCCCTTGCGCATGCTGATGAACAACCTGGACCCAGACGTGGCCGAACGGCCGGAAGAACTGGTGGTTTACGGCGGCATCGGCCGGGCCGCGCGCGACTGGGACTGCTACGACGCCATTGTTGACAGCCTGAAACAGCTGCGCGAGGACGAAACGCTGCTGGTGCAGTCAGGCAAGCCGGTGGGCGTGTTCAAAACCCACCCCGATGCCCCGCGCGTATTGATTGCCAATTCCAACCTGGTGCCGGCCTGGGCCAACTGGGAGCATTTCAACGAGCTGGACAAAAAAGGACTGATGATGTTCGGCCAGATGACTGCCGGTTCGTGGATTTATATTGGCTCCCAGGGCATTGTTCAGGGCACTTACGAAACCTTTGTAGAAATGGGCCGCCAGCACTACGGGGGCGACCTGTCTGGCAAGTGGATTCTCACCGCCGGTCTGGGCGGCATGGGCGGCGCGCAACCGCTGGCCGCGACCATGGCCGGGGCCTCCATGCTGGCCATTGAATGTCAGGCCTCGCGCATCGACAAACGGCTGCAAACCGGTTATCTGGATTGCCGCGCCGACTCGCTGGATGAAGCCCTGGCCATGATAGACCAGGCGCACGCCGAGGGCCGCCCCGTCTCGGTGGGGCTGCTGGGCAATGCCGCGGAAATCCTGCCGGACATGGTGGCCCGTGGCATCCGGCCTGATGCGGTCACTGACCAGACCTCGGCACACGACCCGGTCAATGGCTACCTGCCCATTGGCTGGAGCGCGGAAGAATGGTTTACCAAACGCGAAACCGACCCCGAAGCGGTGGCCCAGGCCGCCAGGGCGTCCATGAAAACCCACGTCCAGGCCATGCTGGACTTTCAGCAAATGGGCATTCCCACCTTTGATTATGGCAACAACATCCGTCAGGTGGCCTTTGACGAAGGGCTGGAAAACGCCTTTGACTTCCCCGGTTTTGTGCCGGCCTATGTGCGGCCCCTGTTTTGCCGCGGTATCGGGCCGTTCCGCTGGGCGGCGCTGTCGGGAGACCCCGAAGACATCCGCAAAACCGACGCCAAGGTCAAGGAACTGATTCCCGATGACCCACACCTGCACCGCTGGCTGGACATGGCCCAGGAACGCATCCAGTTTCAGGGCCTGCCCTCGCGCATCTGCTGGGTGGGGCTGGGACAACGCCACAAGCTGGGCCTGGCCTTCAACGAAATGGTGCGCAACGGTGAACTAAAAGCGCCCGTGGTCATCGGCCGCGATCACCTGGATTCCGGCTCGGTGTCCAGTCCCAATCGGGAAACCGAGGCCATGGCCGATGGCTCCGATGCGGTGTCCGACTGGCCGATCCTGAATGCTCTGCTGAATACGGCCAGCGGCGCCACCTGGGTGTCCTTTCACCACGGTGGCGGCGTGGGCATGGGCTATGCCCAGCATGCCGGGCTGGTGATCTGTTGTGACGGCAGCGAAGCGGCGGATCGGCGCATTGAGCGCGTGCTCTGGAATGACCCGGCCACGGGCGTGATGCGCCACGCCGATGCCGGCTACGAGATAGCCCGGCAGTGCGCGCGCGAACACGAACTGAACCTGCCCATGCTCAATAAAACCAGCCAAAACGCCGGGGGCTCAGACTAATGGCAACAGCACCCACCCTGCGCCTGGGCAAAGACGGCTTTTCCCTGGCTGATTTGCGACGCCTCTGGCAACAGCCGCTCACACTGGCCATCGACCCGGTGTTGTGGCAACGCGTCAGACGCGCCCGCGAGGCCATCGAAC
>JALWKC010000089.1 GCA_026996795.1 Lysobacterales bacterium | reverse complement strand
CCCGGTACCGTGGTGGTGGATGTGGGCATCAATCGCAAGGCGGATGGTTCCCTGTGCGGGGACGTTGATTTCGATTCGGCGGCGGCCAGGGCCGCCTGGATTACTCCGGTGCCCGGTGGGGTTGGCCCCATGACGGTTGCCACCCTGATGCAAAACACGTACGAAGCCAGTTTGCTGAATACGCAGCGGGCCTGATCCGCTTTTCTGTTTTTTCGGCGGCTTCTCGATTGTGCGGAGCTTTAAGGGCTTGGTGGGGTTAAATGGCCTGTCCGGGCTGGCTCTGAACGTGTCCGGCCAGCTTACGCCTTGTCGCCGCTTTCCTGACCCGAGTTGTCCTTGAGCTTGTTGGCGATGGCGCTTAAGGCGCGGTCGAACAGCGGGATCTGTTCCAGGATACGCGCCTTGCCGGAGCGCAGGTCTGCAGCCAGGCCGGCCGGTGATTTGTCCATGACTTTCAGGCCGCGAGCATTTACAAACAGCAGTTTGCCACTGATGGGGCTGATCCAGGACAGCTTGGCACGCAGGGTCTTGCCTTCACTGTTGGTGAATTCAAACCAGGTGCCCACTTCCAGTTTTTCCACCGTTTCGTTGTATTCATCGGTTTCAATTTCTTCATCATCGGTGTCTTCAGACAACACAATTTCCTGAATAAAACTCTGCACTTCGGAAGGCTCGGCCTCATTGTCGGCGATTTGCAGGATGTCCTCCGGCGCAATGAATTCCAGCTCCTCATCGATTTCGCCGGCTTCAATACCGTTGATGCTGGCCAGGTACTGGTACAGTTCTTCGGCCTGCTCTCGAATGTCCTTTTCCGGCACCGCCACCAGTTCCAGGCCATTGGCAAATTCTTCCATCAGGCGTTTCAGGTCCACTTCGGTGATGTTGACAATATGCGCCGGATCCGCGTATTCAGCCAGTTTCTGGGCAAAAGTAACCTGTTGCTGGAACTCGTCGGAATTTTCGCCGTGGCGCAGGTGCATCAGGATCAGCACATTGGCCCATGGCTTGACCAGAATGTCGCGCACCAGGTCAGGCAGGGTGTGATCCTGCATCACATCCACCAGCACGCTGGCTGCGGTCTGTTTGGCTTTCTTGACCTTCTCCCGGCCCAAAGTGGCTTCGGTGACGCGTTTTTCAGCCACCACGGCGCGCTTCTTGCGTCGTTCAAGAAATCGTTTGAGGTCGTCATTGAGCTGTTCAAATAGGCTCAGGTCATCGTCGTAATCATTCAGCACCGTGTTGGTGATTTCAGTGATTTTTCCAATGAACTGCCCTTTGGGGTCGCTTTCTTCAGTCCAGCTCACCGAGGCGGTGGACAACGTGTCCAGCAGTTGCCGCGCCGGGTGCTCCTTATTGGCAAACAGGTGGCGATCCTGCAGGGCGACTTTCAGGTAAGGAATTTGCAAACGCGCCAGGATGGCCTGAATTTCCGGCGGCAGGTTACGGTCTTCAACCAGAAACTGAAACAGCATGCCGACCAGGTCGATGACGTCTTCGTCAGCCCGGTCCACGTGCTTTTCATCAACGGAATCATCAAGCTGCCGCAGCTGCTTCAGCAGTTCCTCCTTGATGGCCTCGGGTGACTTGCCGCTTTCTGTGCTATTGGCGGTTTGCAGCAGGCTGAGGGCATTAATCAGCAAGCCCATGTCGATGGGCGTGCCAGTGGGCGCGCCGCCTTCTGCCACCGTGGCCACAGCCCGGCTGGCCAGGGCGGATGAAATGGCCTGAAAGTTGGGATCAACCGGATAACTGACGCCGGTGGGCATCAGGTTGTACCCACCGGGGACGCCCGCAGGCATGGCACCAGCACCCGCAGGGTGGTCTCCCGGTGCCAGGCCGGCTTCGGCCGGTAGTGCGCCGGCTGGCATGGCCCCGGCCGGGCCATGATAACCCCCGGCCGGGTTGCGACCCATGTTGAACTTGATAGTCGGGCAGACGCCATGTTCAGCCAGGTATTGGTTGATTTCGCCATAAGGCTGGTGCAAGCCGGCAATCAGGTGGCGTTCAAACAGTTTGTAAAGGATGAGCCGGATCTGGATGTCGGCTTCTAGTTCCTGCATGGACTCGGCAAAGGATTTGACAATCGCAAACGGGCCCAGGGGGAGTTTTTTATTGTCCAGTTCCGAACCCCCACCCAGAAGCGCAAACCGTTTGTTCAGGGCAAACAAGGGCTGGTGGTAGGCAGTTTCGGCTTTGGCAATGAGGTTGTCGATGGCCAGGTTTTCTTCCAGGTCTTCATCGTCAACCAGTGACAGGTCTTCACTCAAGGCATTTTGCGTGGCGCTGGGAAAAAACTCTAATTGACCGCGTTTGAAATCGGCAAAGACTTTTTCCAGCCGCTCGGCAAAAAGGCGCGTCATCAGGCCTTTTTTCTTGCGGATCTCGCGCATGCCATCAAAAAACAGGGTTTGCTGGCGGTTGGTTTCGGCTTTTTCGGCCAGATCAAACAGGGTGTCATCAAGGCCATCGTAAAAGGCGTCGATTTGTGGACGAATCAGGGTCAGGAATTTACTTTTGGTTTTGCCCAGCAGGTTGTCCAGGTTCAGGCTTTCTTTTTTGTCGCGAATATTGACGATTTTTTCATCGCCGCTGTTCGGGGAGTTATTTTTATTATCCGAATTGCTCATGGCCGAATTGTTCCAGTGGGGTTCTCCGGGGTGCCGCAGCGGAACCACGGGCTGGCAGGCTAACAGGCACCTGCGTGCCAAGTCAGTTTATCATTTTTTTTTGCTTTTCGCGTGCGTCAGGTCACAAACCGGAGATTGACAGTGACACAGCAGGGTCAGGATGGCGGGATTCTGTTTGACCGTGTTGTGATAACACGCGGCACGGGCGTCAGAAAAAAACAGACAAATGGCGTTTCTCAAACGGGTTTTGGCATGGCATTTTTGCCAGGCTGGCAGTATAGTTGGGTTCCCTTTTGCTATTCCATTAACCCGTGAGCTTTGTTACATGATAAAACCGGAAGAGTTCCGCAAACGCCGGCAACAGTTGCTGAAAACCCTGGGTGATGGCGCCATTGCCATTTTGCCCAGTGCCGAAGAAAAAATCCGCAACGGCGATGTGAATTACCCGTTCCGGCAGGACAGTGATTTCTGGTACCTGACCGGCTTTTCCGAGCCCGAGGCTGTGTTGGTGCTGTGCCACGGCTGTGCCGGTGGCGAGCACATTCTGTTTTGCCGCGAGGCCGACCCCGCGAAAATGATCTGGGACGGCCCCATGCTGGGGACTGAAGGCGCCAGGGAGCAATTGCTGTTTGACGCGGTTTATGACATCAAGGACATTGATGCCATTATGCCCGGCTTGTTGAGAGGACGAGAGCGGATCTGTTACCCGGTGGGCAAGGATCAGGCCTTTGACCTGAAGGTGCTGGGCTGGAACAAGGCGGTGGAAACGCGCAAGGGCGAAAAAAGCCAGGCACCGGAAAAATTCACCAACTTGCTGCACCACGTGCATGACATGCGTTTGTACAAAAGCCGTGACGAAGTGCGCTGCATGAAAAAGGCCGCTGACATTGCCGCCGAAGCCCATCAGCGCATGGTGCTGGCCACGGCACCGGGGAAGAATGAAAGCGACCTGTTGGCCGAATACCTGCACACGCTGGCCGGCCACCGGTCTCAGCCCAGTTACACACCCATCATTGGCGGTGGTGCCAATGCCTGTATCCTGCATTACGTCAAAAATGACCAGCCGCTGCGGGACGGTGATCTGGTGCTGGTGGATGCCGGGGCCGAATACGACCTGTATGCCAGCGACATCACCCGCACCTTTCCGGTCAATGGTCGCTTCAGCGATGCCCAACGGGCTTTGTATGAGGTCGTTCTGGCAGCGCACAGTGCGGCGGTGGAACAGGTTCAACCGGGTCATCAATGGAACAGACCTCACGACGCCGCTGTCGAAGTCATCGCCCGGGGCCTGATTGACCTGGGCCTGTTAAAAGCCCCGCTGGAACAGGTGCTGGAAGACCGGCTCTATGCGGAGTTTTTCATGCACAAGACCGGTCACTGGCTGGGCCTGGACGTGCACGACTGCGGTGACTATCAGGTGGATGGCCTGTGGGTGGAAATGGAACCGGGGATGGTGTTGACCATCGAACCGGGCATTTATGTGTCGCCCCAGGCCAAGGTGGACAGCAAGTGGCGCGGCATCGGCATTCGCATCGAGGATGACGTGCTGGTCACTCGCAAGGGGCCACAGATTCTCAGTAACAAGATTCCACGAGACATTGAATCCATAGAAAAGTTAATGCAGGCTGTTTGACCAGGCACTCGGGTTGCCGCTGTGGCATTAACACTCGACAGGATCAAGGAAAAACTTGAAGGAATGATTTTATAAATCAACCACAAACACGGGGACACACTATGAAAAATCACGCCATGACTTCATTTGCCCGCCTGCTGGGTCTGTCTGCGCTGCTGTCAGTCTCCCTGGCCACTGCCGATGAACTGGTGCTGCATTGCGGCCACGTTATCGATCCGGTGGCCGGAAAAGTGCTGGAAAACCAGCGCCTTGTCATCAAGGACGGGCGATTCAGCGAGATTGGCCCGTGGCAAGCGGGTGTCAGCGACACGGCACGGGATTACCGGGATTATTCGGATGCCTGGTGCCTGCCGGGGTTTATTGACATGCACACCCACCTGTCCGGCCAGTTCAGCAAGGACTCCTACCGGGAAAAATTCACCAAAAACCCGGCGGATGTGGCGTTTGATTCGGCTGTCTACGCGGGCCGCACCCTGGATGCCGGATTTACCACCGTGCGAGATCTGGGCGATTCATTCAACGTCACTGTGGCCCTGCGCAATGCCATCCGGCAGGGCAAGGTGCGCGGGCCGCGCATTTTTACCGCCGCCAAGTCACTGGCCACCACCGGCGGCCATGCCGACCCCTCCAACGGTTACCGGCAAGGCCTGTGGCCCCACGTAGTGCCCGAACAGGGTGTGCTGGATGGCCCCGACGAGGCCCGCAAGGCCGTGCGTCAGCGTTACAAGGATGGCGCTGACCTGATCAAGATCACGGCCACCGGCGGCGTGCTTAGTGAAGCCGCCAGTGGTGACAATGCCCAGTTCCAGCCCGATGAATTGCGCGCCATTATCGAAACCGCGCACGACTACGGTTTCAGGGTGGCGGCCCATGCCCACGGCAAGGAAGGCATGAAGCGCGCCATTGTCGCCGGTGTCAACAGCATCGAGCATGGCACTTATCTGGACGATGAAATCATTCGCCTGATGAAAAAACACGGTACCTACCTGGTGCCCACCTTGCTGGCCGGGGACTGGGTCACGCAAAAAGCGAAGGTGCCGGGCTTTTTCCCGCCCGTGGTGGCACGCAAGGCCGCCACCATTGGCCCGGTGCTGGCCTCGGCCTTTGCCAAGGCGCATGACAAGGGGGTTAAAATTGCTTTTGGCACGGACAGCGGGGTTTCGGCCCACGGCGACAACGCACAGGAATTTGCCTTGATGGTCAAAAATGGCATGACGCCCATGGAAGCCATTCAGGCCGCCACCGTGAATGCGGCAGATTTGCTCGGTCAGGGCCAGCAACTGGGTGCCATCAAGCCCGGCTTCCATGCCGATCTGGTGGTGGTCAAGGCCAACCCGCTGGAAGACATTGCCGCCTTGCAACAGGTGCATTCGGTGTTTAAAAACGGCAAACAGGAGAAATGACATGCGCGAATACCCGCTGACCTATTTTGACGCAGACCAGGAACTGGAAGCCTGGGTGGTGGAACCCAAAAACGCCCAAGCAGGCAAGACGCCGGTGGTGATGATCGCACACATGTGGTCTGGCCGCGTATCGTTTGTGGAAGACGTGGCGCGCGCCATGGCCGCCAAGGGCTATATCGGTTTCGCACTGGACATGTATGGTAAGGGCAAGGTCGGCCACAGTGTCGATGAAAACATGGCCTTGATGATGCCCTTCATGGAAAACCGCGCGCTCATGCAGCGACGCATGTTGCTGGCCCTGAAAGCCGCCCGCAGTCTGCCGGTGGCCGACAAGGACCGCATGGCAGCCATTGGTTACTGTTTCGGTGGCCTGTGCGTTCAGGACCTGGCCCGTGTCAGCGACCAGGTGCGCGGCGTCTGCAGTATTCACGGCCTGATGAAAAAGCCCGATAACATCGACCAGGGCCTGTGGAAAGCCATGGCCCTGTTTTTGCATGGCGATGCCGACCCCATGGTGTCGCTGGATGACTGGCTGGCCTTGCGTGAGGAACTGAACAAGGCCGGTTGCGACTGGCAAAAACACGATTTTGGCGGTGTCATGCACGCCTTTACCAACCCCGAAGCCAACGACCCGGAACTGGGCACGGTGTACGACCCCAAAGCCGATCGCCGCAGCCAGATTCTGCTGGATCAATTTTTACAGGAGTGTTTTCAATGAGTCACCAGTCCAGTCCGTTTTTTCAACCGGCCAAGGCCGTTAAACTGGCTCTCTTTCTACTTATTCTGGGTGGCGCTATCTGGGTGGGGAAAGGCTTTTTCGACCAATCCGCCAGCCGCGAGGACACGCCAGAAAATCAGGTGCTGCCAGAAGCTACTGCCGATGCGCCAGCGAAACAAGCAAAACAGGCCAGAAAAGACCGTCCAGCGCGTACCGAAGCGCAAAAGGCGCGTCAGGTGTATCGCTGGTATGACGAGCAACAGCTCAAGCTCAACCCCTTGTCGGCCACCTTTCGGGGCGATCATCGCTACGATGACCAGTTGCCCAATTTTCTTGGTGCCCAATGGCGTGCCAAAGCCAAAAAACTGGAAGAAGACGCCTTGAAGCGTATCCAGAAAGTGGATCGCAAGGCCTTGCCACACAGCGAACAGACCTCTTACGACCTGTTTGTGGCCAAACGCAAGAACGCGCTGGAAGGCTTCCAGTACCCCGATCACTTGATGCCCATTAACCAGTTTTATTCTTTGCCCAATCAATTTGCCATGCTGGGTTCTGGTTCCCAGGCGCAGCCTTTCAAAACCGTCCAGGATTACCAGAACTGGCTCAGCCGCATGGACGGCGGCGTGGTCTTGCTGGATCAGGCCATTGCCAACATGAAAGAAGGCCAGGCCAAGGGCTATTCCCAACCCAAGGTGCTCATGCAGCGGGTGTTGCCGCAACTGGAGGCCCTGCTCACCGACAAGGTGGAAGACAGCCTGTTCTGGCAGCCGGTCAAAAACATGCCGGCGGATTTTTCCGACGAAGACAAAGCCCGGCTGACGGCTGCCTACCGTCAGAAGCTGACCGAAGAGGTTATCCCGGCCTATCAGCGTCTATATGACTACATCAAGAACGATTACCTGCCCAAGGCGCGTGACACCTATGGCCTGTATGACGTGCCACAGGGCAAGGACTGGTACGCCTACAAGGTCAAAACCATCACCACCACCGATTACACGCCGGAACAGATTCACGAAATTGGCAAGCAGGAAGTTAAACGCATTCACCAGCAGATGCGCGACATCATGCAGCGGGTGGGTTTCACCGGCAGCCTGCAGGAATTTTTCGAATTCACCAAGAATGACCCGCAGTTTCATTTCAACAGCAAAGAGGAACTGCTGCAGGCTTACGCGGACCTGAAAGACCGGGTCAATGCCAAAGTACCGGAAATCTTTGAAATTTTCCCCAAAGCCGACTTCGAAATCCGCCCGGTGGAAGCGTTTCGTGAAAAATCCGCCTCCGGCGCCTCCTACCAAAGCCCGTCGGCCGATGGCAAACGCCCCGGCGTTTTTTACGTTAACACCTACGACCTGAAGGCGCGGCCAAAATGGGGCGTGGAAAACCTCTACCTGCATGAAGCCGTCCCGGGCCATCACTTTCAGCTTTCCATTCAGCAGGAACTGCCCGACCTCCCCAATTTCCGCAAATTCGGTGGCTACACCGCGTTTGTGGAAGGCTGGGCGCTGTATTCCGAAGGCCTGGGCAAGGAACTGGGCGTGTATCAGGACCCCTACAGCGAATTTGGCCAGTTAAGTGCCGAACTGTGGCGGGCCATCCGGCTGGTGGTGGATACCGGCATTCACCAGTTTGGCTGGTCGCGCGACAAGGTGCTGGAGTACATGTACGCCAACGCGCCGGTGGTGGAAGCCCGCGCGGTCTCCGAAGCCGAGCGGTTCATGGCCATTCCCGGTCAGGCATTGGCGTACAAGATTGGCCAGATGAAAATCAAGCAGTTACGCGACACCGCCGAAAATGAACTGGGTCAGGACAAGTCCGTGGTCAGGGGCTTTCACACCCAGGTACTGAACGATGGCGCGGTGCCACTGGATTTTCTCGAGCAGAAGGTTAAGCGCTGGATTGCGGACAAGAAAGCCGAACAGGCCGCTTATGCGTCAAGCCCGGACACGCCGTGAGTCAGGGCATGGACACCGGTTTCTGGATCGAGAAGTGGCAGCAGCGGCAGATTGGCTTTCATGAGGGCCGTCCCAATGCCTCGTTGCAACAGTGGTTTCATGCCATGCAGCTTGCCTCTGGCGACCACGTGTTTGTGCCCCTGTGTGGTAAAAGTCAGGATGTGATGTGGCTGCTGGGGCAGGGGTTACGGGTCACCGGCTGTGAGTGTTCACCGCTGGCCGTGAATGAGTTTTTTGCCGAAAACAAGCTGGAAAAGCAAAGGGAAACCGCCGCAGGCGGTGATGACCTGCTCATTCATCGCTGTGGAGACCTGACTCTGTGGCAGGGGGACTTTTTCTCCCTGCCGGCTTCAGTGCTGAATGCCGCCGATGGAGTGTATGATCGCGCGGCCCTGATTGCCTTACCGCCGGACATGCGGCACAGCTATGTGCAGAAATTCCGGCAGGAACTCCGACCCGGCACGCCCACACTGCTGGTGACACTGGACTTTGAGCGGGATCCGGCTGCCTGTAACAACTACCAAGGCCCGCCATTTCCACACACTGACGCCATGGTGCAAGCACAGTACCGGGACTTTTCTACCATTAAAAAACTCGGCCAGCGCGATATTCTGGCCGACGAGCCCAAATTCCGTGCTCAAGGCGCCACCAGCGCTTACGAAAAAACCTGGCTGATCCACCGCTAGGCCAATCCCAGTTCACGGAGCCGGCTTGGTGAACCCCGGTTGCTGACTTGTTTTCCAGCCGATGAGTGCGGAAATGAAAAAAGGGCCAATATTGGCCCTTTTTTCATTTCCAGTGTGGCCGCTCTCGGATCAGAGCGTGACCAGCTCCATAAACTCGATGATGGGGCGCTGGGCGAATTCGGCCTGATCCTTGGTCAGTTCCAGGATTTTTCTGACTTTTTTGGCAGACAGGTGGCCGGCAATGGCGTCTTCGAATTTTTTCAGCAACACGGGGATGCCTTCTTCGCGCCGCAGGCGGTGCCCGATGGGGTAGTTGATTTCAATCCGGTCGGTGCTGCTGCCGTCCTTGAAAAAGATCTGGATGGCGTTGCCGATGTAGCGTTTGTCCGGGTCGAAATATTCTTCGGTAAATTTCGGGTTTTCAACCACTTCCATCTTCTCGCGCAAGGCGTCAATGCGCGGGTCGTTAGCCACCTCGTCTTCGTAATCGGCAGCCGTCAGGCGGCCATGCACCAGCGGCACGGCGACCATGTACTGGATGCAGTGGTCGCGGTCGGCGGGGTTGTCCAGCTTTCCGGTTTTGTCGATGATGCGCACGCCGGCTTCCTGGGTTTCGATTTTGATTTTTTCGATCTCGTCCAGGCGGTCCTTGACTTTCGGGTGCAATTTCATGGCCGCTTCAACGGCGGTTTGGGCATGAAACTCGGCCGGGAAGGAGATTTTGAACAAGACATTTTCCATCACGTAGGAATCGTAGCCGCGCGGAAAGGAAAATTCCTTGCCCTTGAACAGCACGTCATAAAAGCCCCAGCCCTTGGCCGACAGCGCTGAGGGATACCCCATTTCACCGGTCAGGGCAATCAGGGCCAGCTGCACCGCGCGGCGGCAGGCGTCACCAGCGGCCCAGCTTTTGCGCGATCCGGTGTTGGGGGCGTGGCGATAGGTGCGTAGGGCGCCGCCGTCGATCCAGGCGTTGGAGACGGCATTGATGATTTCCTCGCGGGTTCCGCCCAGCATATGCGTAACCACGGCCGTGGAGGCCACCCGCACCAGCAACACGTGGTCCAGCCCGACGCGGTTGAAGCTGTTTTCCAGTGCCAGAATGCCCTGGATCTCGTGCGCCTTGATCATGGCCGTGAGCACGTCGTGAACGGTCAGTGGCTCCTGACCCTGATCTTCGCGTTGGCGGGAAATGTAATCGGCCACGGCCAGAATGGCGCCAAGATTGTCTGAAGGATGGCCCCATTCGGCAGCCAGCCAGGTGTCGTTAAAGTCCAGCCAGCGAATCAGTGCGCCGTTATCAAAGGCGCCTTTCACCGGGTCCAGTTCGTACGGGGTGCCCAGGACGCGCGAACCGTTTTCCAGTGTGGCGCCGGGCACCACCGGGCCAAGCATTTTGACGCACTCGGGGAATTTCATCGCCAGCATGGCGCAGGCGGTGCTGTCCAGCAGGCAGTAGTGAGCGGTTTTGTACGCTTCTTCGCTGTCAATGGTGCGGTTAATGACGTAATCGGCGATGTCCACCAGCACTTGATCGGGTTCTGGGCGTTTGGCGGAACGGATATCGACTGAACTCATGGGTTGGCTCCTGTATGGGTTGCGGTTAGGGGAACCTCTGATCGAATCGTGAACTCGCTTCTCACACCTGAAATGTCCGATAACTGCGTTGAAGTCCTTGCCAATAGCTCGCTATTGGCAAGGACTCCACCTTGTTCTCGAACATTTCCGGCATAACCTGCTTCGTCCAGATTCAATCAGAGTTTCCTTAATGGCGTTCTTCAATGGGGGTGACACGGCGCGGTTCCGGCCCGACGTACTCGGCATTGGGACGGATAATGCGGTTATTGGCGCGCTGCTCCATCACGTGGGCGGCCCAGCCGGTGACGCGCGACATGACAAAGATGGGCGTGAACAATTGAGTGGGAATGCCCATGAAATGGTAGGCCGAAGCGTGGAAGAAGTCGGCATTGGGGAATAGCTTCTTTTCTTCCCACATCGTCTTTTCCACTTCAACGCTGACCGGATAAAGCACCTCGTCACCCACTTCTTCAGCCAGTTTTTTTGACCAGCCCTTGATGATGGCATTGCGCGGGTCGCTGGTGCGGTACACGGCGTGGCCAAAACCCATGATGAGCTCCTTGTTGGCCAGTTTGTCGAGAATGGCGGCACGGGCTTCTTCGGGCGAATTCCACTGCGCAATCATGTCCATGGCTGCCTCGTTGGCGCCACCGTGCAGCGGGCCGCGCAGGGCACCGATGGCTGCGGTGATGCACGAATGCATGTCCGACAGGGTGGAGGCCACCACGCGCGCGGTGAAGGTGGAGGCATTGAATTCATGTTCGGCATACAGAATCAGTGACACGTCCATGACCCGCTCGTGCAGCGGGTTGGGTTTTTCACCGCGCAACAGGTGCAGAAAATGCCCGCCAATGGTGTCGTCATCGGTTTCGGTTTCGATGCGCACGCCGTCGTGGGTAAACCGGTACCAGTAGGCAATGATGGATGGGAACACTGCCAGCAGGCGATCGGCCACGTCGTGCTGTTGGGAGAAGTCCTTTTCCGGCTCCAGGTTGCCCAGAAAAGAACAGCCGGTGCGCATCACGTCCATGGGGTGGGCGTCGGCCGGAATCATTTCCAGCGCGGCCTTCAGTTCTTTGGGCAGACCACGCAGGGACTTGATTTTGGCCCGATAGGCTTCCAGTTGCTCGCGGGTGGGCAATTCGCCATAAAGAATCAGGCAGGCCACTTCCAGAAACTCGGCCTTGTCGGCCAGTTCCGCGATGTCGTAGCCGCGATAGGTCAGTCCGGTACCGGAAACACCCACGGTGCACAGTTCGGTTTGTCCGGCGATTTGCCCGCGCAAGCCGGCGCCGCCAATTTTCTTTTCAGCCATGGTTATCTCCTGTTACGTGAGCCGCAGCGGAGTTGTTTCTGCAGCGGCATGGTTCATCAAGGGCAAGCCGAGTCAGTCCTTGCCCTGGCTAAATAATTCGTCGAGTTTTTGTTCGTAGGCGTGGTAGTCGAGGTAACCATACAGTTCCTCGCGAGTTTGCATCAGCGGCAACACGTCGTGCTGATGGCCTTTTTCGAGAATGGACTGGTACACGGTTTCGGCCGCCTTGTTCATGGCCCGGTAGGCGCTGCAGCAGTACAACACCATGTCCACACCCACTTCAGCCAGTTGCTCGCTGGTGTACAGCTCGGTTTTGCCGAATTCGGTGATATTGGCCAGAATGGGCACCTTGACAGCCTGTTTGAATTGCCGGTATTGCGCTAGGCTTTGCACCGCTTCGGGGAAAATCATGTCGGCACCGGCTTCCACGCAGGCCACGGCCCGTTCGATGGCCTTGTCCATGCCTTCAACAGCCAGGGCATCAGTGCGGGCCATAATGACAAAGCTGTCATCGGTGCGCGCGTCCACGGCCGCCTTGACGCGATCCACCATTTCCGCTTGTGACACGATGGCTTTGCCGGGGCGGTGTCCACAGCGTTTCTGAGCCACCTGGTCTTCGATGTGGGTGGCCGCCGCGCCGGCCTTGATCAGGGATTTTATTGTGCGGGCAATGTTAAAAGCGCCGCCAAAACCGGTGTCGGAGTCCACCAGCAATGGCAGTTCGGAGGCATCGGTAATGCGCCACACGTCAATCAGTACATCATGCAAATCGCTTATGCCCAAGTCCGGCATGCCCAGCGAGTTGGCCGCCAGTCCACCGCCGGAGAGGTAAATGGCCTGATGGCCGATCTGTTCGGCCATGCGCGCGGTGTAGGCATTGATGGTGCCGACAATTTTCAGGGGCTGGTTGTTTTTAACGGCCACACGAAAGCGCTGGCCCGGCGTGCTACGGGTAATGGTCATGGCTATTCACGCAAAAAGAAAGGCGGCCGGCATTATATCACTGGCCACCGGATGAGACTAATTAGTCATTGCTAATGTGAGTGCCCGATCGTGACAGGTTGAGCAAGAAATGGCCCACAAGTCCACGACAAACGCCCCGAGGGCATGGTATAAACGACCTCTCAACCATCCCTTACAACGGCAGTGAAAGATACCACAAGCACGACACAAAAACCCGGGAATTTTCCCGATGACAAGGCTGCTGCGCCCATGCTGGTGGTGGCAGTGTCCTCCCGTACCTTGTTTGATCTGAGCGAGTCGCACAGGATTTTTCTGCAAGAAGGGGTGGAGGCTTATCGCAAGTACCAGCTGGCCCATGAAAATGAACCTCTGGCCAAAGGCACAGCCTTCGGGTTGGTGGAAAAGCTGCTTAATATCCGCCATCCGCAGACCGGTCAAGCACTGGTGGAAGTGGTGCTGGTTTCACGCAATTCCGGCGACACCGGTTTGCGTGTGTTCAACTCCATTGAGCATTACGGGCTGCCCATTGAACGGGCAGCTTTTACCAATGGTGAGTCACCATACCAGTATTTGTCTGCATTTGGCGCTCACCTGTTTTTGTCGGCTCACAATGAAGACGTGGAAAAAGCGCTGCAAGCCGGTTATGCTGCGGCACACCTGAAAAACCAACCTGCCGAGGCAGCCTCTGGTGACGATCAGGTGCGGATTGCCTTTGATGGCGATGCGGTGCTGTTTTCTGATGAGTCGGAACAGGTTTACAAAAGTCAGGGGCTGGCAGCGTTCAAGGCCAATGAGCATAAGCTGGCCAACAAGCCATTGCCCGGTGGCCCCTTCAAACCCTTTTTACAGGCCTTGCACCGGCTGCAAACGGTTTTTCCTGCTGACAGTTCGCCCATTCGCACGGCACTGGTGACGGCCCGTTCCGCGCCTTCCCACAAGCGGGTGATCCTGACCTTGCGGCAGTGGGACATTCGCATCGATGAAGCCCTGTTTCTGGGTGGGCGCGAGAAAGGCAAATTCCTCGAGGCGTTCAAGGCCGATATTTTCTTTGATGATCAACTGGTCCACATTCATTCGGCCAGTGGCAAGGTGCCTTCAGGGCACGTTCCCTATGGCGTGGCCAACCGGGCGCTGGAAAGTCCCGATGGAGGCGAAACCGGGTCAAAATAATCACTCACTGTTCATATATATTTCCTGCGCTTAGGCTGATTGCCGTCCAATGACTTAATCGAAGCCACCAAAAAAGCCGGTCTTGCCCGGCTTTTTTGGTGCGGTTTTGACAGGATGCGCGGTTTATTTTCCTAGCTTGCCGACCACCCAACCCAGAATCGGGCCGGATATTACGTCAGCAATCAGCATATCAATAGCCCACCAGATCCAGATTTTAGCCGGTAGAAACGGGCTGTAACCAGACAAAGATCACGGTCTGGAGGAATGCGCTGACCACCGCCACGGTGATTCGTGAGCTGTATCCTGCCATTGCCTGGTGACCTTTGCAAACGCGAGTCATTGCGGGATTGAGGAGGAGTCAGGATAAATCAAAGAGGCAAAAAACCATCGGCAAGACCGGTTTTTGATGCAGACGCTTTTTTGTTGAACGTCATTCAGGCGCGTTCCTGGGTGGAATGCCGTTGCTTAAAAAGGGAGTTTCAGGTCCGGTTTCAGTTTCAGCAGTTGGGTGCGGAATTCCTCCTGAATGCGTTTGAGGCTCTCTTCATTGTCGGCGTCGAAACGCAGCACCAGGCAGGGCGTGGTGTTGGAGCAGCGAACCAGCCCCCAGCCGTCGCCAAAATCGGCCCGGATGCCATCAATGGTGGTGATGTGGGCGTCAGGGAATTCAGCCTGTTGCTGAAATTGTTCCATAAAAGCGTAATGCTCACCTTCGTTCATTTCCACTTTCAGCTCGGGTGTGCTGACGCCTTTGGGCAGTTCGGCAAAGACTTCCTCGGGCAGGTGGTCGTCCTGATCAAGTATTTCCAGCAATCGGGCGGCGGCATAAATGCCATCGTCAAAGCCAAACCAGCGCTCCTTGAAGAAGAAATGACCACTCATTTCTCCAGCCAGTGCCGCACCGGTTTCCTTGAGCTTGGTTTTCATGAAGGAATGCCCGGTTTTCCACATGATGGGCATGCCGCCGTACTGCACGATCATTTTGGGCAGGTGGCCGGTGCATTTCACATCGAAAATAATGGCCGAGCCGGGTTGTCGGGTGAGCACGTCTTTGGCAAACAGCATCAGCAGGCGGTCGGAATAAATGATTTCGCCGTCTTTGCTGACCACGCCCAGGCGATCGGCGTCGCCATCAAAGGCAATGCCAATGTCGGCGTCCATGGCCTTGACCGTGGCAATCAGGTCATGGAGGTTTTCCGGCACGCTGGGGTCGGGGTGATGGTTGGGGAAATTGCCATCGACCTCACAGTGCAGCGGCACCACTTCGCAACCGATTTCTTCCAGCAGTTGAGGCGCCAGCGCGCCGCCAATGCCGTTGCCGCAGTCCACTACCACACGGGGGCTGTTTTCCAGTTGAATGTCTGAGGAGACGAAGTCGATGTAGTCATCCACAATGTCCATTTGCTGGGTGCGCCCATCACCGCTGTGCAGGCGGCCATCGACGATGCGTTCATAAAGGGCGGTGATGTCATCGCCGGCCAGTGTGTCGCCCAGCAACATGGTTTTGAGACCGTTGTAATCGGGCGGATTGTGGCTGCCGGTGACCATGACGCCACTGCCGGTGTCCAGGTGGTGGGTGGCGAAATACAGCACACCGGTGGGCACGGCGCCAATGTCGATCACATCGCAGCCGGCGGCGTTGATGCCTTCAATCAGCGCCTGCTGCAGGCGTGGGCCGGAAAGGCGACCATCGCGGGCCACCACGATTTCCTTGCCACCGCGGTCGATGCATTCGCTGCCAATGGACTGGCCAATGAGACGCACGGTGTCTTCGGTCAGGCTTTCGTCGACCACGCCACGGATGTCATAAGCGCGGAAAATGGAGGGATCAAGAGCGGAATGGGGCATGGCAGGTGTCGGTGGTAATTGGGGGCCGCTATGATCCGCAATTCCCTCGTCAAAATCTTCCTCTTCATCATCGGCTTGCAGTATTCCCGCTGGCCTACTGGCTGTGGGGTTTTTGATGGGCACGTAATCATCGTGTTCGTGGCTGGCCAGTTTGCGTTGCTGGTAGGCACGCCAGAACAAAAGGCTTAATCCGCCGAAGGCCACCAGCCCGGCCAGACTGCCTATGAGCAGGGAATACCACGGCAGGTCCATCAAGGCGCTGTTTTCGCGATCGTAGCGATAGCCGACCTGGAAGTAACTGCCGGGCACTTTGAGTTTATGCGACTGATGGCTGGAAGCGGAGGCCTTACCCCATAACAACAGCGACACGTTGCTGTATTTGCCGGCATTCTGCATCAGGGTGATCTGGCCTTTGTCGACGCCGCTTTTGTCCAGGTTTTTTAACAGGGGGTCTACTGGAAAGCTGCTCAACAGATAGATTTTTCGCTGCGGGTCAATGACGTGCACAAAATTCAGGTATTGTTCCTTCTGACCGTACAGGTGAATTTCCGGCAAGGGGCTCTTGCCCGTGGTTTCGGCCTCCTGCAGCATGTCGAGGGTGGCGAAATTGATTTGCGGAAAGCCCGGCTGAGGGGTGATGCTGCTTAAAGGCTGGTCAATGATCTGTATCCGCAGGCTGCCAGGCAAACTCTTGCTGAGCTGTTTTTCCATCTCCGCCTTGCGAACGGGGTCATACCGGGGTGGGTCACCAAAGGTGTTTACAATGGCGCTGTCCAACTGGCCCTGCACCTGTTTCAGGTTACGGTCGACCTGTTCATAGATGGCTTTGGCGCCGGTTTTGAGCTGCGATTCGAGACGGTGCTGACCGTATTGCTTCCACAACGCGAGGGAAAACAGAAACACCAGTCCCAAAGCGGCCACTGCTCCCACAAGAAACAGCACATTGCCGATCAGTTCGCCTTCCTTTTTGCTGCCTTGCAGGGCTTTGGGTTCGTTCATGGGATTGGGTCCGTTTATGGAGTGAGTTTGGGTGGTTTCTGGTTTTTGTGGTTTTTTCGTCAGCCTGTTATTTTTTGCCTGTTTTTTAAGGGTCAGTGACTGCCTGAGGAGCCAAAGCCGCCCGCGCCGCGATCGCTTTCCTCAAAGCTCTCCACCACGTTCAGGCGGGCCTGGATCACCGGCACCAGGATCATTTGCGCAATGCGCTCACCGGCTTCAATGGTGTAGGGGGTGTTGCTGCGATTCCAGCAGGAGACGAACAACTGCCCTTGGTAGTCGCTGTCAATCAGGCCCACCAGGTTGCCCAGCACCAGGCCATGGCGGTGGCCCAGGCCCGATCGCGGCAGAATCAGTGCAGCGACGGACGGGTCCTTGATGTGCATGGCCATGCCGGTGGGAATTAGCTCGGTCTGGTCCGGTTCGATGGTCAGGTGGTCATCAACGCAGGCCCGCAGGTCAATACCGGCCGAGCCTGTAGTGGCGCGTTTGGGCAGTTCGAATTTGGTGCCCAGTCGCGGGTCGAGAATTTTGATGTCAATGTCTTTCATGTCGTCGTCCGTGATCCCCTGAAATGGCGTGAATAGTTAGCAGGGCGAACGCCGCGGTGGCCGGTGCATTCTCCCCAGTGCGCAGGTTTATCGCCAGCATATTAACGTATGCCCTTGTGAGTGTAAACCGACAGCGGTTCAACAATGTGACATTGGTGGCAGAATTCCTACGTTACTACCAGTGTTTGCCCATCGTCAGGCCCTGCCAACAGGAATATACTGACATTTTTTGCCCGGAATCGTTTTGATGAGAGAAAACCATTGGCCCAGGCACGAGAGGCCACGGGAGCGCTTGCTGGCTCATGGCGCGGCGGCGCTTAGCGACACCGAGTTATTGGCCATCTTTCTGCGCACCGGAACGGCCGGGCGCTCCGTGATGGAACTGGCTGGTGATCTGCTGGCCCGTTTTGGCAACGTGAAAAACATCATTGATGCCGACTGTGACAGTTTTTGTCAAATCAAAGGGTTGGGGCAGGCTAAATATTGTCAGTTGCAAGCGGCCTCGGAATTGATGCTGCGGCATCACAAGGCCGCGCTGGGCCGACCTGATGGTTTTTCCAGCCCGAAAGCCGTCACCCGCTTTTTACGTGGGCATTTTTCCGGCCGCAAGCACGAAGTGTTTGCCTGCTTGTTTCTGGACAACAAGAACCGCCTGATCGCCTGTCGCGATCTGTTTCAGGGCACGGTGGATGGCGCCTCGGTGCATCCGCGCGTGATTGCCGAACAATGCCTACGCTTGAACGCAGCAGCGGTCATTTTTGCCCATAATCACCCCTCGGGTGTGAGTGATCCCAGCCAGCAGGACATTGCCATCACGCGCCGCTTGGTGAATCTGCTGGACACACTGGATGTGCGGGTGCTTGATCATTTTGTGATCGGCTACAACAATGAGTTCTCAATGGCCGAAGCCGGAATGTTATAATCCCGGCTCCCGTCTTATCAGGTGTTGTGCGGTGTTTTTTGCTTCTGGCCCAGAAAAAATCGACAAACTGATCGACAAAGGACGCTTCAAGCGGGCCATGAAAAAGCTCCTGAAAGCGTGTCGCAAGAATCACTCCGATTTGTCTCTGGCGCGCCGCTGCTTCGAGGTGGGGCAGTTCATTCCCTTCGACAAGCATTATCACCAGGCCGCCAATCACTATTTCACACTTGCCTTGCAACAGGGTGTCTCCGGTGAGCAGCTGCATGACGATTACATGGTGTATACCACCACCACTCAGGGCCGGATTGATTTGTCAGAAGACCTGCTGTTAAAGCTGGCGGCCAATTTTGCCGCTCATGGCCATGAGAACTCGGCGGTTTTCCTGATCAAAAATATCATGAATAAATCACCAGAAAACCCGCAGTTGCCGGAAGCCATTTTGGCGCTGGTGAACACTTATCTGACCCGAGGCCAGATCAAAAAAGCCAAGCCCTATGTGGATCACGTGAATGCCTATTTCCTTGGTCACGATCTGATGACCTACATCAACCAGCAATACCGCCGCGCGCTCAAACACCAATCACCATAAGGCGCCGTTTTTGTTTTTCCATCCGTTTTCTGTTTATTCCATATCTTCCTGTGACCGATTGCCGATTTTTTCGTGCTTGGCAGTTGGCGTGCGTTCAGCCTTCAGTGCTATTATTTTGCCTGCCGTAAGCAGCCGGGATCTGTCGAAAATAGTTGGTACTGGCTGGTTCAGGTGTTTTTTGAACGATTAACCATGGGGGGTAAAGTCATGAAAAAACGCATTGATTCTTTTGTCTGGTTCGCCCTTGCTGGCCTGTGTGTGTTGCTGGCCGAAACAGTGTTGGCGGCTGAAAAGGTGGTTGAGGTGCCAACGGAAAAACTCGTGGCGGCCAGTCGTAATCTGTTTTCAGGCCTGGACCTGAAAATCGATAATTACGGGGGCAAAAAAAAGTCACAATGGTATCGCCAGCAAAGCTATATGACGCTACCAAACGGGGAAACCATCCATTTTGATGTGCCCCGGTTTCACCTGCTGTTTGGGACGCCGGTGGGGCGGCGCTACTGGCATTACTTTATCAACGAACTGGCACTGGATCGTACCCGCGTGGTGCCTGAAAAAGGCGGTATCAAGCTGATCATGGAATTTGAAAGCACGGGCAATGAAATTAAGGGAAAATGCACCCGCAGAACTTTCGATGGCAAGGATAATTGCGAATACCGGGGCACGCGGGACATTCAGTTCGATAATGCCCGGGCCATCGTTCACCTGCGTCCTGCCCAGGTCAAGGGACGGCTTGGCTTTGCGCCACTGCGCCCGCAGGATGTGAGCCTGACGGCAGACATCAAGGTGCCCAAGGGCCTGTGCCGCACCATCAACGCCATGCAGTGGGTCAGCTACGCCATGGGCGCCTTTGCCGAGAATCTGGCCGGACAACACTTTGCCAATCAATGCCAGAAGGTGCGAAAAGTGTTGTCAGACAGTGTGGTTGACCTGGTCACCAATCGCCTGCGTCAGGCACTGAACCGCCCACAGGTGCGCGATCACATGGCATCCTTCATCACCAGAGAGTTGAAGCTGCCGGTTGGCAAAAATTGGCATGTGGCCTCTGTTAATGATGTTGGTTCCCGCTATCGCATTGTAATGCGCACCGCTCAGGGCAAGTCCCCCACCGGCGGTCAATCCAAAAAACCGCCACGCGCTCCCATACCGGCCAGTCCTGCTGCCCCGGCACCCAAGCCCAGAGCACCGGTTTCCATTGTCGAATTCAAGGCCCGGCCCAAGGTGCTGATTGGCCAGTGCCCGGGCGTGGTGCGGTTTAGTGGTCAGGTCCGGTCCATGCGCCCTGGCACAGTGCGGTATTACTTTGAAAACGACAAGGGCGTTCGCTCCGGTGTCTATGCGCTGAAATTTGATCAGCCGGGCGTTCAGCCCGTGATCCCCTGGTCGATACCCGTGGATCGTCCCAAAGGCGGCATGAAACTGGCTCGGCAGCCGGGGGCTTCTGGCCAGGATCGCCCCCGATACGAAGTCCAGGGCAGGCAGAAACTGGTGCTGCTGACACCCGTGGGGCCGGTGACGCGTGAGGCTGAATATAAGGTGGATTGCGACAAGCCCAAAACCCTGTCGATCCAGCGTATGCCGGACTGACCAGGCAGACAGTCCGTTCGATGGCTCAGTTGCCCGGTTTTCGCTTAGGGGAGCTCTGATTGAATCTGGACGAAGCAGGTTATGTCGGAAATGTTCGAGAACAAGGCGAAGTTCGCAGCCAATAGCTGGCTATTGGTCAGGGCTTTAACGCAGTTATCGGACATTTCAGGTGTGAGAAGCGAGTTCACGATTCAATCAGGGTTTCCCTTAACGGGCATTGAAGTCCCGCGGACAAGCGCTATCAGGTTCTTAGCGGCGTGTTGCAGGCGTTGCAGCGGCTTGTCTGCGGCCGTCAGCGTGTGCGCATCGGGCGCGTAACGCAACCTTTCGTATTCGCGCGCGAAACGGCGGGCATTGGCTGCTGCCTTTGGCCAGTGTCGGGCGACCCGTTCCAGATACGTCGCCGGGCCTTCGTGGGCCGCGCGTGGCAGCCCCAGGCGGCTGAGTTGTTTTTCCAGCTGGCGAAAGATTTTTTCCGCATCCGGCACCCGCCGTTTCTGTCGAGACCAGCCCAGCGCGAACAGGCCCAGCAGGCCACTGGTGAGAATGGCGCCGGCAATCAGCCAGGCCATGCCGGCGGGCTGGTCGTCATCCACCCCAAGGGATTCCAATAGCTTGCGCTGAGTCTCCTGATTGTAATCCCGCAACCAGCGATTCCAGCGATAGCGCCAGCTGTCCAGGGACAGTTGCAGACGATGCAACCAGCCGTAGTCGTACCAGGTGCGACCGGAATCCATCCAGCTGCGGGCACCGGAACGCACACGCGAAGGCGCTACCGCCGCGGTCGGGTCCACCCGCAGCCAGCCCCGCCCTTTGAGCCAGATTTCGCTCCAGGCGTGGGCGTCGGATTGCCGCACCAGCCAGTAGTTGCCGTTGTCCAGCCCACCCTGATAGCCGGTCACCACCCGGGCAGGCACTCCGGCCATGCGCATCATGACGGTGAATGCTGAAGCGTAGTGTTCGCAAAAACCCGACTGGGTTTCAAACAAAAACTGATCCACCGTGTCGCCTTTAAGCGGTGGTGGGGTAAATGTGTAGATGAAGTTTTCCTGATTGAACCAGGTGAGAATTCGCTCAACAAGCGCCAGGCTATCGGGCGTTTGTGTCTGCCAGCGTTTGATCAGGGCGCGGGTTTTCGGGTTGGCGTGGCGTGGCAGCATCACCAGCCGCTGGGCCAGTCGGGCCGGGAGGGTATCCGGCAAGGGCGTGACGGTTTGTGAAACAGCGCGATAATGTTTGAGTTGGGTCACGCGCGTGGCTTGTTGAACGTGCAGGTCGGGCATCAAAAAGGCGTTTTCGGGCACGCGGTAGGGATAGTCCAGTACGGGCAGGAAATGCTGGCCGTGGGGTTCCAGTTCAATATCGTAGGCTACCTGTGCCTGTGGGTCCACCAGCGGTGGTGGACGCCGGGCAAAGGAGTATTCGATGGCGTGCCAAGTGGTGCCATCAAAAGACTCAAGCACTGGACCGCGCCAGTAGAGTTGCGCCGCATCAGGGCGTTTGCCCGCAAAATTAACTCGCATGGCCGGACTGTCATCCATAAACAACTCGGCAATGGAGCCGGGGCTCATGCTGTCACCCAGACCGGTTTTGCCCTGGCCAAACATTTC
Organism: Lysobacterales bacterium; assembly: GCA_026996795.1. GTDB lineage: Bacteria > Pseudomonadota > Gammaproteobacteria > Xanthomonadales > Marinicellaceae > S144-45. Next base: position 37,154 of record JALWKC010000089.1, on the reverse strand, counting down.
CGGTGAGCCCCAAAGCGGCGAGGCGAGGCGTGGAAAAAAAAGAAACAGGGCAGCGGCCACTGGCACGGCCAAAAGCAGGTAACGCAGGGCCTGATACAGGACTTTGGGGGCGAACCAGGCCCTTGACGCATGATAGGGCTCATGGCATTGGTTGAGGCACAACAGCGCGTAGGTCAAGGTGGCGACCGTGAGAAGCAGCCAAGGCAGCAACACCATGTCCTGGCCATAAAAGAAACGCGTCATGACCAGAAAAAAGCCCAGTGTGATCAACACCCATGCATCCCGGCGCCTTTGGGTTTCCAGGGTTTTGAGGACCGCCATGCTGGCCAGAATCGTGATGGCAATTTCCCGGTTCAGGCCGCGACCGGCGGACACGCCTATGGCCAGCAACACCGCGCTGGTTACCAGCAGCACCTGCCAGCGCGGCAACGGTTTTTCCAGTGAGTGCAATCGCCACAGCAACACCAGTGCAGCCACTGGCCAGAACCACGTCGGCAGGTTGCTCCAGTGGGGCAGAATGGCCAGGGCAATGCCCAGCAGCAGCCACAACATCTGGGGTGCGGTGAGTGCCGTACCGGTGCCACCGGCGGGGTTTTTGCCAGTCGTTCGTCGCCAGTGCCTTGATCGCTTCAGTACTGAACTCATGGGTTCAGTCCGAAGGTGGCCAAGGCCCTGAGGCAGTGGTGCCGGTGGCCTTGCCCCTGGCCGTAGCCGGAATCAAAACCCGGCAGATTCAGGCGGTAACTCAGCCCTGCGTCGTTGGCTTTCATGACCCAGGCGGCCAGGCGTGAAATGGCCGTTTCCAGGGGCAGGTGCTGCACCTGCGACCAGTCAAAGGTGATGCGTTCTCCACTGTTGCTGTGGTACTCCCGGCTGACCAGATCGTGCACCTGCGCACTGCGTTTCCAGGCCACCAGCCGCAGCGGGTCACCATATTGGTATGGTCTGACACCATCAAAGTCATCGCCGGAGGTGTGATGCCAGGTGACGCCCTGGCTGTCCTGACCGACGATCCACGCAGGCGGTCTGGCTTCGGGCCGGGGGTAGACCAGAATCCGTTCATTGGGCCGGGCATACACCCAGGCGGTAAACAGGCCTGCCGGGTGCTGTGTGTGGATTTTCAGACGCGGCAGTTCCATCCAGCCACGCCGGGTGGTGGGCAGGGGCAGGGAAATGTCGGTGCCATCGGCTTCAATGCAATGACTGCCGAGGAGTTCGCTCTTGGGCTGTTTTTTTCGTTTCTGCTTTTTCCCCACAGGCGACCAGCCCAGCTGGATGCCCGTGCGGCTTTCAGGAGCAGTGAGTTTCAGGTGCACGCAAGCGTTGTCACCGGCATGAACCGGTTCGGCCCGCAGGCCGATGAGGCGAACATTGAGCAGGTTCAGAAAAGTGGCCAGCAGCAGTACCTGCGCCAGTCCCATGGCCCAGAAAGTCAGCATCAGGCCCATGTTGTTATTGAAATTGAGGCTGGCGACCAGCATCAGCATGAGGCTGAAACCAAAAAACAGCCCGGCGGCGGTGGGCAGGATGAAAATGCGGCGCCAGTGAGCGTGAATAGGCAGGCTTTCACGGGCGTTCAATGAGCTGAGCCCGGGGAAAAAACGCCGCAACAGGCGCGTGTTGGCGGCGTTGGATTCGCCCCTGTTGGCCCCGGTAACTGCGCCTTGGTTCGGCATGAGACTCAAATCAGCGCAGCGGGGTATTGTGCAGAATGCCCCGGGCCAGCTGTTCTCCCTTGTGTTGGCCACTGCGGCTGGCCAGTCGATGACGCGCCACTGGCACAAAGGCGTCCTGCACGTCTTCTGGCACCAGGTAATGGCGCTGATCCAGAAACGCCAGCGCCTGGGCGACGCGGAACAGGGCCAGGCCGGCGCGTGGGGACAAGCCGGTGATGATGTCACTGTGTTCACGGCTGGCCAGGAGCAGATCCTGCAGGTAATCCACCAGTGTTTCTTCGGCATGGACTTTCGCTGCCAGTCGTTGAGCGGTCAGCAAGTCAGCGCCGTTCAGCACCGGTTCCAGTGGCTGTTTCATGGCCAGCAGGTGTTCAGGTTGATACAGCCGTTTCTCGGCCGCCCGGCTGGGATAGCCAAGGCTGATGCTGAGGCTGAAACGGTCAAGCTGGGAGTCGGGCAGGGGAAAGGTGCCGGATTCATCCAGCGGGTTTTGCGTGCCAATGACAAAAAACGGTTTTTGCAGAGGCCAGGTGGTGCCGTCCACGCTCACCTGCCGTTCCGCCATGGCTTCCAGCAGGGCACTCTGGGTGCGCGGCGTGCCTCGATTTAGCTCATCGGCCAGCAGTAACTGGGTAAAAATCGGGCCTTTATGAAAAACAAACTGTTCGTTTTCGCGGTGATAAATGGAAACACCGAGAATGTCGCTGGGCAACATGTCGCTGGTGAACTGGATGCGCTTGTGATCCAGCCCCAGGGCCTGGGCCATGGCCAGCGCCAGCGTGGTTTTGCCCAGGCCGGGGCGGTCTTCGATGAGCAAATGGCCTTCGGCCAGCAGGCAGGCAAAGGCCAGCCGGATTTGTGGCTGTTTGTCGAACAGCTTTTTGCTGACGGCCTCAACCGCCTGCTTCAGCCGGGTGCTGGCTTCGCTGGCCGATAAAGGGCTGATGGTCGGCTCAGTGTTTGTGCCGCTCAAGGAAGGAGAGACGGACGTGTTTTGCCTCTTGGTATCCGGCGGGGGCGAGTTTTGCTGGTTGGAATGGGTCATGGTTTTTTCTGGTGGTGGCATCGGGTTAGCGTATTTTCTCCAGCTTGCGATCCACCGCATCAAAAGGGTTAGCTGGGTTGTGCGTGTGATTGCCTTCAGTTTTTGATGGGATTGACCCCAAGCCGGCGCAAAAAATCACACAAACGGATCAGGGGCAGGCCTTGCAATGCCGTCGGGTCGTCATTTTCGATGCGGTCAAACAGGCACACGCCCAGAGATTCTACCTTGAAACTGCCGGCACAATCCCAGGCCTGGTCTTTTTCCAGATAGGCGGTGATCTCCGCCGTTGTCAAAGGTCGAAAGTGGACGCGGGTGCGGTCAATGTGCTGCAAGGGCTGGGCTTCGGTTGGTGCCAGTACGCACACGGCGGTGAGGAAATCCACCGTTTGACCAGACAGTTGCCGCAATTGTGCGGCAGCGGCTTCCGGGGAGCCTGCCTTGCCCAGCACCAGTCCGTTGTGCACGGCCACCTGGTCGCTGCCAATGACGATGGCCTGTGGGTAATCGCTGGCAATGCGCCTGGCCTTTTGCCGGGCCAGGCGTTGCACCAGTTGTTCCGGGGTTTCGTCACTGGCGGGGCTTTCATCAATGTCTGGAGCCAGGGCGGTGAAGTCCAGCCCCAGACGTTGCAGCAATACCTGTCGATAGGGCGAGGAGGAGGCCAGAATCAGCGTGGGTTCAGGGCGTGCTGGCATCAGCAGAGACTTCCATCTGGCTCAGAATAAATCATCCAGGGTTTCTTCATTGTCCAGTTCCTCGCTCTGGCGGGACAAATTGCCCGATTCACTGGATTCGTCAGCTGCCGGTGGCAGGTGCCCGGCCATGAAATACTCCAGTATGGCATTGGGATTGGATGAATCACTCAGGGTGCCAGTGGTCTTGTCAATCCAAGCGGTAACCACACCGGGCGGAATGGGCCGTTTCCATTCCGGCTGGTTTTTCAGAGCGGTTTTCATGTATTCGACCCAGATGGGCAAGGCAGCGCGGCCGCCCACTTCGCCCCGGCCCAGGGGCGTGGGGGTGTCGAAGCCCACCCACACATTGCTCACCAAGTGTCGTTGGTAGCCGTTGAACCAGGCATCGCGCTGTTCGTTGGCGGTGCCGGTTTTGCCCGCCAGGTCATGCCTGCCCAGGCTCATGGCTTTGCGGCCAGTGCCCCGTTTGATGACGTCCTGCATGAACGATTCGATGATGAACTGGTTGGCCGCACTGATAATACGCGGAGCGCGTTTGGCTTCGGGAGGCTCCACGGGCCGAGGGGCTTTTTCAGGCGTGTCTTGCGCCTCTGGGGTTCCGGCGATTGGTTGATCCGGTTCGGTGCTGCCCTCAGCAGATTCCTCCGGAACCTCTTCTTGTTCTTGCGGCCGTTCGGGCGGGCAGTTTTCGCAGGCCACTAACGGCTGGTGGTATTCGATCACCTGGCCTTCGCTGTCTTCAATGCGTTCAATCAGGTACGGTTCGATCAGAAAGCCACCATTGGCAAAGGCGGCAAAGGCGCGGCTCATGGCCAGCGGTGGCACCGTGGCGCTGCCCAGGGCCAGGGACAAATCAGCCGGCACGTCGGCCGGGTCAAAGCCGAATTTGAGCACGTGTTTGCGGCCATAGCGGATGCCGATCTGGTCCAGCACGCGAATGGACACCAGGTTGCGCGAATTGACCAGCCCTTCGCGCAGGCGTGTGGGGCCATAAAATTTCTGGCTGTAATTTTCCGGGCGCCAGACGCGCTCCAGTTTGTCGTCTTCAAAAACCACCGGGGCGTCGTTGATGAGTGTCGCTGGTGTCAGGCCGGCATCCAGCGCGGCGGAATAGATCAACGGTTTGAAGCCCGATCCCGGTTGGCGCTTGGCCTGAGTCGCACGGTTGAACTTGCTCAGGCGGAAGTCGTATCCGCCCACCAGGGCGCGGATGGCGCCGGTGTCCGGATCCAGTGAACTTAGGGCGCCTTGCACCTGGGGCACCTGCGCCAGCACGAAGCGACCTTCGGCATTGCGACGCAACATGACAATGTCCCCTGGACTCAGGATATCGCCCATGCTTTCGGGCTGTTTGCCTTTGTGGTCATTGTCTTCATACTTGGCGGCCCACTGGCTGTCGTCCAAGGTGATTTCCACGTCCTGACCATCGGCCAGTTGCAGCAAGGCAAAGTCCTTGTCCACTTGCGTCACCAGCGCACTCTGCAAGCCGCCGGGTGCTGGCAAATTTTCCAGTGTTTCGTGGGCTTTTTGGGCCTGTTCTGGCTGCTCCAGGTCAAAATGCTGCACCGCACCCCGCCAGCCATGGCGTTCGTCGTAGGCATGCAAACCGTTGCGCAGGGCTTGTTCAGCAGCGCTTTGCAAGGGTGACAAAATGGTGGTGCGAACCACGTAGCCGCCGGTATAGGCTGCGTCGCCAAAGCGTTTGACGAGTGCATCGCGAACCATTTCAGCCACCCACGGGGCGCTGAGTTCCACCGCCGGCTCATGCACAAAGGCCGTGTCCGGCGTGGCAATGGCCTGTTGGTACTGGTCTTTGCTGATCATGTCCAGTGTGAACATGCGGCTGAGCACGTAATTGCGTCGTTGCAGGGCCCGTTCCGGGCTGGTGACCGGGTTGATGCGTGACGGGGCCTTGGGCAGGGCCGCCAGCATGGCCGCTTCGGGCAAGGTCAGTTCGGCGAGTTTCTTGCCGTAATACACATCGGCAGCGGCGGCCACGCCATAGGCACGATGGCCCAGAAAGATCTTGTTCAGATACAGCTCCAGGATTTCGTCCTTGCTGATGGTGTTTTCCAGCTTGATGGCGAGAAAAAGCTCCTTGAGCTTGCGCGAAAAGGTTTGGTCCAGGGTCAGAAACACGTTGCGCGTGAGCTGCTGGGTGATGGTGCTGCCGCCGGACTTCTTGTGGCCGGTAGTGATGATCTCCCATACGGCGCGGCTGATGCCCTTGATGTCGAAGCCCGGGTGCGAGTAGAAATTGGCGTCTTCGCCGGCAATAAAGGCGTTTTTCAGGTGCTCGGGCATTTCGTCGATGCCCACCGGCATGCGCTTGCGGGTGCCAAAAGTGGCCATGAGCTTGCCGTCGGCCGAATACACCCGCAGGGGCACGGTCAGCTTGTACTGCCGGATGCTTTCCACCTTGGGCAGATCCGGTTCCATGATGCGGTAGGTGATGTACAGGGCCAGCACGCCCAGCAGGGCGAAAAACACGCCCAGGCGAAAGAAGAACCACAGCACGCGCAGCAGCCGGTGACACCGTTTGTGGGCTTTGGCCGGTGGTTCCGGTGGCAGGTCTGGGTTGGATCGGGAAGGGTTGGCGCTATCCATGAAAATCAAGTCAATGCCTGAGTGGGTTGGTTCAAAAATTCGCGAATTTCATCGGCGCTGCCGGTAAACAGCACCGGGCAGTCTTTGCGGCTCAACTGGTAGGCGTACATGGGGTCGTAATAATCCCGCAGCAGCGCGCCAATCCATTGCCGGTGGAGTATATCAGAGTCTTTTTGAAACGCTTGTGACATGCTGTCACGAATGGCCTGGTGCCGCGCTCCGCCCAGGCGCTTGCGAATGCGATCCAGCGCATCCAGCATGGCCTGGCGGTGTTTTTCCTGCCCGTACTCGCCATAGAGCTTGCGGTAGTTCTGGCCCTGTTGTTGCACGTATTCGGCATAAATGCGGTCTACGCGTTCTGCAAACGGCGCAGTCAGGATAACCAACGGTTGCTGGCGTAAGTGTTCAAAGAACCCCAGCGGTTGCGCCAGGCGGCCAATGGCACGGCCTTCGTCTTCCACCAGAATGCGTTGCCCTTGGGCGTGGGTTTCGAGGGCCTGGCGGGCTTTCAGCCAGTCGATGGCAAGGGCGTTTTCAAAATTGATCGGCGTGGGCTGGTGGTCCTCCGGCGAACGGCCAAAAGAGGAACCCTTGTGATTGGCCAGCCCTTCCAGATCCACGCCCGGGTGGCCTTCGGCCATCAGTTGTTTCAGCAGTTCGGTCTTGCCGGTGCCGGTTTCACCGGCCAGCCGCAGCATGGGGGCCGGTTTTTCCAGTTCCTGCAGCAGAAAACGCCGCATGGCTTTGTAGCCGCCACGCACCAGCGGGTAGTCACAGCCGGCTTCACGCAGCCAGTGCTGCACCGTGCTCGAACGCAGACCGCCGCGAAAACAGTACAAGTAGCCCTCCGGGTGCTGGCGCGCGAATGCCAACCACTGATCCAGCCGTTGTTGCTTTTTTTTCCCGCTAACCAGTTCGTGCCCCAATGCGATGGCGGCGTCCTGTCCGGCCTGCTTGTAACGGATGCCCACCTGCTGCCTTTCGCTGTCGTTCATCAAGGGCCGGTTCACCGCCTGGGGAAAAGCGCCTTTGGCAAACTCCACCGGTGCGCGCACATCCAGTAGTGGTGTGTCGTTGAGAAAGAGCCTGGCGTAATCGCTGGTATCCGGACGTTTCATTACACCAGTTCGATGCCGGTTTGTTCGCGAATGCGACCCAGAGCCTGGGCAATGATGCCATGTTGAGCCACCAGTTGACGGAATTCGTCGGCATGGGCCGGGTCCACGGCAATCAGCAGGCCACCGGAGGTTTGCGGGTCGCACAGCAGGGTTTTCTGCCAGTCGGTGAGCGCCGGCAGCTTGTGGCCGTAGGCGGCAAAATTGCGTCCGGTGCCGCCGGGGATACAGCCTTGTTCGGCGTAATCGCGTGCTTCGGGAATCACCGGAATGTCATCAAAGACAATGGCCGCGCCCTTGTGGCTGCCTTCGCACATTTCCAGCAGGTGACCGGCCAGGGCAAACCCCGTCACGTCGGTCATGGCATGCACCCAGGGCTGTGCGCCGGCGATGGCGCCAAAATCATTCAGCTGACACATGAGGGCCGGTGCCAGGTGTTCGTGTTGTTTTTTCAGTTTCTTCTGCTTCTGGGCCGTGGTCAGAATGCCAATGCCCAGCGGCTTGGTCAGAAATAGCACATCATCGGCCTGCGCCGTGTTGTTTTTCTTGACCCGGTCCACATCCACCAGGCCAGTTACGGCCAGGCCAAAAATCGGTTCCGGCGCATCAATGCTGTGGCCGCCGGCCAGCACAATACCGGCATCGGCACAGGCGCTGCGGCCACCTTCAATCACCTGTTGGGCCACTTCCGGTGGCAGCTTGTCTAGTGGCCAGCCGAGAATGGCGATGGCCATCACCGGCTTGCCGCCCATGGCATACACGTCGCTGATGGCATTGGTGGCGGCAATGCGGCCAAAAGTGTGTGGGTCGTCCACAATGGGCATGAAAAAGTCCGTGGTGGAAACCACCGCCTGACCGTTGCCTATGTCATACACGGCCGCATCGTCGCGACTGTGGTTGCCCACTAGCAAACGCGCATCGGGTTGCTCGGGGAGCTGCGTTTTCAGAATCACTTCCAGATCCGCCGGACTGATCTTGCAGCCGCAACCGGCGCCATGGGAGTATTCGGTGAGTTTGACTGTCATGGAATAACGACTCGCTGCGTTGGCTGGAACGGAGGGAATTATAAGGCAAATGCGGCTTCTCCATAGAAGATGTTAATTTTGGAAAGAGTCAAATCAGGGGAAGAGCCTTTTCACTAGGGAAACTCTGATCGAATCGTGACCAGGCATCTCGCGGCGTAAAATCGTCCATTTCTGTGTTGCAAACCTTCACAATAGCTTGCTATTGCGTGCGGCTTACGCCTTGAACTGAACAATTTTTCACGACAATCTGCTTGCGCCAGATTCAATCAGAGCTTCCCTAGTGATCAATTCATCCTGTAGTAAATAGGGTCAATCCGCTTTTTCATTATTCAGCTTTTATTCATTGACGGTTGGCTAAACTTGGCTTCAAGTTAAACAGTGGCCTCAAACGGGCCGGGAGCCAAGATCATGTTTACCCACAGATCAGAACAATCACGCATTCGCACCACGCCGGTTATGCTGGCCGCAGTTTTGTCACTGGCCTCGTTCAGCGCATCGGCCAGGCATTACCAGCGCGATGTTATTTATGCGCCGGTGGTGGATGTGCAGCCGATCTATCGCACCGTTCGGCACGAACAGCCGCGTGAAGTGTGTTGGGACGAGCCGGTCTACCGCGACCGTCACCGTTCGCGTTATGACCGCCAGCATCGACGCCATGGCAATCCCGGTGGGGCTTTGCTCGGCGCAGTCATTGGTGGGGCCATCGGTAACCGTTTCGGCAAAGGCAATGGCCGGGATGCGGCCACTTTTGCCGGGGCGGTACTTGGTTCGGTGGTGGGGGCGCAAGCCGGTTCCAGCCACAGACGCTATGGCCATGACCGCTATGACCGTTACGAAAGAGATCGTTATGCCCGCACGACACCGGTGCGCTATCGCACCCGCTGTCGCATTGAGCGCGATGTGGTGGAAGAAGAGCGCATTGTCGCCTACGACGTGGCGTACGAATTTGAAGGCCGCTTGCGCCGCACGCGGCTGGATCACCACCCCGGCGACCGCATTCGCCTGCGTGTGGACCTGAGTGTGGCCGAATAAACCCGTTTCACTTTCTCCTCCCTGGCTTGTTCGTGATGGTACAAGCCTTGCCCCCGTTCTGCGGGGGCTTTTTTATGCGTGATACAATCGCTTCATGCCCGAATTTCACCAGGAATTTCACTTCGGCCACTGGCGTTTGAAGCCCGCCGATGCCACCTTGCAGCTGTCGTATCACGTGCAGGGGCTGGGCGAAATGACTGAAGTGTTGAGTTTTCCCGCTTTTGAGCTGCCAAAGGACGAACCGCATCGCCAGGCGCTGAAGGCTGCCTGCCGCCTGTTGCATTGGTTGGCCGGTGTCAGCTACGCCAAAATGGGGCTGCCGGAAAAAGTGCTGTCGCGGGGTCAGAAACCTGACAGCAAGACGGCTGAATTTCTCCGCAACACCTGGCTGCATGGGCTGGCCGAGCTGGCCTATGGTCACCAGGTCTCGTTGACAGACAGGCTGCATTTTGATGCGCAAGCGGCCATCCCCGATAACTGGCACCTGCGCCTGCCGCACCGTTCACTGGTGCCCTTTGGTGGCGGCAAGGATTCCATTGTGACGGTGGAAGAACTCATAAAGCGCAACAAACCCATGCGCCTGTTTGTGGTGGGCCAATCGCCGGTGATCCTGCGAGCTGCGGCCAAAACCGGCGTGTCGGTGTATCAGGTGTTGCGTCAGCTAGACGACAAACTCGTGAACGCGCCACCGGACGCATTTTTCAACGGCCACGTTCCGGTCACGGCCATCAATTCAGCCATTGCGGTAGTGGCGGCCTTGCTGCATGGTTATGACAGCATTGTGTTTTCCAACGAGCGTTCGGCTGAATGCCACAGCACCATTAACGCCGATGGCCAGCCGGTGAATCACCAATATTCCAAAAGCCTGGCTTTCGAGCGCGACTTTCAGGCTCAGATCAAGCGCACCATCAGCCCCGATCTGCATTATTTTTCCCTGCAACGCCCGTGGTCGGAACTGGCCATTCTGAAACGCTTCAGCCAGTACCCCCAATACTTTGACACCTTCACCAGCTGCAACCGCAATTTTCACCTGGGCGGCAGCCGCAATGGCGACAAGCTCTGGTGTGGCGATTGTCCCAAGTGCCGGTTTGTGTTCCTGGGTCTGGCGCCGTTTGTGGATAAGGCCCGCTTGCTGCAGATTTTTGGCCACAATCTGCTGGATGACCCCCGCCAGCTGCCCGGTTATGAAGAACTGCTGGGGGTGCGAGGCATTAAACCCTTCGAATGCGTGGGGGAAGTCACCGAAAGCCGGGTGGCCTTTAACTGGCTGGCCAATGAAAAGGAATGGGCCGGTGATCACGTAGTTCACTTGTTGCGAAACAAGGTGGTGCCCACTTCCACCGCTGAAGAAAAAGACGTGCTGGACTTTCACCATGAACACGAAATCCCGCCGGAATTCCTGCCCCGGCAAGCCAGCTAGCGTCATGCTTTTCCTGCGCCGGCATGCGGAATCTCCTAAGGAAGCTCTGATCGAATCTGGCGCGAGCAGATTGTCGTGTAAAATTGTTCAGTTCAAGGCGCAAACCGCACGCAATAGCCAGGCTATTGTGAAGGGTTGCAACGCAGAAATGGACGATTTTACGCCATAAGATGCCGTGTCACGATTCAATCAGAGCTTCCCTAATGACTGAAACCCCCTTGCCTCCAGACCCGGCGGACTTGTCGAAGTTGCGCATTGCCGTGTGGGGGTTTGGTGTGGAAGGCCGCGCCACTGCGGCGTATTTGGCCCGTTTTCATCCCGGCTGCCGGTTCACGGTTTTCTGCCGGCCCGAAGAAAAACCGGCCCCGGCAGATGCTCCGGCTTGTGACTGGGAATTCTGTACCGAGCTGGTTTCCAGCGATGGCCTGAATGCTTTTGATCTGGTCATCAAGTCACCGGGCATCAGCCCATACCAGCCACCGGCAGATACCGTGTCGGTGCCCATGGTTGGGGCAACGGCCCTGTGGTTTGCCTACCACCGTCACGGTCGCGTGATCGCGGTCACCGGAACCAAGGGCAAATCCACCAGCGCCAGCCTGCTGGCCCACGTTCTTCGTGGACTGGGTTTTTCTGTCAACCTGGCCGGCAACATTGGCGTGGCCTTGCTGGAAACGGTGGAATTTCCGGCTGACTGGACGGTGCTGGAAACCTCCAGTTATCAAGCCGCCGACGGCACCATTTCTGCCGATGTGGCGTTGTTGTTGAACCTCTTCCCAGAACACCTGGACTGGCATGGCAGCGAAGCACGCTATTACACCGACAAGCTGCGGTTGCTGGAAAACGCCCGCCAGGCGGTGCTGGGTCAGCCACTGGGGCATTTTGAGTCCCGTCTGCATGGTGCGGGTCTGGCCACACCGGCATGGTTAAAAAAAGCCCGCACACCCCAATGGCAGGTGAGTGGCGATGAAGTACGGTGTCAGGGGCAGGCCGTCTTCCGGGCCAGCGACTGGGTTTTGCCTGGCCGCCATAACCTGCAAAACCTGGCCGCAGTGCTTGAAGTCATTGACGGACTGGGTCTGCCGGTGGCAAAGGCCCTGGAATTGGCGCGAAGTTTTCAGCCCTTGCCGCATCGCCTGCAGCCTTTGGGACGCATCGGCCAGTGGCACTGGATCAACGATTCCATTGCCTCCACCCCTCACGCCAGCCTGGCGGCTTTGGCCACTCTTGAGCCGCGAAACACCGGCCTTATTCTGGGCGGCTACGATCGCCAGCTGGATTGGGATGAATTTGCCCGGGCCATTGCCGCCAATCCACCGGCGTGTCTGATTGTGACCGGTGAAAATGCCAGCCGTATCCTGGCGGCCTTGAAGCAACAGCCGCTGCTTTCGCGCATTGTGCGGGCAGAAAACATGGCCGAAGCGGTGGCGCTGGCGCAGATTCATACGCCCAAAGGCGGCACGGTGCTGCTTTCTCCCGGCGCGCCCAGTTTTGATGCCTTTGCCAACTACGCTCAACGCGGTGAGGCTTTTGAACACGCGGTGCGGCAGTCACTGGTCACGAATAACACGACAACCAATAACCAGGCGGCAGTTACCAAACAAGTGCCCAGCCTGAAAACCGGAAAGTAATCCATGCCTCAGCTCAGCGTCACGGCGCCGTTTAGGCGCGCTCATCAACGAACCGGGTTCATGCTGGTACTCGCCGCCTGGCTGGTCATGCCACTGGCAATGGCCCAGCAGAACCCTGAACTGGCAGCCAAAACGACAGGCGCTCAGTCACCAGAACCGGTACGTCGCGTGGTCACCCCCGCAGGGGAAGGAAAACAGGCCGAAAGTTTTACTTCGGCTCCCGCGCAAGAGCCGCAAGAAGAAAAAAAACCGGGGCTGGCCCCGTTGCCATTGCCCCGGTTGTTGATCGATAACGTGTCAAAGCAATCGGATATTGCTTTCCTGTTGGGCAAAAACCTCTATCAACGCTGGGAGGCAGCCGTGGAGGCGGCGGACTCAGCGAAAGCGGAACAGGGCACAAAAGAAAAGCAGGCTTTGGGCCGCAAAAACACCGCTGGGCCAAAGGCCAAACCCGTACTCGTGGATGACAAATACCCTGCCGAGGCCGTGTTGCAGCAGGCCCTGTACTGGCTGCAACAGGCGGCCGATCAGGGGCATGGGGAAGCCGCCTTGATGCTGGGCCAGCATGCAGCCACTCAAGATGACCATGCCAATGCCCTTGACTGGTTTGAACTGGCTGGCCAGCGCCATGTGGCCAAAGCCCTGCAATCTCTGGGCAATGTTTACCTGTCGGGCCTGCTCGGGCAAACGCCGGACTGCCACAAAGCCGGCCATTATTACGCGCAGGCAGAAAAACTGGGTGAACCGTGGTCTTTCAATAATCACGCCTGGATACTGGCTACGGCCAGGGACAAGGCGTGCCGGAACCCGGAAAAGGCTATGCGCCTGTGGTCGGCCCTGGACTGGGAAAGCGTGCCTGACAACGCCTATGCCGTGGCGAGTTTTCGCGACACCGAGGCGGCCATCCACGCGGCCTTGCGTGATTACCCCAGCGCCATCGCCGCGCAGCAAAATGCCATTGATCTGGTGCGTGAGGTGGTGGATGAGGACGATGAATTGCTGGGTGAAATGCTCCAACGCCTGGACCATTATCGCGCCGGCAAGCCCTGGTTCGAGTCGGACATTGTTTCAGCCTCTGACAAATCCGGCGTGGAATAACCGGGCTCGCTGCCAATTGACGGCAGTCGCGCACTTTCCTCATCGATTTATCCTTTGCCAGACCGGCATAAAACCCCACCCTGGCGGGTGTAGCCAGGCTTGGCCAGTGGTATGATGCGCCCAATTCCCGATTGATTCAAGACTAACCCGAGACTAACTCATGAACGATGCACAACACCGGGCCAATATCCTGCCTGTGGGGCCGGAAGCCGATGGCCAACGGGTGGACAATTACCTGATAAAAAAACTGAAAAACTTCCCCAAGACGCTGATTTACAAGGCCTTGCGAACCGGCCAGATTCGCGTCAATGGCAAACGCGCCAAGCAGACACAAAAACTGGCCAGCGGCGACCTGGTTCGCCTGCCACCGTTTATGATTCCCGATGGCGGCGGGCAAATCCGTGTGCCGGACAAATGGGTGCAGTTAGTGCGTGATCGTGTGCTGTACAAGTCTCCCAATTACCTGGTTATCGACAAAACCTCGGGAATGGCGGTGCACGCGGGCACCGGCGTACCGTTTGGCCTCATTGATATTGCCCGCCAGTTGGAGCAGAACCCGGATTTGCAGCTTTGTCATCGACTGGATCGGGATACCTCCGGTTGCGTGGTCATTGCCCGCAACAGCCCGGCCTTGCGCGACTTTCAGCAGCAAATGCAGCAACAAGACATCAAGAAGACCTATTTCGCCTTGCTCAAGGGGCACCTGAATGACCGCCAGGCGGTGCAGGCCCGCATTGATGTGGAAAATCGCGAAGGCGGCGAGCGCACGGTGGCGGTGCTGGAAGACGATGAACGCGGTGGCAAGTCAGCGCACACGGTGTTCAACCCCGTGGAACACTACAACCGCCAGGCAACCCTGGCCGAATGCGACCTGAAAACCGGCCGCACGCACCAGATTCGCGCTCACGCCGCCCATATCGGTCATCCGCTGGCTGGTGACGAGCGCTATGGCGACGAAAAATTCAACCGCTTCATGCAGCAGCGGGGCCTCAAGCGCCTGTTCCTGCACGCCGGTTCCCTGACTTTTCGCGATGACGGGGAAGACACCGTGGTGTCCGCGCCCATTCCTGATGAGCTGGCGGAAGTCCTGAACAAACGCTGGAACTGATCATGTCCCGCTACAAACATCCTCGCCAATACCCGGCCGGCCGGCTGGAAATGCTGACCATAAACAGCCAGTTACTGCGCAATAACCCCTGGGGCGACCCACACCAGCGCCAGGTGCCCGTGTACCTGCCACCGGGTTATGACGCCAGCACGAAGCAGTACCCGTTTATGCTTTACCTGGCGGCCTACACCGGCAGCGGACTGAAAAGCACCGCCTGGCGGGCCTTTGAAGAAAGCGTGCCCGAGCGCCTGGACCGCCTGATTGGCGAAGGCCTGATGGGGCCGGTGGTGATGGCTTTTCCGGATTGCTTTACCTATCTGGGCGGCAATCAGTACCTGGACTCACCCGGCATGGGCCAGTATGCCAGTTTTCTGCACAAGGAATTGGTGCCGGCAGTGGTTGATCGCTTTCGCATCGCCCCACTAGCCCGGCACCGTGCCGTGCTCGGCAAGTCATCCGGTGGTTTTGCCGCCATGCGCTGTGCAATGGACTGGCCCGGTCAGTGGGGTGCTGTGGCCAACCACTCAGGCGATGCCGGTTTCGACGTGCTGTATCAACGGGATTTCCCGGTTGTGGCCGATGTCCTGAGCCAATACGGCGGTGACCCAATGCACTTTCTGAAACGCTTCTGGAAAAGCAAGAAAGTCACCGGCGGAGACATTCACACGCTGATGACATTATGCATGGCTGCCACCTATGATCCGGCGGATGAACCGGCCAGCATCCAGTTACCCTTTGACGTACACACCTGTGAACTCCTCCCCGAACGCTGGGCGCGCTGGCAGGCACACGACCCGGTGCAGCGGGTGGCCAGCTCTGCGGCCAACCTGTCTCAACTCAAGGGCTTGTGGATGGATTGTGGCAGCCGCGACCAGTACATGATTCACTACGGCATGCGCCGATTGCACAACGCCCTTGAAAACCACGCCATTGAACATATTTATCAGGAGTTCAATGGCACACATTCCGGCATTGATTACCGCCTGGATGAATCCCTGCCTTACCTGTATGGAAAAATCGCATGATTACAGTCACTGACCCGGCAAAAAAATACCTGAAAAATGTCCTCGACGAGCAGGACATCGACGATTTGCACCTGCGCCTGGTGGTGGATCGCCCCGGTACGCCCATGGCCGACTGCTATTTGAATTTCTGTGAAGAAAACGAAATGGCCGAAGGCGATGAAGCGCTGGACCAGGGCGACTTCAAGATCGTGGTGGAAAAAGACCACGAGAAATACCTGCAAGGTGCTGAAATTGATTATGAAGAAACAGAAACCGGCGGTCAGCTTAATATCAAGGCCCCGGGCCTCAAGGGCAAGGAGCCGGGACAGGACGCGCCACTCAAGGAACGGGTGGAATGGTTCCTCAACAGCGAGATTAATCCGCAACTGGCCAGCCACGGTGGTTGGGCGCGACTGGTGGACCTTGACGATGAAGGCTATGCCATCATTGAGTTTGGTGGCGGCTGCCACGGTTGTGGCATGGCCAGCCAGACCCTCAGCATGGGCATCGAATCCAAACTGCTGCAGGCTTTTCCGGAAATCAAGGGCGTGTTGGACGCCACCGACCACAGCACCGGCGAAAACCCGTATATTGCCGCCAGTTAATAACCGGGTTTTACCGGTTGAATAAGCCAGAAGACAGAACAAACAGGACAAACGAAATAAAGGTCAACTAAGGAACAATCATGAGTGAACATGTTTACGACGCCACTCAGGCGGATTTTCAGCAAAAAGTCATCGAGGAATCTTTCAAGCGGCCCGTGGTGGTGGATTTCTGGGCCGATTGGTGTGGCCCCTGTCGCATGTTGATGCCTGTCTTGCATCAGGCGGTGGGCAGCTACGGCGGTCAAGTGGCCCTAGCCAAGGTCAACGCCGACGCCGAGCAGGCGCTGGCCATGCAGTATGGCATCCGTTCCCTGCCCACGGTGGCACTATTCCGAAATGGTGAAATTGTCGATCAATTCATGGGCGTGCAGCCTGAAGGCGCCATTCGCCAGTTTATCGAAAAACACATCGAAAGCGCCCCTGACGAGGAATGGCTGGCCATTCAGGACGCCATTGAAAAAGGCCAGACAGACGTAGCCATGGAAAAACTGCAGCAGCGCGATGATGATAAATCGCGCCTGCAACTGGTGCAGTTGCTCATGCAACAGGGCGAACTGGACAAGGCGCGCGAAATCTGGAAAGCCTTGCCTCACGATGTTCGCACCTCGCCAGCGGCAGAAAAACTGGCCAGCGCGTTGCAGTTGCTGGATTTGCAGGAAAAACTGGCTGACAAGCCGGAAATCGGTTCCGCCATTGGCCACATCGCCGCCGGTGAAGTGGAAAACGGCGTCAAGGCATTATTGCAGGTGCTGGAAAACACCACGGGCAATGACCGCGATGCCGTGCGTCAGGCGCTGGTGAATGCGCTCAATCTGGTGGATGACCCCGCCGCGCGCGCGGCTTTTCGGCGTCAGATGGCCACCACGCTGTTTTCGTAAATCCAGGCAAGCTGACCCCAAAACTGATATTCTTGCGCATTATTTGGCGTTATTTATTAACCTGGCATCAATATAGATGAAGCCCAACTCATTGATATAAAAAGGCTCAGCCGCGATGCGCTGTCCGCCAGACTGCGTTATCAACTCTTGCTGTAGAATGACTACAGCGGTGAGTTGATGCCTTGCTGGCAAACAGCGCATCACGACTGAGCATCGCCTATATTGATATCAGGTTAATAACGGAGAAACTTATGCACAACCCAAGTCGTTTTCGTTTTTCCCCGCTGGCCGTGCTGGTCGTGCTGGTGTTCAGCCTGTCCGCGTTGGCTCAGCCCCAACCGCGACCGGTCAAGGCGCCGCCACGCCCGGATTACCTGCAGATGGTGTACCCGGCCGATCAGAACCTGTTTATCGGGCCGCAGCCGTTTTACCCGGACCTGCAACGATTGAAGCAGGCCGGCATCACCAAAGTGATTAATTTCAGAACACCGGAAGAAATGAAGCCGCTGCGTTTTGATGAAGCCGCCGAATTGAAGAAGATGGGTATTGAATATGTGATGATCCCTATCGGTGGCAAGGAATTTCCGCGCAGCCCGGAGCAGACCAAGGCCCTGGCTCAGGCATTAGCCGGTGAGCAGGGCAAGGTATTGATGCACTGCCGCTCCGGTCATCGCGCTTCTGAGGCCTACATTGCCTGGTTGATCAATGAAAAAGGCGTGCCGGTGAACGAAGCACTCGATCGCGCCCGGGCTTTTGGTTGGTGGCCGCCGGGGCTGGAAGGATTGCTGGGCAAGAAAATGGTGGTGACACTGGAAGACCTGCCGGTCAAGGCTGCCACCACGACAAGCACAAAAAAGCGGTATTAACCTGGCATCGCCTATATTGATGCCAAGTTAATAATGACATCGCTTCTGACTCTTGCCTCCTTGAGGATAACGCGGCCAGTCTTGGCCAGGAAATGGCAACACGCATGAAACAGCCACCGGCTATTCAAATTATTCCGGCCTTTGCCGTGCCCTTCGGGGTGGCGGCATTGCCGGATGCCGAGTCCCTCAACGCCGAACTCAAAGCGCTGTTTCTGGCACGCGAGGCCGAAGGAACTCATTACCGGAATCCGAACCAGAACTCCGTGGCCACCGATGAGCTGTTCGAGAGCCATTTCGACCTGTTTTCCTGGGAAGAACCGTGCGTACAGCGCCTGAAAAACGCCATCACCGATCACGTGCTGGAAATGGTCGGCATGGTCAACCAGTACAAACGTAAAACCGTGGACGAATTTGAAGTCTACGCCGACGCCTGGTTCCACATCACACGCAAAAACGGTTATTTTGTGAACCACAATCACCCCATGGCCAGCTGGTCTGCGGTGTATTGCGTGGACAGCGGGGAAGCGCCGGGGCAAACGCTGGTGGATTCGGGCGTGACCCGGTTTTTCCACCCCAATCCCGCCGCCAATCAATACCTGGATCCGGGCTTGTTGCAAATGACCAAAGCGCCTTTTGGCTTCGGGCACCAGGTCTTCAAGTTACAGGCCGGCCAGCTGCTGATTTTCCCTTCCTGGCTGATGCACGAAGTCAGCCCCTACAAAGGCGATGGCACCCGGATCACCGTGGCCACCAATTACTGGTTCCGTCACCCGAAAATGGACGTCCAGCAAGGGCCGCGCGTTCGCTAGGGAAGCTCTGATCGAATCATGAACTCGTGCCAGCCCTGTCCGATGGACTTCGGGGCATCACATGCCACACCGGCTTCCTGCACAATTTAGTCGAAGACTGCTGCCTGAATTCCTGTGGTTTTTTCCTTTCAAAAAGCCACCGTGCATACGAATTTTGAAAGATAGCGCATGTGCTCCAAACCAACGTTTGAAAAAAGGGGTGGAGCTGGTGTAAAGTGTGGCCTGCGTCACGGAATCCCACGCCCGGCTGACGCATAATCCATGCGCCAAATACGAATAATAACAATAACTCCATAACTCACACTGCGCATTTTCTTACCATCACGATCAAAATAGGGAGGTCTATTTGATGAAACTTTCTCGCCTGGCGTTTATCGCCGCCTTTTTTCTGGTTCCCGTGGGCCATGCTGCCACTGGCGTTGCGCTGGTGCATGGCACGGGCCACCAAACCAATGCCGCCGCTGATTACTGGCAATGGGGCATGGTCAATTCCATTCGCCAGGGTTTGCCCAATCAGAGCAATTACGTGGTCATTAACTGCAATTTTGAAAAATACATGTGGGATTCCCAGGCCGCCGGTTGTCTGGCCGGTCAGCTGACCACGTTTATCAACAACAAGAACATTACCGACCTGGTGGTGATTACGCACTCCAATGGCGGCAATGTCATGCGCTGGATCATGTCCAACCCCACCTGGGACAGCCGTTACCCCAATATCATCAACAAAATTCGTTGGGTCAATGCGCTCGCGCCTTCTTCCAAGGGCACGCCGCTGGCCAATGCGGTCATGCAGGGTAATGTGTTTGAAAGTTCCCTGGGCTGGCTGCTGGGCTACAAGTCCGATGCCGTGCGCATGCAACAGACTTCATGGATGGCTTACTACAACGCCAACTACCTGTATGGCACTTCCGGCCGGCCGGCGTTGCCCAAAGGCTTCTGGAACGTGGTCGGTACCGATGTGGAAACGGCCGTGTGGGATGGCGACAGCTATTGCGGCGGTTATGCCCTGAATGTGGGGCTGGAAGTCACCCAGGCCTGGTTGAGCAGTTGCTCCGATGGTTTCCTTGAGTGCTCCTCCCAGGAAGGGGCAGGCACCACCTGGTTCCGGGATAAAAGCCGCATGGCCGGTGGTGAGCCATTGAGCCATAACCAGAGCCGTCGCCAATGCTTTGGCCTCGATGTTATTCTGCGCAACGACATTTAAGGAGCTGCTGACATGAAAATCAATTTCACACCCAAACACACGGTGGCCCTTGCCCTTGGCTTTGCCATTTCCGCTATCGCTGCCGCTGCCGGGCCTCAGGCCAAATGGAATGTACCGGTGACAATGGACGACAGTCTGTTGCAAAAATCCACCCAGGTGGACGCCCCCCTGATCAACACCAGCCGTGATCCGGTGGTGTTCAGCTATGCCATTGACGCGGATCAGGCATTGGACTTTTCACCTGCTGTTTACACCGAAAAAAGCCGCCAATACTGGCTGGACAGTACCGGTGACAAGCTGGCTGCGGGTCTGAAACTGCCAGTGACTGGCGGCGAAACGGTGATCCGCATCAGTCCCTTGTCCACCGGCAAGGCAGTGAGTCTCAATGCCGGTCAGGTGCAATTGCAAGCGGCAGGCGAGGTCATTCCGTTGGATGTTTTTGCCGACGCCCAAAGTGTGCAAAAAACCGGCGTGCCCTTCCCACAGAATACGGTGGCGTTCAAGGCGAATGTGCCGGCTGGAAAAGCGGTATTGAAAGTGACTGGCCTGGATGAGAAGGTGCCGGTGGTGGTGCACGTGTTTGAGCCACAATCCAGCCAGGTACTGGAATTGGGCACCAGCAAGGCCACCTTCAATGCCAATGAGCCGATTCAGGTGGTGGCCGCCTTGCGCGATGGCCAAAGCACCCAGAACGCCCAATGGCAGGGATACGTCAGCCTGCCCGATGGCCGCGTGGCCGGCGAACTGAAATTTACCCGCCAGCCGGATGGCCGCTTTCAGGCTTCGCTGCCGGTTTCAGAGCTGACAGGCCTGGCCAATGGCCTGTGGACTGCCCACGTTTTTGCCGCCAACGACAAGGTCATGCGCGATGCACAAACGGCCTTTGCCGTCAACTTGCCGGTGGCCGGCTTTAATGGCCAGCTGGATGTCACGCGTGATAAAAGTGGAACCGCGCGCGTGAATATCGGTGTCACCGTGGCTCAGGAAGGCCGCTTCGAAGTGCGGGGCGTGTTATTCGGCCGTGACGCCAACAACAAGGTAGTGCCCTTTGCCGTGGCCCAGTCTGCCGCCTGGTTGCCGAAGGGTGCTCAGACCTTGAGCTTACCCATAGACGCGGGTTTGCTGGCCAAATCCGGCCTCAAGGCACCGTTTGAAATTCGTCAGGTGCAATTGCGGGATCAAAGCCGTCTGGCACCGGTGCAATCGGTGGCCGCTGGCATCACGGTCCTGGCTTTGCCCCAAGAACCGCGACCGTCGGGTCAGGGCTTTGCCCGGCGCTGAATAAAGCGCTGATAAAACCTCTGAAAGGCTCGCACTGATGGCGGGCCTTTTTATATCAATGAGTTGGGCTTCAAGCCTGCCCCGGCCCGGTGTTATCGCTTTTGCCAATGGAACAACCATTGGCTGCAAGCGATGCCTTGTTCCGAGGCAGGCTTGAAGCCCTGAGCATCATCTATATCGATGCCAGGTTAATATCGCAGGCAGCCGGTCAATCGGTGAAAAATCCGCACAAAAGGGCTTGATGGAAATAGGGCGATTGGCTATACTGCACGCCCTTGAGTTGATCGGCGATTGAACAGTGTTTCATTGCTGCCCTATTCATCAAGCGGCCTTTCCTCTGGCTGTTCTTCGACTGCTCAAGTACTAGAAAAGTGTGCCGGCGTAGCTCAGCTGGTAGAGCAACTGACTTGTAATCAGTAGGTCCGCGGTTCGACTCCGTGCGCCGGCACCATTCCTTCCGTCCTTTCACAACCCTTTTGGTCTTTGCTATTGACCGCTTCCCGTGCCGGTCTGATGCACTCACGCGCCGTTTTTGCGTGCCACAAGCACCAGCCGTTCGGCATCCAGGTCGTAAGGCTCGCCGCTCAAACCGCCATAAATCGTAACGGACTCAAAACCGGCCTGCGCTGCCATCATCCGCAGTTCCTGCGCGGTGTAGATGAAGTGGCTGTATTCATGCCGGTGCGCGCCATCGGGGCACACCAGCGTCCATTCATTATGCAGCCGCGTCAGGTCATCGCTCAGGTAAGGCCGCTGATACAGCACGCAGCCGGGCAGGTGCTCGTTGTCAAATTCCTCGGCATGCACGGGCTGTAATTCGCGAATAACCCGCTCTTTGCCACGCCCCTCAAGAATCAGGACGCCGCCTGCGGTCAGGTTTTCGTGGGCCCGGTTCAGGACTTTCTGGTTGTCCTGCCACTGGTCGAAATAGCCAAAGGAAGAAAACAGGTTAAGAATCAGGTCGTAATGCCCGGGCCGGTGGTGATCGCGCATGTCTTCCTGGCGCCACTCCACCGTCACGCCGGTTTGCCTGGCCAGCTCGGTGGCTTTTTGTAACAGGGTCTGGCTCAGATCGACGCCGGTGACTTCCAGCCCCAGCGCCGCCAGTGGCACGGCATGGCGCCCGGGACCACAGGCCAGATCCAGCACGCGCGGTGACTCCTTGCCAGCCAGTGCCAGCAATGGCAGGCATTCCTGGCGCGCCTGAGCAAAGCTGTGCGAGTCAAACATGGTGGGGTAAAAGGTTTTCCAGAAGTCGTCGTTGTCAAACCAGTTGGTGGAATTGGTCATGGCAGGGGCAATGAAAAGAGAAAGGATCAGGCATCAAAAAGGCGCAAGACGGACTTGCGCCAGCTGGACGGTGTTTGGTGTGCTGTTTAGGGAGCCGCTGATTGAATCGTGACACGGTATCTTGCGGCATAAAATCGTCCATTTCTGCGTTGCAAATCTTCACAATAGCTCGCTATTGCGTGTGGTTTGCGCCTTGATCTGAACAATTTACGTTCCAATCTGTCCGCGCCAGATTCAATCAGAGCTTCCTTAGGGCAAGAGATTCCGTCTTGAGGAAACTCAGTCCTCGACGATTTCCACCCGCGCTTCGGCGGCGTTCCTGGCCACGGATTCCAGGCCGTTTTTGCAGCCGGCATCGGTTTTGTACATCTGGCTGCGGCCAATTTCCTGGCCATTACTGGCCTTGAGTACAAAGTAGGTTCGCCCATCCTTGGCTTCCCGGCACTCAAAGCGCTGGGGGTTGGGCGCGTTGTTGCGCACGGATTCGATGCCATTGATGCAACCGGACTCGGTTTTGTAACCCTGACTTTGCAAAATGACTTCGCCATTGCCGGCCTTGAGCACAAAATAGCGTTTGCCGTCTGCGCCGGTTGTCACCACAAATTTCGCTGCCATGATCTCCCTCCTGGATTCAGTTTGGTTTTTTATTCACCCGGCGAATTGGCATTCAACGAGATAGTCAAAGACATTCGCCAACGGCCATATTAAAATACGCCGCAAACTTTGTAAACACGGCCCCGGCCCAATGCCCGGTCTGGCCGTGACTTTTCCGTCAGTACAGCCACAGGATATCTCTTGACGCATTTTGTGTTCGCCACGCCCGAAACACCACGACATCTTCAGCAACGACGGCTGGGGACACTTACTGGCTTGGCCGGCATCTTCTGTCTGCTTGTGCTCCCTGCGACCACTTTGGCCAAGGGCAAAACGGAATCGCCCATAGCCGATGAGTGTGCGGTGCAACCGGAACCGCCGGCCATTGAATGTAAAGTGCCACAGGCAGACGGCAAATTGCACCTGGATGCGTTCAGGATCAAGCGGGTGGATGATCAGACGCTGAAATTGACCGGTGACGTGTGCGTTCAGCAGGGGAAGAAAATTATCGCCGCCCAGTCCCTGCAACTGAATCGCTCCACTGGTGAGGCGGAAATACAGACGCCGTTGCGTTACAGCGATGACAAACAGACCATCAAGGCGCGCCGGGCCACGCTTTACCTGCAGCAGGACAAAGCGAACCTCACCGACATCACGTTTCACATTTTGAATTCCAATGTTAATGGCAGCGCCGAACAGTTGCAGCAAAGCGAGCAGGCCAGTGTGCTGGAAAACATTAGTTACACCACCTGCCCATCCGATCACAAAAGTTGGGAAATACGCGCCCACCGTGCCGAGCTTGATCTGGAAAAACAGGAAGGCACCTTTCACCACCTGACCTTGCATTTCAAGAACACCCCCATCGTCTATCTGCCCTGGGCCCGGTTGCCGCTGAACGATCAGCGCCGTAGCGGCTTTCTGGTGCCCGGCGTGGGCTATTCCTCGGTGACCGGCTGGGACATTTCAATCCCTTATTATTTCAACTTGGCACCTAATCGCGACCTGGCTCTGACGCCGCGTTACATTCAGCAGAATGGCGCCATGCTGGAAAGCGGATTTCGCTATCTGGGCGAAAGCTATCGCGGTACGCTGGAAGTGGATTACCTGCCCAATGATAAAGTGCGTGATATTGACCGCTATTTTCTCAATCTGACCCACCGTAAAAGCATCAACGATGACTGGTGGTTCAATGGCAGGTACCAGCGGGTTTCCGACCCCCGTTATTTCGAGGACTTCAGCGACAACGTCTACACCGCGTCACGGCCTTACCTGCACAGTTACCTGCAGCTGAAAGGCACAGGTGAGCACTGGTTGTTTCGCGCCCAGATCGATGACTACCAGCTACTCACCAGCACCATACGGCCAGACCAGAAACCTTACCAGCGGTTGCCGGTGCTCAATTACTGGTGGCAAAACCATCGCCTGTTGCAGGGTTTGCACTACGGCCTGAAAGCGCAGGCGGCCAACTTCTATCGCGAGGATTCGGTGACCGGTTGGCGACTGGATTTTCGGCCTTACGTGGAAAAACGCTGGCAGAAAGCCTGGGGCTGGCTGGCGCCACGGCTGGACTACCGCCTGACCGAATATGACCTCAAGCACGCCGAAGGCAACGACAGACCGGGCCGTTCCCTGCCCATTTTTTCCCTCGACAGCGGACTACGCCTGGAAAAAAATCTGCCTGATGGCAGCTTCAAAACCCTGGAGCCACGGCTGTTTTACGTGTTTGCGCCGTACCGCAAGCAAGAGGACATCCCGTTGTTTGACACCCACGATCTGACCTTTGGTTCGGCCCTGCTGTTCCAGACCAACCGTTTTTCCGGCGCCGACCGGCAAATGGACGCTAATCAGGTGTCCGTGGCGCTGACCCATCGTGCTTTTGACGCCGTGGGGCGGGAAAGATGGAACGCCACCATGGGTCAGATTGTCTATTTTGACCAGCAGCGCGTGCAGCTAAATGGCCAACCCCAGAACCGCTCGGTGTCACCTCTGATTGCCGAGTTCAATTACCGGCCGGATAGCCCCTGGAATGGCACAGTAAGCTTGCACTGGGATCCGGAAACCAGCGAAACCGAACGGGCGCTGGTGCGATTGCAACGGCGTGGCACCGCCGGTTCGCTGCTCAATTTTGCTTACCGCTACCGGCAGGGTAAAATTGAACAGGTGGACAGCTCGGTGGTTTACCCCGTCAGCCGCCAGAATCGCCTGATTGCCCGCTGGAACTACTCGCTGGATGCCAACACAATCATTGAGGCACTGGCAGGCATTGAACACCGCAGCTGTTGCTGGGCTTTTCGTCTGGTGGCGCGTCGGTTTGTCTATAACGAAGCGGGAGACGCCAAAAACGGCATCTACGCAGAAATCCAGTTCAATGGACTGGGCTCATTGGGCCGCAACCCGCGGCGCTTGTTGAAACAGTCCATTCCGGGCTATAGCGAGGAATATTGATTCATGAAAAAACTGATCGTGTTATTGGCCCTAGCCAGTGGTTTGTGGCTGTCAAATGCCAGTTTTGCCGAAGAGCAACTGCTGGACGAGATTGTGGCCGTGGTTGACGATGATGTGATTCTTCGCAGCGACCTGGATCGCACCGTGGCCAACATCATCAAACAGTTCAATGCCCGTGGGGTGCAGTTGCCGCCCCGTTCGGTGCTGGAACGGCAGGTGCTGGAACGGCTGATTTTGCAAAACCTGCAAGTGCAGAAGGCACAACAGGCGGGCGTGCGTGTGTCTGATGCCGAGCTGAACGCGGCCATTGAGCGCATTGCGGCCCAGAATGGCTTGAGTGTCGCGCAAATGCGGGCAGCCATTGAAAATGAAGGGCAGCGTTTTGCCGATTTCCGCGAGGACATTCGCAAGGAAATGCTGGCCGACCGCGTCAGCCGTGGCTGGGCCGAGAGCCAGGCCAAAGTGTCTGAAGAAGATGTGGACCTGTTTCTGGCGTCCAACCACCTGAACCAGGGTGAAGTCAAACTGCGCCATATTCTGATTGCAGTGCCTCAAAATGCCTCCAACGAAGCCGTGGAAAAAGCCCGTCAAAAAGCCGAGGAGGTTTATCAACAGCTGGCCGGGGGGGCGGATTTTGCCAGTCTTGCGACGCAGGTTTCCGCTGGCCAGAAAGCCCTGGAAGGGGGCGATCTGGGCTGGCGACCGGTTAACCAGTTGCCAGAACTGTTCACTGATCAGCTCAGTGCCATGAAAGTGGGTGAAATCACGCATCCGGTACGCAGTCCCAGCGGTTTTCACATCATCAAACTGGAAGGCAAGCGCGACAGTGAGCAGAAAATGATCGACGAGGTCAAGGCCCAGCACATCATGGCCCGGGTTTCCGAGCTGGTTACGCCTGAAGACGCCATGCGCACCATCAATGAAGTCTATGAAAAACTGCAGCAAGGCGAGGACTTTGCCAAGTTGGCGGAAAAATATTCAGACGATCATGCTTCCGCGCCACTGGGCGGCGACATGGGCTGGTTCCAGCCGCGTCAGTATGGCGAGCGTTTTGCCAAGGCGTTGGAGTCATTGAAAGAAGGGGAATATTCCAAGCCCTTCCAGACTCAGGCCGGCTGGCATATTGTCAAGCTCAATGGCAAACGCAAAAGTGATGTCACCGAAGAGTTCAAGCGCCAGCAAGCTCGCGAAGCCCTGCTGCAGCGCAAGATTGCCGAAGAGCGCGAAGCTTGGTTGCGTCAGATTCGTGGCGAGGCCTTTGTGGACATCCGCCTTTGAAGCAGGCGCTCACGCCCCGAAAGGCCACTCAACGGCCCATCGCCATTACCGGTGGCGAACCCGCCGGCATTGGCCCGGAACTGATTCTGCGTCTGGCCGCTGAAGGCCGCCTGAACCCGGCGGTGGTCATTGCTGATCCAGCCGTGCTGGAACAACATGGCCGCAAGCTGGGATTGGCCGTGACGGTGAAAGCCCTTTCCACTCAGGGCGATTGTGCTATTCCGGCCGATTCGCGTACGGTGCACTGCCTGCCGGTTCAATGCCCGCAGCCGGTGACCATTGGCCAGTTGAACCCGGCCAATGCCCATTACGTGCTGCGCACCCTGGAAATGGCTGCCAGAGGTTGCATGACAGGGCAGTTTTCCGCCATGGTGACCACGCCGCTGCACAAGGGTGTTATCAACAGCGCGGGCATTCCTTTTACCGGACACACCGAATTTCTGGCCGAACTCAGCCAGACGTCCAAAGTGGTCATGATGCTGCTCAATCGCCACATGCGCGTGGCCCTGGCCACCACCCACCTGCCATTGCGGGCGGTGGCCGATGCCATCAGCCCTGATAGCCTGCGCGAGGTGTTGAGCATCCTGCTGGCAGACATGCAAAAGAAGTTCGGCCTGACGAAGCCGCGTATTGCCGTGTGTGGCTTGAACCCTCATGCCGGCGAGGGCGGCGTGCTGGGCCGGGAAGAAGTCGACGTGATTGAACCAGTCATTGCTGCCTTTCGGCAGGCTGATCATGCCGTGACCGGCCCCATACCGGCTGACACGCTGTTCACCCCACCGCGACTGGAAAAAGTCGACGCGGTGCTGGCCATGTATCATGATCAGGGGCTGGCGCCGTTGAAGTACGCCGGTTTTGGCGAGTCGGTCAACCTGACCCTGGGTTTGCCATTTATCCGCACCAGCGTGGATCACGGCACCGCCCTGGACATCGCCGGGCAGGGCACTGCCGGCACGGGTAGCCTGTTGCAGGCCATCCATCTGGCACGCCAGCTGGCACAAAATCAGTCTGGAGAAGACGTCGCATGAAAGCCAAGAAACGTTTCGGACAGAATTTTCTGCATGACCCCAATATCATTGGCAAAATCATCCATGCTGCCAACCCCAAGGCTGATGACCTATTCTATGAAATCGGCCCCGGTCACGGTGCCATCACCGAGGAGCTGGTTGACCGGGTGGCTGCTTTGCACCTGGTGGAACTGGACAGCGACTTGATTCCGGAGTTGGAACAGAAATTCGGCCGCCAGCCCCACGTGGAGATCCACCATGAGGACGCCCTGACGCTGGCTTTGCCCGAACCGGCTGACAGCAGAAAGGCGCGAGTGATTGGCAACCTGCCCTACAACGTGTCCACGCCTTTGCTGATTCACTTGCTGCAGCAGGCCGACCGCATTGAAGACATGCTGTTTATGTTGCAAAAGGAAGTGGTGAGGCGCATCGCGGCCCAGCCCGGGGGCAAGGATTACGGCCGGCTTTCGGTAATGTTGCAACACCGTCTGGAAACCCAGCCTCTGTTTGTGGTCAAGCCAAGCTCGTTCCACCCGGTGCCCAAGGTGGACTCACAAATCATTCGCCTGGTGCCACGGGAGAATCCGCCAGCGGTGGATTTTGCCACCCTGGAACGCGTGGTCAAACAGGCTTTCTCGCAACGGCGCAAGACCCTCAAGAATAACCTCAAGGGCCTGTTTTCCGCCGAACAATTGCAGCGCATGGGGTTGGACCCGCAACAGCGGCCAGAGACCGTCAGCGTGGATCAGTACCTGCAACTGGCCAATGCCCTGAAGCTGGCCAACGGCTGAGAGCTTCCCTAGCGCGCTTTTTTGATTTCGCCATGCAGGCATTGTTGCGCGGCTTTCGACGGCTTGAGCAGGTTTAGCCCGCAGCGGTAAACCCGGTCAGCCCCCTGATAATAGGCGATGGCCTCATCCACCAGTGTCGGATTGTTGACTGCCTGGCCGGTGGCTTCCTGCCGTTGCAGCACCTGCTTGACCGGCGCCAGATAAGTCAGCACGCCATCCTTGTACAAGCCCAGTTTCTGATAATTACCGATCAGCGCCCGTTCCTCATCCGGTGACACATCACTGGCATTCAAACCAAAAAACCACGAATCGTAGTCCATGTTGAGCAGGGCCAGCAGGGTGGGGGCCACGTCGATCTGGCTCAACAGGGTATCAACCACGCGGGGTTTGACCAGCTTGGGCGCGTAGATCCACATGGGAATGTGATACCGCTGAACCTGCAGGCTGGCCTTCCCGGCAGCGCGCGAAGTGTGATCGGCGATAAAAACAAAAACCGTGTTGTCAAACCAGGGCTTTTCGCTGGCTGTTCTCAAAAACTCACCAATGGCGTAACTGGTGTAGGCAATGACCGATTCGCGGTTGTGCTGGGGCCAGTCGATGGTGCCTTCCGGAAAAGTGAATGGCCGGTGGTTGGAGGTGGTCATCAACTGGTAGAAAAAGGGCTTGCCTTCGGCATGGGCGCGATCGGCCTGGGCCAGGGTAATGTCATACAGGTCGCCATCGCTCATGCCCCAGGCATTTTCAAAGGCGATTTTATGGTTGAAGTCTGCGGCGTTGTCCTGGTCGATGATGCCGTAACCGTTGCCGGAAAAAAACGCGTTCATGTTGTCAAAATAGCCGCGGCCTCCATAAATGAATTGCACGTCATAACCCTTGTCGCGAAACACCTGTCCCAGCGAATGCATACCGGACTCGTGCCCAATGCGCTTGACGATGGAACGGCCAGGCGTGGGCGGTATGGACAAGGTAATGGCTTCCAGCCCACGCACGGTTCGGGTGCCGGTGGCATACATGCGTGAGAAAAACAGGCTCTGGTCAATAAGCGAGTCCAGAAACGGCGTCATCCCGGCTTCGCCACCGTACTGCCGGATCAGGTCGGGCTTGACTGTGTCCGGGTACCCGCGCTGGTCGGCAAATTTTTTCAGGAAGTCGGCATTGAAGGACTCGATGGTGACCAAAATCACATTGTGCCGCTGTTCCTCGCCTGGGTTATCAATGTGTCGCCCGATGTCATAGGGTTTGATGGCCTCGGGATTTTCCGGCAGCGGTTTATGTACCAGGCGGTAAAGGTTGCGCGTCACCTTGGCGTCATCCTGCACCGGATAGAATTTGTCGTAATCCAGCACGTTGTTTCGGAACGCGGCAAAGAACTGGTAAGGCCCATTGCTGGCCAGTTCGTTCTGGAAGGTGTTTTTGCTGTACTCACGCCATTGCTGGTTCAGGGCAAAATAACTGACCACCGGCAGCAACAGCAAAAGCAACACGGGGCCGGTGCGCTGGCGAAAATGTGAAGCGCAATCAAGTGCCTGATTCAGGTAAGACCGGGTTAGCCAGTAAATGCCCAGCGCCAACAACCCCAGACCAGCCAGAATGGGCCCCACCGGGTAGGATTGCTGGATATTGCTGGTGACTTCGTGGGTGTAAACCAGGTAATCGACCGAGATGAAATTGAAGCGAACCGTGAATTCGTCCCAGAAAAAGTATTCCGCCACGGCCACAAATAGAAACCCGTAAATGGACAGCAGGTAAACCCCGTGCACGAGGATCTTGTTGAGGCGACTGCGCCAGAGCCGTTCCGGCAGCAACCACAGGTACAGCACAAAGGGAATCAGGAAATAGCTGTAAAAGCCCAGATCAAACAGCAGTCCGCGCAGGAAAATCACTGGAATGACCTGCCAGCCGGCATCCAGTGACGACCAGCTCAGCACCGTGAGTACGGTGCGTGTGATGACGCTCAGGGTCAGGTAAACCAGAAAAAAGGCCCAGGCCACATTCAGCCGGCACCAGGCCGGTTTGTTCAGGAGGCAGAGACTGAAGCGCTGGTTCATGCGGAAAGGGTTGGTGGTCATGGGTTTGTACTCACGGGGAAGCTTAGCCGCGCATTGTACCGCGACTGGCGACCGGCGCCAAGGTGGACCGCAGCAGACTGTGGCGGTAGAGCAAAATATTGCGGGCTTCCCTCTGGCGCATGGACAGGCTAAAATGGTCGCCACGGCATCGCCGTTTCTTTCATGTTCAGGAGAATGCGTGGAAAACAAAAAAAGTCCGGACAAGCCCCAAAACCCGTCCACCCAACTGCTGGCCGTTGTCATTGACGCGCTGGAAGACGCCAAAGCCAAAGATATCACAGCCCTGGATGTGTCGCACCTGACCTCGGTGACCGACCACCTGGCCATCTGCACCGGAACATCCAACCGACACCTGAAAACCATTGCCGAAACCGCCATGGGCAAAGCCCGTCAGGCGGGTTTTGACGTGTTTGGTCATGAAGGCGAAGGGGTTTCCGAGTGGGTGGTGGTGGATCTGGGTGACGTTGTCTTGCACGTGATGTCACCCGAAGCGCGGGGCTTTTACAACCTGGAAGGCTTGTGGGGTATTGACAGTGAAGAGGCCAGGGACAGCGCCAAAGAGAACGCGGCTAACGAGGCCAATTAGTGTGTCCAATAGCTCACCGGCCTGGAGCTGCTGCGCCGGCGCATGAAAACCCGACTCATCAGTGTTGGCCATAAAATGCCCGCCTGGGTCACCGCCGGGTTTAACGAATACGTCAGGCGAATGCCGGCTGGCCACCGCATTGAGTTGGTGGAAATCCCGCCGGTGATCCGAAACCGTTCAATCACGGCACACAAAGCCATGCACAAGGAGGCTGAAGCCATACGTCAGGCGCTCAGGCCGGGTAATCGGCTGGTGGTGTTGGATGAACGGGGAAAAACCCATACCACGCGGCAGCTAGCGGACAAATTTGAACGCTGGGACATGGATGGCCAAGATCTCGATCTGGTCATTGGCGGTGCTGACGGGCTGGCCCCGGATTTGAAACAACAGGCCCATGAAACCTGGTCACTGAGTGCGCTGACCTTCCCCCATCCGCTGGTTCGGGTGATCGTGGCAGAACAGCTCTATCGGGTCTGGAGCCTGCGCAATAACCACCCCTATCACCGCGAATAGGCACCGGCCAAGCCAACGTTGACAATTCTTCAATCAGAGGGGCTCCCTAACTTATGAACGCTCCTGACTCCATGCCAGAACAAGGCCACAAGCCAAAAGAAAGTGGCAGCAAAACCACAGTCCCGCAGGTAATTCTGGCTTCGGCCTCGCCCCGCCGGGCACAGTTGCTGCGACAGGTGGGCATCGAGCCTGCGTGCCGACCAGCCAATATTGATGAAAGCCCATTGAAACAGGAAGACCCGGTGGCGTATTCCCTGCGCCTGGCCAAGGGCAAGGCCGCTGCTATCGTCGATGCGCTCAAAAACACCGGAAATACCGATAATTTGTCGCTGATTCCAACCCTGACTGATTTACCGGTGCTGGGTTCAGACACCATCGTGGTGCTGGACGGCGCCTTGCTGGGCCAGCCGCGGGATACAGAAGAGGCCTGTGCCATGTTGCAGGCCCTGTCGGGCAGAACACACCAGGTCACCACCGCCGTGGCCGTTTGGCATCAGCACCGGTGGCAGCAGGCGGTGTCCACCAGCGAAGTCCATTTCCGGCCACTGAGTGAGGCCGAAATCCGCGCCTACGTGGCCACTGGCGAACCGCTGGACAAGGCCGGCGCTTACGCCATTCAGGGTTATGCTGCGGCTTTTGTGCCGCGCATTGACGGCAGTTTTTCCGGCATTATGGGCCTGCCGTTGTTCGAGACCCTGGCCTTGCTGAAAAACGTGGGCGTGACACCATTTAATTAATTCCTCGCAACACAGCCAAACCGGTGGTGCCTGAGAGACTCCCTTGATAGCCATACCCATCGTGCCTGCCTTCGGGCGCGGGTTTGTTACAATGGCCAAAGCCGTTACTCACCAAGGAAGCTCTGATCGAATCATGAACTCGCTTCTCATACCTGAAATGTCCGATAACTGCGTTGAAGTCCTGGCGATTAGCCGGCTATTGGCTGCGAACTTCGCCTTGTTCTCAAACATTTCCGGCATAACCTGCTTCGTCCAGATTCAATCAGAGCTTCCCTAAGGAACCCTGGCTATGACGGAAGAAATTCTCATCAATGCCACCCCCAATGAAACGCGCGTGGCGCTGGTGGATAATGGCATGCTGCAGGAAGTCATGCACGACCGGCATAGTTGCACCTCCATGGTTGGACAGATTTTCATGGGTCGCATCGAACGGGTGGTGCCCGGCCTGCAAGCGGCCTTCATCAATATTGGCCTGGAACGTTCGGCGTTTATGCACGTCACTGATATTTGCTGCCTGGACAAACCGGATTCGTCGGCGAACGGTGAAAAAGAGGCTGCGCACAGTAGCGCCTCCAGTAACAAACCGGTTAACAATTCAGACAACCGATCCAGGGGTTACTCCGCATGGCCTGCCGATACCTCATCACCTGAATCGCCCGGGGTTGATTCTGCTTCTGCTTCGCGATCTGCTCCGTCTTATCCCAACATTGCCAGTGTCGTGCATGAAGGCCAGCAACTGTTGGTGCAGGTCTACAAGGACGCTATTGGCAGCAAGGGCGCGCGGGTGACCTGTCAGATCAGCATCCCCAGTCGTTACCTGGTGCTGTTGCCACAGGAACCTGGCACGCGCGCACTTTCAGCACGCATCACCGATGAAGCCGAGCGGGAACGCCTGCAGGCCATTTTGGACCAGCTGGGTGCGGATTTTCCCCAATACGGCATCATCGCCCGCACCAATGCCGAAGGCGTTGACCGGCACAGCCTGCAGCGGGATTTCGATTTTCTGGTGCGCTTGTGGGAGAAGGCGCGTCAAAGCATCCCTTCCGCCTGCGCACCGCAGCGCATCTACCAGGGCTTGTCCTTGCCCTTGCGTGCCATGCGCGACAACCTGACGCATGAAGTGCGACAGGTGCGGGTGGATTCCCCGGAGATCCACAAGGAAATACAGGCTTTTCTGACTGAATTTGTGCCTCAATGGGCCGGAGAGCTGGTGCTGTATGAAGGGGACCGGCCGATTTTTGACTTTTTCAATATCGAAGAAGAAATCAGCAAGGCCCTGCGGCGTTTTGTGCCCCTGAAATCCGGTGGTAATCTGGTGATTGAACAGAACGAAGCCATGACCACCATTGATGTCAATACCGGCCGCTTTGTGGGCCACCGGAACCTGGAAGACACCATTTTTCGCACTAACCTGGAAGCGGCACACTGCATCGCGCGGCAAATTCGCCTGCGCAATATCGGTGGCATCATCATCCTCGATTTTATCGACATGCAGGACGAAAACCATCGCCAGCAGGTACTGAACACCTTGCAGCACTGCCTGGACAATGATCCGGTCAAAACCAGCATCTCCGGCATCACCGAGCTTGGGCTGGTGGAAATGACGCGCAAACGCACCACCGAATGCCTGCAAAAATTGCTGTGCGAACCGTGCCCGGAATGCATTGGCCGGGGTTATGTTAAAACTGTCGAAAGCCTGGCTTTTGAACTGTTTCGTGAAATCACCCGGGCCGTGCGCCAGTTCAAGACCGGCAATGTGCTGGTGCTGGCCAACCCCGAACTGATAGACCACATCATTGATGAACAGCATCTGGGCCTGCAGGAGCTGGAGGAAAATCTGGGCAAACGCATTCGCTTCCAGCCGGAAGAGGCCTACAATCGGGAACAGTTTGACGTGGTTCTGACCTGACCCATGCCGGAAAAGTCTCACCATTGGCGGATTTCCCTGTGGCACCGGGTGCGCAAGTACCTGGCCATCGGCCTGTTGCTGTTCGGCGTGGTGGTTGGCCTGATTACCGTTTTGCTGCCTTTTACCGGACTGTATCAGCGTCCGCTGGAACGGTTTTTGTCCAGTCAATGGAGCCGCCAGGTCAAGATTGCTCAGCTTGAGGGTCGCTGGCGCGGCACCGGGCCGGAATTTGAAATCAGCAACCTGTCCATTAGCGGTGAAAACTCAGTCACCATTGACCGGGCCAAACTCAAAATCAATATTTACAAATACCTGTGGCCGGGCGGTTCCAACGGCCTGGAACTGGTGGTCAATAGCGCGGCCATGGAGTTGGCCGGAAAGACCCCGGCCACCGGAGCCGAGCCAAACCCCGATGCCCAGCCGGTTTCGCCACGCATCCTCGAACAGCTCATGTCCAGCGGTTCTTTGCTGATTGAAAACCTGGCCTTTAAACTCAGCCCCCAGTGGCAGAAAAAATTCAGCCACATCCTGAAACGCCCGTTGCAAACGGCCTTGCAGGTGCAGCAGGACAAAAATCAGCGCGCCATGCAGTTAACCGTTTCCAGTCCGGAGTTGGTCAAACAGGCCAGGTTGATGGCGGTTACCAACAAGCGTCGACAGGTGCTCAAGGACGCCCGCTGGTATGTGGACCTGGAAGATTTCCGACTGGCCGCCTTGAAGGACCTGAACCCTCAATTGCAGTGGCCAGCCAGCCAGGTGGACGGCAAATTCTGGTTCACCACCCGCCACGGACGCCTGGTGGAAGGCTTTGTGCTGGTGCGTTTGAGCCTGGATGAATCTCTGCAGGCGATCCCTGGCGGTCATGCCCTGTCAGGTCATCTGCGCCTGGACTTCAGTGGTGACCCGGATGGCAAACACTGGCAGGCCCGCCTGCGCATTCAGAACCTCAAAAGCCGAGACCTCGAGCAGGATCAGGTTAACCTGCTAATCACGCGTGAAAATGACCGGTTGCGCCTGCAGGCGGACGTTCTGGACATTGCCATGCTGCACAACCTGCTGGTCATGTTTGGCTTGCCGGGCCTGCCCGGGAACCAATGGCAGATCACGGGCGTATTGCGCGATGTGTCCATCGTTCACGATCTCACACTGCGTCGGCCCGTTTCGGCTGCTTTTGCTTTTGAGCAAATTCGCGCCAAAACGCCGTTTTTCCAGGCCGACAACCTGGCCGGTCAGGTGCGCCTGCAGGGGGATGAACTGCGGCTGCTGGTTGACAGTGACAATGGCCGCCTGGCCATCGAGCGCCTGTTGCGTCGACCTGTGGAGTGGCAGCACCTGGTGATGGTCCTCAGTACCGACCTGCAGGCCGAAAACCCGGATGTGCGTTTGCCACACCTGTGGTGTGACTGCACGGATTTTGAACTGGACAGCATGGCGCGAGTGGTGCAGGGCGAGAGCCTGCACGTGAATCTGGCCAGCCAACTGCGGCAGGTGAAAGTACGCCAACTGTACAAATACTGGCCCGCAGGCATCTGGAAGGAAAAACTCATCAACTGGCTGGACAATGCCCTTCAGAGCGGAAGCATTCCAGAGGCTGGCATCGCCTACCTGGGCGATACCCGCCGTTACCCCTTCGCTGACCGTTCCGGCAAGTTTCTGACGCAGGCCGAGGCCCGCGATGTGGTCTTGCAGTACGAACCGGACTGGCCCAAATTGCGCAATGTGGACGCCACCGTGAAGTTTCTGAACAGAAGCATGCAGGCACAGGTCCGGCAGGCAAAAACCATGGGCGCAACCATCACCCACGGGCAAGCCGAAATCCCGGATTTCAAACAGGGACAGTTGAAAATCGCGCTGGCAGCCACCGGTCGGGACAACTACCTGATCAATTTTCTGCGTGCCAGCGAACTGAGCCGCAAGCTGCCTTTGCTGCAGGAAGACATTCGCATGCGTGGCCGCAGCGACGTGGATTTGAGGCTGGAGCTTTCACTGAAACCCGGGCGCAAGAAACCCATCCGGCCTTTTGGTGCCATCCACTTACGTAATGTGGCCTTCAGCATCAATGATTTCAGTCTCGAGTCCTTGCGCGGTGATATCGCCTTGCAGGGCTTGCTTCTCAAACTGGACGACATTGCCGGGGAATTCCTGCAAAATCCGGTGGTATTGTCCGGCACCGTGCAGTTGCCGGAAAAGCAGCTGCCAGTAGTTGACCTGCTCATGCAAGGGCCGCTCACCATCGCCACGCTGGAACAAAAAATCGGGCACGAGCTGCCGCTGGAAGGCACTTCACACTGGCGTTTTAAGTTGGCCAGTGCCGAGAAGCCCACAAAGGAAAAGGGGCGAGCGGAGTCTGCGCCGACCAACCAAGAATCGGCCACCGACGTTCACACCGCCGGCTTGCACTTCAGTGGTGAAAGCGATCTGGTGGGGGTGAAAATCAATCTGCCCCTGCCGCTGTTCAAGCGGGCGCCCAGTAAGGCCCCGGTGCGTTTTGACTGCGACCATCCGTGTAGCGAACAGCCTTGGCAGGTGGGTTATTCAGATGTCTTCACCGCGCGGGTGCGCTGGCTGGAGAAGGCCGCGCAACTGGCCATTGAGCGCCTGCAGTTTGGCCAGCAGGCGCCACCGGATGTGCCTATCGGGGGCGAAATCGAGACCTTGGATCTGGACGGCTGGCTAGCGGTGCTGGCCCGCCGTAGTGGCGAAAAAAGCCTGTTCAAACTGCCTGAGGGTGAATACCGGTTTCACATCCGACGAGGCCTGTTCATGTCGCGCCTGTTGACCGACGTGGATGTGCGCGTAATTCGTGAGGCTGACGCGTGGCGCATTACGCTGCATGGGC
>JALWKC010000088.1 GCA_026996795.1 Lysobacterales bacterium | reverse complement strand
TTGATGCACGTTGCCTGCCCAACCCGTACTGGGTGCCGGAATTACGTGATTTCACGGGTCGTGACCAGCCCATTGCCGAATACCTGGGCCAACAGGCCATGGTCAAGGAATACCTGCAGGACATGCATGACTGGCTGGAAAAATGGATTCCGCGTTTTGAAGAAAACGATCGGGCTTACCTGACGGTGGCCATTGGCTGCACCGGCGGCCATCATCGTTCGGTGTACTTGGCAGAGCAACTGGTCAAACACTTGGGTGCCCAGCGTGGCCATGTGTTGGTGCAGCATCGGGAACTGGACAGCTAATCGCAAAAGAACTGATGGAATGAATCAGGTGGAGCGGACGGTCACCGGTTCGGGTTCCAGCACAATGCCGCAGGTCTGCTTCACGCCTTCAATCACCTTTTCAGCCAGCTCGGCCACATCAGCACCGGTGGCCTGGCCGTGATTCACCAGAATCAGTGCGTGCCGGTGGTAAAAGCCGGCATCGCCCACCCGTTGGTTTTTAAGCCCGGTTTTCTCAATCAGCCAGGCTGCCGACACCTTGTGTTGGCCGCCGGCCTGTTTCCAGTGGGGCAGGGCAGGCCACTGGGCCAGCAATGCCTGCAGTTTCTGTTCTGAAACCACCGGATTTTTAAAAAAACTGCCGGCATTGGGCAGTGTGCGTGGGTCTGGCAGTTTGGTCGCCCGCAGGGCCGTGATGGCCTGGGCCACCTGCGTGTAACTGGCCTGCTGCGGGGCGATTCCCTGAGCCTGCAGCGCCTCTCGCACGCCGGCGTATTCCAGCCTGAGCGGCGCGTCTGGCCGTAAGCGAAGCGCCAGTCGGGTGATGAGCCAGGGCCGATGTGGCTCGCGTTTGAACAGGCTGTTGCGGTAGTCAAACTGGCATTCTGCGTTGCTCAGCCGCTGAAACAGGCCTTGTTGCCAGTCAAAAATTTCCACCCACTCCAGCACGCTCTTTAATTCCACGCCATAAGCGCCAATGTTTTGCACCGGAGCCGCGCCACAGGCGCCGGGAATGGCCGCCAGGTTTTCAATGCCGCCCAGGCCCTGGTTGACGCTCCATTGCACCAGCTCGCGCCAGGACAGGCCCGCATCAACCACAAATAAGTCATTTTCCCTGGCAATGCCCCAGGTGATCGTGGGGGGTGGCTTAAGCTGGATAACCGTGTGTGGCAGGTCTGTATCGACAAACACCGTATTGCTGCCTTCACCCAGGACACAGATATGAGAATCTCCTGCAAGTAACTCTCGTAATTGTTTGAAATCCTTTCGATTTTCCAATTCAATCAAACGCGCACAGCGCGCGGGCAAAGCCAGGGTGTTGCGCCCGGTCAGGTCTGCTCGCGGGGAGATTCTCATGCTTGGCTGTCGCGTTTATTGTCTGCGCTCTGCCAGGCTCTGGCGGCTTCGGCAATCAGCGCCGAGCCGCGATACACAAAGCCGGTGTAAATCTGCAGCAGGTCGGCGCCGGCTTTTTGTTTACTACGTGCGTCTTTGCCAGACAGTACGCCGCCTGTGCCGATGATGGGAAAATCCGGCCCCAGCAAGGACCGCATCTGCGCCAGGGTCTGGTTGGCTTTGGCCAGCAACGGCTGGCCACTGAGACCGCCGCTTTCTCTGCCTAGCCGGGTGTTTTGCAACAAAGGCCGGCTCACGGTGGTGTTAGTACAGATCAGGCCGTCAAAGCCAGATTCGCGAATGGCCGTGGCCATAAACTCCAGTTGTTCAGGTGTCTGGTCCGGGGAAATCTTGACCATCAGCGGCGTGTATTTGCCACTGGCCTGTTGGGCTTTATGCTGAGCGGTTTTCATGCCATCCAGCAGCGCCTGGAAGCTGGCCTCGTTTTGTAACTCGCGCAAGTCCGGGGTGTTGGGGGAGGACACGTTAATGACTACGTAATCGGCCAGTTCGTGGGTTTTTTCAAAGCCATGGCGGTAGTCATCCAGTGCGTTTTCATTGGGCGTGTCCTTGTTCTTGCCCACATTGATGCCCAGTACGCTGTCATTTCGCCGGTGGTAATGACTGGCCTTGATATTTTTGACCAGCACATCCACGCCGGCATTGTTGAACCCCATGCGATTGATAATGGCCAGGTCTTCGCTGAGGCGAAACAGGCGTGGTTTGGGGTTGCCCGCTTGTGGCCGCGGCGTCACGGTGCCCACTTCGATAAAGCCGAAACCCATGGCGGACAGCCCGTCCAGTGCCGCCGCGTTTTTGTCAAAGCCGGCCGCCAGTCCCACCGGATTGGGGAAGGTGATTCCCATGCAGGTGACCGGTTTTTCTTCAATGGCCTGGCCCACGGCCCGGCGTAGCGGGGTTTTGCCGATGGCCGCCAGGCTGCGCAAAGACAGGTCATGGGCGGTTTCCGGGTTCAGCCGGTGCAGCAGGGATCGTGAAAGGCTTTCCAGCATGCTGTCTCCAGGTTGTTAAAGGTGGGCACCGTGCCCGGTGCGGGTCGTGTAAGAGTCATGAACAGGTACAAAAAGGGGAGACCAAGGCCTCCCCATGTATTTTACCCAAGTCGCGACAAGAGCCGCTTATTCAATGTCAAACTTGATGCCCTGGGCCAGCGGCAGTTCATCGCTGTAGTTAATGGTGTTGGTCTGACGACGCATATAGGCCTTCCAGGCGTCAGAGCCGGCTTCACGGCCACCGCCGGTTTCTTTTTCACCGCCGAATGCCCCACCAATTTCCGCGCCACTGGTGCCTATATTGACGTTGGCGATGCCGCAGTCGCTGCCACCACAGCAGAGGAATTTCTCGGAGTTTTTCAAATCCTGGGTGAAAATCGCCGAAGACAGTCCCTGAACCACGTCGTTCTGGGCTTCAATGGCTTCGTCCAGGTCTTTGAACGGCATCACATACAAAATGGGGGCGAAGGTTTCGGTCTTCACCATTTCCATGTCCTTGTCAGCCAGGATGATGGTGGGTTCGACGTAATTGCCTTCCAGCACCTTGCCACCGGTGACCAGTGTGCCGCCTTCGGCGAGGGCTTTTTCCACCGCTTGCTGATAAGTATTGACGGACTGCTCATCAATCAAGGGCCCCATTAAAGTGTCACTATCCAGCGGGTTACCGATTTTTACCTGGCCGTAAGCGTTTTTCAGCCGTTCAACCACTTCGTCCAGGATGTCTTCGTGCACAAACAGCCGCCGCGTGCTGGTGCACCGTTGGCCGGCAGTGCCCACGGCACCAAAGGTGATGGCAGGGATGGCCAGCTTCAGGTCGGCGGATTTGTCGACAATAATGGCGTTGTTGCCGCCCAGTTCCAGCAGTGAACGGCCCATGCGCTTGGCCACTTGCACGCCCACTTTCTTGCCCACTTCGCAGGATCCAGTGAAAGACACCAGGTTGACGCGCGGGTCATCCACAAATTTTTTCGCCAGCTCATTGGTGGCGTCATTGAACATCAGGAAAACCGGCGGAAAGCCACTGCCTTCCAGCGCTTCATTAACAATATTTTGCACTGCCA
Source organism: Lysobacterales bacterium (assembly GCA_026996795.1). GTDB lineage: Bacteria > Pseudomonadota > Gammaproteobacteria > Xanthomonadales > Marinicellaceae > S144-45. Next base: position 2,103 of record JALWKC010000088.1, on the reverse strand, counting down.
CCGAGCACAGAGGCACTTTGGGGGACGGCTTCCAGATCGAGGCATTGCCGGCAATGGCGGCAATAAACGCGTTCCAGCTCCACACCGCCACGGGGAAGTTGAAGGCGGAAATAATGCCCACCACACCCAGTGGATGCCACTGTTCGTACATGCGGTGACCGGGGCGCTCGGAATGCATGGTCTGGCCATACAGCATGCGTGACTGGCCCACGGCAAAATCGGCCATGTCAATCATCTCCTGCACTTCGCCATCGCCTTCGGACTTGATCTTGCCCATTTCGGCCGTCACCAGGGAACCCAGCGCATCCTTGTGCTTGCGCAGGGCCTCGCCCACCAGGCGCACGGCTTCGCCACGCTTGGGAGCGGGCACGTTTCGCCATTGCCTGGCCACATCCTGGGCTGTGCTGATGACTTTTTCGTAGTCGTCCTCGGTGGCCGAATACACCTTGCCCAGCAGCTCGCCGGTGGCCGGGTTATAGGATTCGATCAGGCCGCCGCGGGTGTCATCCGACCATTCGCCGTAATAGGTGCCGGGGTTAATGTCTTTCAGACCAAGTTCGTGCAGGAAATTCATGGATTTGTCCTCGAAAAGATAGCAATTGGGGGCGCCTGCCGGTGTTGGGTCAATCGACAAAAAAGAGCCAGCGCCAAACCCCCGTATTATGCCATTTTTTGGCGCTGAAATATATGCGTATGGTACGATGATGTGCCTCACCAAAGACTTAACCCGGCCACGGCCAGACAGCCCAATGACAACAAAAAAAACCGACCAGATAACCCCTGAAACTCGCCTCAGTCAGCCTGTTGTTTTGCAGGATGAACCGGATCAGCCAGACGAATCCCTGCGCAATGATGTGCGCCTGTTGGGCGCCTTGCTGGGCGAGGTGCTCAAGTCCCAGCACGGAGATAAATTGTTCAATCTGGTGGAGGACGTCCGCCGGCTGGCCAAACAGGCCCGCCATGGTGACGAGCAGGCACGCAGTGAACTGTTCAGCCTGTTGTCGGGCCTGGACGCACAGGCCATGTTGCTGCTGGCGCGGGCGTTCAGCCACTTTCTCAACCTCACCAATATTGCCGAACAGCACCACAAGATCCGCCAGCGTCGGCAACGCGCGTTTCAGCTGGCCGAGCAGGGTGCCATCGGCTTTCTGGATGAGCAGTTGGCCACCTTGCGCCAGGCCGGCATTGCGGCCGGGGCCCTGCATGAAACCGTCTGCCGCATGCGCGTTGAGCCGGTGTTCACCGCGCACCCGACTGAAATCCGCCGCCGCACGGTGTCCATGAAACACCTGCGCATGGCCCGCCTGCTGGCCGAGCGGGACCGGTGCGACATGACCCCGGCCGAACAGCAGACGGTGCAAACCCGGCTCAAACGGGTGATCGCGGAAATCTGGGAAACCGATGAAATCCACCGCAAACGGCCCACACCGCTGGATGAAGCGCGCACCGGCCTGGTGCTGATTGACCAGACGCTGTGGGACACCGTGCCCAAGGTGTTACGCACCCTCGATGAAGCCTTGCAACGGCACACCGGACGGGGCTTGCCGCCAGAAGCGGTGCCATTGCGACTGGGTTCCTGGATGGGCGGTGACCGCGACGGCAATCCCAACGTGACACCCGCGGTGACGGCAAAAGTGCTACTGGTTTCGCGCTGGCAGGCCGCGGATCTGTTCGCGCGTGAAATCCGCGCCCTGCGGGAAGAACTCTCCATGCGCGATGCCAGCGATGAATTGCTGGCTGCTCTGGAGGATGTTAACCCGGCCGAAGCGGACCAGCCCCACCTGGAGCCGTACCGGGCTTTTTTGCGGCCTTTGCTGCAGCAACTGGAGCAGGTCAAACAGCTCACCGATCAGGCGCTGAAAAAAGGCCAATGGCATGGCATGGAACAACGCTTGCCGCTGGTTGCCCGGGCCGACTTGCTCAAGCCATTGCGGCTCATTGATCGTTCCTTGCGCGCCTGTGGGGATGGCCTGGTTGCCGATGGTCGCCTGCAGAACATTCTGCGCCGCGTGTATGCCTTTGGCCTGACCCTGATGCCCCTGGATATCCGCCAGGAAGCGGCCCGGCACACACAGGCCATGGCTGAAATCACCCGGTTTCTGG
>JALWKC010000087.1 GCA_026996795.1 Lysobacterales bacterium | reverse complement strand
GAGCCTGTTTCAGGCGTGGTGGCCGAGGCCGTTAACAGAGAATCACTGACCAGCAGCAGGGCCAGTCCGGTGAGCCCTGTGTTCAGGCCTTTTATGAGTCTTTTCGTCAGGCTGTTAAGCCGTCCGGCGTGTTGGAATAGCAAAATATTTATAGCCCCTGTGGAAAAAAACGGCCCCGTCTGTTGCTCTCGTCTGTTGTTTTTGTGTCTGGGTCGGAATAGCACGTATTTTCATTCAGGCAGCGGCCAGGGGCAATAGGCCGGAGGTCACGGCTGAGCGGCCACTTGGCGGCTATTGCTGCCGCCTAGTTGCTGCGTGCCCGGGGTGAGACGTATTTTTCCCGCCGGATTTGAGCCACGGGCAGTCCTTCCTCTTTAAGTTGAACAAACGTTTCATCAACCATGTTGGGGTTGCCGCACAGGTAGGCAATGTCGGTGGCGGGGTTGATGCCCAGGTCTTTGATGGCATCCTGCACGTGGCCGTGCACGTCATTGGGTTTGGGCGTGCCCCTTGGCACCCGGCTGAGGCAGGGGATGTAATGGAAATCCGGAAATTCCGCCTGCACTTTTTCAAAATCGGCCTCGTAAAGCAGGCCGCTTTCATCGCGTGCGCCCATGATAACGTAAACTTCCGCACCGGCTTGCAGGCGCTTGCGCAATTCATTCAGCATGGCCCGGTAGGGGGTGACGCCCGTGCCGGTGGCAATCAACAGGTAACGGTGCCAGATGGGTTCGGGCAACACAAAACGCCCGTAGGGGCCGCTGGCTTTGAGGCTGTCGCCAGGCTGCATGGGTTGCAAGTGGCCGGTGGCCAGGCCGCCAGGGACCCAGGACACGGCAATTTCAATGTCTTTGGTGTCTGCCTCATTGGCCGGCAAAATGGTGCCCACCGAGTAACTGCGAAAAGCTTCCTTGTCCCCGTCGGGAAAATACAGCCGAATAAACTGGCCGGCGGTCAGGTGCAGCGGTTTGCCGTCGCGACGCCGAAAGGTGAAATGCGCCGTGTCCGGGTTCAGGTCGCGGCGGTTAGTGAGTTCCAGGTCAAGGGTTTCCAGCATGGTGGGTTCCGGGTTGGGGGTATTGGCAACAGGCGGCCATTTTAACAAAAGTGTGGGCAGGCCGGTGACATTCAGGGACTGAGGGCTTTTGCCAGCAATCCTGGAAAAAGCCCGGCGCTTAGCATTTTTGCTTGATAAATACTTGACACGCCTCGCGATTCGTTATAGTTTCGGCCGGCAAGTAGCATACTGTTTTGCTGCATTAAAAAGAGGGAGACATTAACCAATGAAAAAACTGCTCACTGTATTGCTGGCATTTATGGCCTTTCAGGTCATGGCAGAATCCAAACCCAGCCTGGATTTTACCGCTCCGCCGTTTAACCCCAATGCCATTCCCATTCCCGATGATGCGTATGACGGTACCCTGGCCAGTATGGCTTGTATTCCGTTTTCCGGTCCCAATGGAGTGGTCACGGACATGAGTGCTACTCTGGCCATAGACCATACCTGGATTGGTGATCTGGTCATCAAGGTGGTGGCTCCGGACAACACAGTATTGACCCTGATGAACCGTCCCGGCTTTGCCGAAGTGGTTGATGATGGCACTGGTTGTTGTGGCGATAGCTCCGATTTATCCGTTGCCGCGCCGATCAATTTCGCCAACGGTGCCCCCACCTCTGCCGAAGACATGGGCAGTACCATCACGGGAACCCAAGTGGTTTGCACTGATGATGGCTTGTGCGATTACGCTCCGGCACCGGGTGTTGGTCCGGGTACCGACTTCAGCGATTTTATTGGCATGGATGCTGCGGGCACCTGGCAAATTTGTGTGGGTGATGCTGGTGGCGGGGACACGGGCCAAATCGACGAAACCGTTACTGCTTTGAATATTACCGCCGTGATTCCAACCATCCCCTCGTTAACCAGCATGGGGCTGCTCTTGATGGCATTGGCCATGGTGGTGCTGGCCGGTTATTCCCGCAGGCGGCTTATGACCCGGCACTAAGTCGACAGCGCTCAAGAACACCAAGACGTGTTTGATAAATCCCCGCTGCGGCGGGGATTTTTTATGGGTTATTTTCAAGGTACTTTTTTCTGTGAACGCATACTGGAAAGCTCAATCGTTATTAACCTGGCATCACCTATATTGATGCCAGGTTAATATAATAGCGCCTGGAATTGATTCAAAACGCGGGCAGAGTGATCCCTTCCCATACTTTTTCTGACTGAGACGGCATGCGCAAGAAACTCCTGTTTGTGGACCTCACTCACCCCGTTGCCTATGGCCCTGAATCGGTGCGTGACCAGGCCGTGGGAGGCACCGAAGCCAGCCTGATGCGCACCGTTGAGCTGCTGGCGGAAGCCCACGATGTTTGCGTGGCGCAAAAAGCCAGAAAAGCGTCCTGGGCGCAGCATGGGTTTCTGAACTATCGGCCACTGGCAGAAGCCTTAGAGCATTTTGAGGCCGATCAGGTGGTGGTGTTGCGGAAGTCCCAGGCGCTGAAACCGCTGCGCCGCCGTTATCCTGATGCCGGCTTGCATTTGTGGCTGCACACTTACAAAAGCCACGAGTACGCGCTGAAAAAACCGCTGTTACAACGCCTGGGTGCGACGCTGGTGGGCAATTCCCGCACCCATGGCCGGCACCTGGATGCGCTGCTAAACCGGTCGTTGGCTGGCAAATTGCTGGGGCTGGTCGGTGGCCCCGTGCCGGTACGCTATTGCTATAACCCGATCCCCGTACCAAAGCTGCCAGAGCCATCGCGCCGTGACCCTAACAAGCTGATTTTTCTGTCGGCGCCCAACAAGGGGCTGGATCAGGTTTTGCGGGCGTTTCAGGTCGTGCGGCAATCGCTGCCGGATCTGCGCCTTTACGTGGCCAATCCCGGCTACCGGGCCAATGCGGCGTTGTCGCAAAAGTCAGGCATTGTGCCCCTGGGGGCTTTGCCACATAAAGCGGTCATGCGGCATCTGGCCGAGTCCCTGTGTGTCTTTTACCCACAGGACAGTTTCGCGGAAACCTTTGGTCTGATTTATGCCGAAGCCAATGCCCTGGGCGTGCCGGTGCTGGGTTGTAACGTGGGCGCGGCGCGGGAGATTCTACACCCGGCCAATCCCCTGATTTCAGCCAACGACTACCCGGGAATGGTACACCTATTACGCCAATGGCAGGCAAAACCACCAACGGTGGGGTATCGAGAAGCATTTTCCGCCCGCAACGTGTACAGGCAGTGGCAACGGGTTTTTACACCAAGTGACTGATTGACGGGACGCCCGGATTGAGTCGCGGCTTCACGTTTTGATCAGAGCTTCCCTTGGGCAAGGGTTTCCAGGTTGTCAGGCGTCCAGGTCGGGAATCAACAAGCTCTCCAGCCGCGCAATGGTGTCTTTCAGGCGCAGCTTGCGTTTTTTCAAGCGGGTGATCTTGAGCATGTCGGGGTGTCGGGAGTTCACCATTTCCTGAATGATTTCGTCCAGATCCCGGTGCTCGGTTTTCAGTTCCAGAATGCGCAGGGCGATGTCGGCGGGTTGCTTGGTGTACATGAGTGCAGTGAGTGGGTTTGCAAGTGGCTCAAGAGCACCTACAATACACCATTCCCTTTGTCTTTTCCACAGGTCATACTGCCCGTGAACCGCAGCGCTCATCCCTCAAAACTGGCCAACAAGCTCCGTCGCCTGACCGGCCAGGCCATTGCCGATTACGCCATGATCGAAGACGGCGACAAGGTGATGGTGTGCCTGTCCGGGGGCAAGGATTCCTATGCCATGCTGGATATGCTGCTGGCCCTGCAGAAAAAGGCACCCATTCAGTTCAGCCTGCTGGCGGTCAACCTGGATCAGAAGCAACCGGGTTTTCCCGCGCATGTCTTGCCGCGCTACCTGGAAAAGCTCGGGGTGGAGTATCACATTATTGAGCAGGACACCTTCAGTATTGTGCAGGACACGGTGCCTGAAGGAAAAACCACTTGCGGTCTCTGTTCCCGTTTGCGCCGGGGCATTCTGTATGGCTTTGCCGGACAGCACGGGGTGAGCAAAATCGCCCTGGGGCATCACCGCGAAGACGCGCTGGAAACCCTGTTTCTAAACCTGTTTTATGGCGCCACAATGAAGGCCATGCCGCCCAAATTGCTCAGTGACAACGGCAAACACGTGGTGATCCGGCCCCTGTATTACTGCGCCGAGGCGGACTTGGCGGCCTTTGCCGAGGAACGGCAATACCCCATTATTCCGTGCAATCTGTGCGGTTCTCAACCCAATCTGCAACGTCAGGCCATCAAGGCCATGCTGGCCGAGTGGGAAAAGAACGACCCGGGCCGGGTTGAAAACATGGCGCGCAGCTTGCGGCACGTGGTACCTTCGCACCTGGCCGATGCCACGCTGTTTGATTTTTCCGCCCTCAAGTCGAAAGGCGATGCCGCATTCGCTGCAACCAAGGCCAACGACGCCCCAGCCGCGTCCACATTACCGGCGGGCTTGCGCCTGCGAATTTCTTCGTGAGCAGCAGCTTGACCGGCCACCAGCCAGGCCTGTCTCCTGGCCGAGCTGGAGGTCTTCACCGTTACTTCTTTGCTTAAACACTTTCTCTCACCCAACAAGGAAAAACTATGTGGTTTAAAAATGCCCGACTGTTTCAGCTGGACGAAAATTTTTCCATGGACACTCATGCCCTGGATGATGCCCTCAAGTCCAAACCCCTTAAACCCTGCGGGCCTCAGCAGCTCAGTTCAGCAGGCTGGGTGTCGCCCTTTGGCCCCGAGGGTGAACTGTTTGTGTTGCAAAGCGGCCAGGCGCAGCTGTTTTGCCTGGGCGAAGAAGAAAAAATCCTGCCCGCTTCGGTGGTCAATCACCACCTGGAAGAAAAACTGGCAGCCATCCGCAAAGAAACCGGCACGCCGGTGGGGCGTCAGCACAAGACAGAACTGAAGCAGCAGCTGGTTTTCGAACTGTTGCCGCAGGCTTTTGTCAAACCGAAACGCACCCTGGCGTATTTTGACAACGCGCAGAAATTGCTGGTAGTGGACAGCTCGAGTCAGAATGCGGCCGAAAACCTGGTCAGCCACCTGCGCGATACCCTGGGCAGCATCAAGGCCACGCCGTTTGGTGAGTCTTCGGCCATTGCCAGTGTCATGACACGCTGGTTGAATCAGGGCCATGCCGAAGGTGGGCTGGATTTCGGCCATGAACTTGTGCTGGAAGACCCAAAGGAAAATGGCGGCGTCATCCGTGCCCGAAAAGTGGATATGCTGGCCGATGAAATGCAATCGCACCTGGATAACGGCTACACTGTCAAGGAAATGGGGCTGATTTTCAACGATCGCATCGAGTTTGTGCTTGGCAATGACCTGGGAGTGCGTAAAATCAAATTCACAGACGTGGTGTTGGACCAGCTGGACCATGCGGTGATGGAGTCTGATGCGCAAATGCTGGACACGCACTTTACCCTGCTGTCGCTGGAACTGCGAGAACTGTTTAAAACCCTTTTCGGCATTTTTATTATTAACCTGGCAGCAATATAGGCGATGCCAGGTAAATACCTCTGACAGGTGACCACACGAAAATGATCACACAAACCTGCACAGAAGCCACCACCGGCAACAACA
>JALWKC010000086.1 GCA_026996795.1 Lysobacterales bacterium | reverse complement strand
GTGGCCGCATCCCATTTCAGGTAGTCCTCCTCGGTCAGGGCCTGCTCCAGGCGAACGATGTGCTCGATTTGGGCCAGAAACCATGGGTCGATGGCCGAAAGGCGATGAATTTCGTCCAGAGAGTAACCCAGCCGGAAGGCATCGGCCACATACAGCAGCCGGTCGGACGAGGGTTCCCGCAGCTCTTTGTCCAAATCAAAGCCCTCAGCCAAATCAGCGGCGGAAACCAGCGGATTGAGACCACTGAGGCCAGTTTCCAGGCTGCGCAGGCCTTTTTGCAGTGATTCGGCAAAGGTGCGGCCAAAGGCCATGGCCTCACCCACGGATTTCATTTGCGTGGTCAGCCGGTTTTCGGCCTGGGTGAATTTCTCAAAGGCAAAGCGCGGAATTTTGGTGACCACGTAGTCAATACTTGGCTCAAACGAGGCGGGAATCACGCCGCCTGTGATTTCATTTCGCAGCTCGTCCAGTGTGTAGCCCACCGCCAGGCGCGCAGCCACCTTGGCAATGGGAAAACCGGTGGCCTTGGACGCCAGGGCCGAGGAACGCGACACGCGTGGATTCATCTCAATAACGATCACGCGGCCGTTCTCAGGATTGATGGCAAACTGGACGTTGGAACCGCCGGTGTCAACACCGATTTTCCGCAGCACCGCCAGGGAAGCATCGCGCAGGTACTGGTACTCCTTGTCGGTGAGTGTCTGGGCCGGCGCCACGGTGATGGAATCACCCGTGTGCACGCCCATGGGGTCCAGGTTTTCGATGCTGCAGACAATAATGCAATTGTCCTTGCTGTCGCGCACCACTTCCATTTCGAACTCTTTCCAGCCCAGCAGTGATTCTTCCAGCAGCACTTCCGTGGTCGGTGACAATTTCAGCCCTTCGGCAGTGATGCGCTCAAATTCTTCCAGATTGTAGGCAATGCCGCCACCGGAACCGCCCATGGTGAAGGACGGCCGAATAATCACCGGGTAGCCGATTTTTTTCTGGGCTTCGCGGGCTTCTTCAATGTCATGCACCAAGTAGGATTTGGGCGTGTCCAAGCCAATATCGGTCATGGCTTCGCGAAACAGCTCGCGGTCTTCTGCCATGTCGATGGCCTCACGCGTGGCGCCGATCATTTCCACGCCATATTGATCCAGCACACCGTGGCTGGCCAGATCCAGCGCGCAATTCAGCGCCGTCTGCCCGCCCATGGTGGGCAAAATGGCGTCAGGGCGTTCTTTTTCGATGATCCTGGCCACGGTTTTCCAGTTCACCGGCTCAATGTAAACCGTGTCTGCGGTTTCCGGGTCGGTCATGATGGTGGCGGGATTGGAGTTGACCAGAATCACGCGGTAGCCTTCTTCGCTCAAGGCCTTGCAGGCCTGGGTGCCGGAATAGTCAAATTCACACGCCTGGCCAATGACAATGGGACCGGCGCCAAGCACCAGTATGCTTTTGATGTCCTCGCGTTTAGGCACGGCTGGCTCCTGAGTGATCGCTGTGGGCGTTTGGGGTTCCGGTTTGTGGTTCGGCTTGTTTTCCGCTGCGCTGACGCATGGCCTGAATAAACGGCTCAAACAAACGGCGGGCATCATGCGGACCGGGGCTGGCTTCGGGGTGCCCCTGAAAACCGTAGGCTGGCACGTCAGTGCGGGCGATGCCCTGCAGGGACCCGTCAAACAGGGATTTGTGCATGGCTTTCAGGGTACTCGGCAGGCTGGCTTCATCCACCGCAAAACCGTGGTTCTGACTGGTGATCATGACTTCGCCACTGACCAGGTCCTGCACCGGGTGGTTGGCGCCGTGATGGCCGAATTTCATTTTAGTGGTGCGAGCGCCGCTGGCCAACGCCAGCAACTGGTGTCCCAGGCAAATGCCAAACAGGGGAACGCCACTGTTGAGTAATTCTCCGATAGCATCAATGGCGTAATCACAGGCGGCCGGATCGCCCGGGCCATTGGACAGAAAAACGCCATCGGGTTGCCTGGCCAGCACTTCGGACGCCGGTGTCTGGGCCGGCACCACCGTCAGACGACAGCCCATTTCACGCAGAATACGCAGGATATTGCGCTTGATGCCATAGTCGTAACAGACCACGTGCAGGTCCGACTCGGGGGCCGGTTTGGGAGCGCGGGCCTGGATGTCGTATTCCGTCTCCTGCCAGTGGTAAGGCGCCTGACAGGTGACTTCACGGGCCAGGTCCATGCCTTCCAGCCCGGCGAATTCTCGTGCCAGTTGCACGGCCTTGTCGGTGTCCAGCTCGTTCCCGGCCATCAGGCAGGCTTTCTGGGCGCCTTCATCGCGCAGGATGCGGGTCAACTCGCGGGTTTCCACCCCGGCTATGGCCACGGTGCCATGGCGTTGCAGGTAATCGGTCAGGGCCTCGGTTTCGCGCCAGTTACTCGAACGCAAAGGCAGGTCCTTGATAATCAGGGCTTCAGCCTGCACCCGGGACGATTCATCGTCCTGCGGATTGCAGCCAGTGTTGCCAATGTGCGGGTAGGTCAATGTCACCAGTTGACGGGCATAGGACGGATCAGTAAGGATTTCCTGGTAGCCGGTCATGGCGGTATTGAAAACCACCTCACCCACGGCGGCACCCTCAGCACCTATGGAGCAGCCGGTAAAAACCCGGCCATCAGCCAGGGCCAAAATAGCCGGTTGGCGCTCGGGGGGAAACAATAATTCGTGTAATTGACTCACGGTTTACTCTTTTATCTGACACACACATTCAGCGGCCTGTGGCGGTGGGGCTGGCGCTCAGGCAGGATGAATCTGGTGGTTGTGAACTGCGGTCATAAAACCGCGGCGGCTGGATGGGTATTTTACCCCAAGGGCGCGCCCAGTGCATCCGTTGCGTGCGGCCTGTTCCACTATGGAAGCTCTGATTGAATCCGGGCGAAGCAGTTTATGCCTGAACTATTCGAGAACAAGGCGAAGTTCACAGCCAATAGTGGGCTATTGCCCAGGATTTCAACGCAGTTATTATTAACCTGGCATCAATATAGGTGATGCTCAGGGCTTCAAGCCTGCCTCGGAACAAGGCATCGCTTTTGCCAATGGTGGTTCCATTGGCAAAAGCGATAACGCCGGGCCGGGGCAGGCTTGAAGCCCCAACTCATTGATATAAAAAGGCTTAGCCGCGATGCGCTGTCCGCCAGACTGCGTTATCAACTCTTGCTGTAGAATGACTACAGCGGCGAGTTGATGCCTTGCTGGCAAATAGCGCACCACGGCTGAGCATCGCCTATATTGATGCCAGGTTAATATCGGACATTTCAGGGATGAGAAGCCAGTTCATGATTTGATCTGAGCTTCCCTATTGATGGTCTGACCGCTCTCGCACAGAGAGGCGGGATTTCGATTTACAATAACGGCTCCTTAACAAGGCGTTTTGCATGCATTATCTTGTTGACTTTGACCCGGTCTTTTTGCAGCTGGGCCCCGTGAAAATCCACTGGTACGGTATCTCCTACCTGGTGGCTTTTATCCAGTTCCTGATTCTGGGCAAATACCGGGCGCGGCAACTGGGCTGGAAGCCCGAAGAAGTGTCCGACCTGCTTTTTTACGGGGCCATGGGAGTGATCCTGGGTGGCCGTATCGGCTGGTGGCTGTTCTATAACGACACGCTGTTGATGGAAGACCTCACGTTGATTTTCCGGGTCTGGGAAGGCGGCATGTCTTTCCACGGCGGCTTGCTTGGGGTCATCATTGCCATGTGGCTGTGGGCACGGAAAACCGGCCGCCGGTTTCTGGAAGTGGCGGACTTTGTCGCGCCCCTGGTGCCTTTGGGCATCCTGGCCGTGCGCGTGGGCGGCAATTTCGTGGGTGGCGAATTATGGGGCCGGCTCACGGATTCGGACTGGGGCATGATTTTTCGCTACGCCTTGCCCGCCGACCTGTCCGGTCTGCCACACGAAACCCTGGAAAAACTCAACCAGAGTGGCCAGCTGGATGCTTTCCTGCGCCACCCTTCCCAATTGTATGAGGCCTTTCTGGAAGGGCTGGTGACATTTGTGGTGCTATGGATCGTGGCCAGCAAAACCCGCAAACCCGGAGTGGTTTCCGGCACCTTTCTGCTCTGTTATGGGCTGGCGCGTTTTACGGTGGAATTTTTCCGCCAGCCGGATGCCAACCGCGGTTTTATCGCTTTTGACTGGATGACCATGGGGCAGCTGCTGTCCCTGCCCATGATACTGGCCGGGCTGGCCCTCATTGCCTGGGGCCTGAAACAGACGCCAAGAACCAATACCTCTTGATAGCGGATCAGTAGAACCCCGCCACATGAATGCGGCGACTGCCACCGGCGGTGGGTTGGCCAATGTTCTGCAAGGCCAGTTGCGCTTCGTATTCACCCGGTTTGGGTTTCAGAATCAGGTTGACTTCAAACCGGTGCGGGTGCAGGTAAACCACGCCAGAAGCATCCAGCACACGCGAATCGCTGTGAATGGAGCCCACTGCCAGGCCCTGACGCTCGGTCTGGATATCTACCCACAAATCACCCAAAGGCAACTCCAGCGGATTGACCAGGCGCAGTCCTTTCAGGTTAACCCGCCCTTCCACGCGCTCCATTCCGAGTGGCCCGTAATGCAGGCTGTCGAGCTGGATTTCCGGCCTGGCCTGCAAGTGACCGGGGGGCAGCTGCAGGAAAGACTCCAGGTAGCGCCAGTCCAGACTGCCGCTGAGGCGGCTGGCTTGTAATCCTTTTTTCTTGTCTGCCTGAAGTTTTGCCGACAGGTCAAGGTAGGGATTACGCAGGCGGTACTGGCCCTGAATCCCGCCAGAAAGCGTTGGCCATTGGGCGTTCCATTGCAACTGGCCCCAGTCGATGCCGGCCCAACTGAGCTGCCCGGCGCGGCCTTTGTATAACGACCCTTCCAGCTGACGTGCCTGCAGCGGTAGCAAGCGCTCGGCAAACCACGGGTAAACGTGCTGAATGGGCGCGAACAGCCAGAAGAGGACTAAGGAAGCAAGGATAAAAACCAGCAGGTAAATGAGTTTTTTCATGGGCGCTGACCTCGCTCAGGTTCGGGTTTCAGGGTGAATACAGGGTCAAACGAACGGTGCTCAATCCGGGTGAACCGGCCACCGGCATAGCATCGAATTCCGAAATCAGCACGCCCTGCCCGGCCTGCATCTGCTGTAACCAGCGCATCAAGGGCGTGAAGGGGACTTTCTCCAGCCACAAGGTCACGTGGCTATCATCGACCGGTTCCAGGCGCTTGACGTAGGTCTGCAGTTGCGCTGTGCCCAGCTGTTCATCGAGCCAGGTCAACAGGGGCACGGAAGGATCACGCGAAGCACTCGTGGCCGGGCCGGTTCCCTGGCTGGACCTGACTACAGGCAGTTGTTGCTGCATCCAATGCCATTGCTGAATCAGTGTCTGGTTGCGGGATTCGGCTTTTTTCACCGCGGACACCAGTGGCCGATACAGAAACAGCCAGTAAAAAACCAGCCCCAGCACCGGCAAGCCGATACTGATAAGGCGCTGTTCGCGCGTTGAAAGACTGCCCCATTTTTGCCTCAAATAGATCAACCTCATGGCAACACCTTGATCACAAGAACGGATTTGATGCCATCGGCAATGGCTTCCCGGGTACCGGTCGTTACTTGCCACTGAAGATTTTGTCCACTTAACAACGCCTTGAACCGGTTGATGGCGTCAATGGTGGGGGCCACGAGTTGCACTTCCAGGGCATTGTCACGCCAGTGCAAACCCTGTATACGCACTGCCGGCACCTGTTCGCGGGTGGAGGCCAGTGCCGCCAATATAGAAGTGAGTGCGCCACTGCCCTGCCCGCGTGACTGCTGCAAACCCTTGACACGTGAACGCATGGCATTGACCGGGTCGGCCAGTTCCGCCGGCGAGGCATCCACAAAGGCTTCCTGCAGGGTGTGTAACTGCAAGTTTTTCAACTGTGCCTGTTGTTGCTGCAAACGCCAGTATTTCAAGCCATTGGCCAGCAGGGCACTGGCCAGCACAGCCAATACAGCCACGCCCAACCAACGCCATTGGCGCCGGTTGAGGGTTTGTTCGCGCCGGGGTGCGTAAGTGCCTTGCAGAAAGTTTACGCCATGATCACCAGCCAAAACAGGGTCGGGATTCACCGGCTGGGCTTTCCCGTACCGCTCCGTGGCTGAGTTGTTCCAGGCCACAGCCGGCACAAAACCGCCGTGCCACGCCCATTGGCGAACGACCACACCGGGGTCTCCGGCCACCGACGCGGCAAAAACCGCTGTGACATTCTGACTGGACTCATTGGCCGCCTCACCACGTGCTTGCACCGGACCCGTATCGGCCACTGGCAAGCAATAAAGCTCTGAGGTGATGACTTCAGCTTGCAAGGCATGAACCGATAACAGCTGCAGCAGGTGTTGTATGACAGCCTCCGATACCACGGCGACGGCTTGGGCATGATCGGTTTCACTGACAGGCTGCCAGGCCACATGATTGACTTCCACTGCGGTGGCCAATTCGTCTTCCACGGCCCAGGCTATGGATTGCTGGATCACGCGGGGGTCGTGACTGGGAACCTGCGCCTGAGTGTGATAAACCAGCGAGGCCGGCAGCACAAGCACCAACCGCGCCGGTTGCATGGCAGCGATTTCCGCCCAACTCACCGATTTCCCCTGAGCCGATGGAGAACGCGGCCGGGATTTGTCGCTGCCGGTTTTGTCGTTCACTGGATACGCCAGCCACCGCGCCACGTTCAGGCCGGCATCCAGAAAAACTATGATGGCAGCTTTCATGGCATCAGGCAACCCGGGTCACGGCCTCCGGTGGTCGCTGGCGGCCATGCCGCGCCGATGGCATCAACCAATAAGTCAGTGCCGGCAACAGCACCAGTGCGCCGATCATGTTAAGCAGGAACATAAAGGCCAGCAAAATGCCCATGTCCGCCTGGAATTTGAGGTCGCTGAGTATCCAGGTGCCAACGCCAACCGCCAGAGTAATGGCGGTAAACAGCACCGCCTTGCCAGTGACCTTGAGTGTCTCGTAATACGCTTCGTAAAGGGGCATGCCCTGCTTCAGGTACATTTGCAGGCGACTGAAAATGTAGATGCCATAATCCACCCCAATGCCGACGCCCAGCGCCACCACCGGCAGCGTGTTGACCTTGAGGCCGATACCCAACCAGGCCATAAGCGCATAGGCCAGCAACGAGACCAACGCCAGCGGGATAACGATGGCGAGGGTACCGGACACGGTGCGGAAGGTAATCAGACACAGCACAATAATGGCCAGGTAAACCATGATCAACATGGGCATTTGCGCAGCCTTGACCACGTCATTGGTGGCGGCCATCACGCCTACGTTGCCCGTGGCCATGCGGAAGCTGACCGAACCGGGCATGATTTTGCCTGCTTTATCGTACTGTGGCGGGTGTTTTTGTTTGAATTCATTGATCGCTTTCACCAGCCGGTTAATGGTGGTGGCCTTGTGGTCAGCGGTGAACACCATCACAGGCATGGCGCTGCAGTCCTTGTTCAACAAACCGGTGTCGGTTTCAATATTGGCCAGTGATTGGCGCATGACGTAGTTGTTACGCGACAGGGCCCGCCATTTCAGGTTGCCCTCGTTCCAGCCGGCATTGATGACCTTGGCCACCTGCGGCAAGGTAATGACCTTCTGCACACCGGGAACATTGCTCATGTGCCAGGCAAACTCGTCAATGAGGCTCATGGCATCGTAATTTTCTGTACAGGCATCTGGTGTGGATTCAGCGATAACATTGAATATGTCCACACCCAGGGAGAATTTGCTGGAGATGGTCTTGGCATCCACGTTGTAGCGGGAATCCGGTCGCAACTCGGGCACGCCAGTCTGAGAGTCGCCAATCTGCATTTTCTGGCTTTGTACGTAACCGTAGCCCCCCAACGCCAGAGCCACCACGACGGCAATGGTGGCGCCGGGGTTTTTGGCAAAAGCGGCCAGAGCGCGCCAAATGCGCTCCCCCTTGTTGAAGCGCTGTTTGCACTTTTCGCAAAAACTGCGGTAGTCCTTGATGGGCGTCATGGACAGCAAGATGGGCAGCAAAAAGATATTGGTCACAATAATCAACGCCACACCCAGGGTGGCCGTGATGGCCAGCTCCTGAATGATGCGAATATCAATAAAGTAAATGGTGGCAAAACCAATGGTGTCACTGAGCAAGGCGATGATGCCCGGTGCCAGCAAGGCAATAAGGGTGGCCCGGGCAGCGGCTTCCGGGTTCCACTTGCCTTCCGGCTGGCGCATCATTTCGTTGGCCCAGCCAGTGATCATCTGCACGCCATGACTGACGCCAATGGCAAAAATCAGGAAAGGCGTGAGGATATTCATGGGATCGATGCCGAAACCCAGGACTTTCAGCAGACCCAGTTGCCAGATCACGGCAATGATGGACGACACAATGGGAAACAACGTCAGCCAGATACTGCCGGAATACCAGTACAGCAACAACGCCGTAATGAAAATAGCCAAGGCGAAGAAATACAGCACTGACTTGGCGCCTTCGGAGATATCTCCCACAATTTTGGCAAAACCGATGACGTGGAGATCAATCTGGTCATTCTGATATTTCTGCCGGATTTCCTCTAGTTGCCGGGCTACCTGCTGGTAGTCGATGCTTTTGCCGGTCACCGGATCGGTTTCCTGCAGATCGGCCCAGATCATGGCGCCGGAGAAGTCTTCAGCCACCAGCCGGCCCACAATACCGGCCTTGACGATGTTGCCGCGCACGGTTTTCATCATTTCCGGTGTGGGCTGAAAGTCTGACGGAATCACGTTACCGCCGGCAAAGCCGTCTTCCACCACTTCCACAAACCGCACATTGGGCGTAAACAGCGAGCGCACACTGGAACGGTTCACCCCGGGAATAAAGAAGATCTCGTCAGTGACCTTTTCCAATGTCTCGAAAAATGCGGGATTAAACATGTTGCCACTTTTGTCGATCACCGCCACCAGCAAGCGGTTGGCGCCGCCAAATTCGGTTTCGTAATCCATGAAGGTTTTCATGAACTCGTGTTGCAGCGGCAGTTGTTTCTTGAAGCCGGCGTCTACGTAGAGCTGGGTGGCAAACCACAGCATCAGCGCGGTGATGGCAGTAATCAGCACCAACAACGGCTTTTTGAGGCGAAAAACAAAATCGGCTGTTTTTTCAGCCAGCGTGTATTGATTGCTTGTCCCCATATCGGTGCGCTCTCTTTATTTAATCAGTTTTCAGGGCTATTCTTTGCGGCCAGGTTCAACAGGTGAATGCCGCCTTCGCCAACCACCACCAGTCGCTGGGTTGTCAAGGCCAGAACCGATGCCAGATCTTCACCACCCAGGGGCTGTCCTTTGGACTGCAACTGACTCCCTGTCAGTTGCAACACGGTGCCGTTGGCCCCCACCAGAATGGCGGAGTTGGCCCCCAGTATGGCACCACCGAACAAACTGGAAAGAACCGGAGAAGACAGTTCCTGCCAGCTTTCGCCCAAGTCCTCCGAGGAAAAGACATGGCCACGGAGGCCAAAGGTAATGATGCGATTGGAAAGGTAAAGGGCGCCGAACATGGAGCCCGCGTATGGAACATGCAGGCGCTGCCAGGTCTGGCCATCGTCATCCGAGCGATAAGCCGTTCCTGCTTCTGCAACGATGAACAAGCCATTGGCCGATAACGGAATAATGGCGTTGAGGTGGTAATCATCCTCTTCCAGCAACAAACCGTCATTCCAATTCTTGCCGCCATCGGTGGTGGTCAGGTAAGTACCATAAGCACCGATGGCATAGCCGGTATCTGCATCACTGAAATAGACATCCAGTAACGGGACTTCGCGTGCCGGGTCTGCAAACTGGACTTCCCAACTGTGGCCGCCGTCGGCACTGTGAATGATGGTGGTGTCATGGCCCACGGCCCAGATGTTGCGGCCCACGCCATAAACGGCAGTCAGCGTGGTGCGGGTGGGCACACGCGCGGACTGCTTCCACGTTTTGCCGCCGTCTTCGCTGGTTAGTACGTGGCCACGCTCGCCCACCACCACCAGGCTGTTGCCGGCCAGGGCAATGTCCAGCAGCAGGGATTTGTGCGCCAGGGGCATAACCTCGCTGTATTGCACGCCTTTGGCTGGCTCGGGTTGATCTGACGCAGCCAACGCAAAGCCACCGGCACACACAAGCAGCATTAAGAGACTCACTCGGAGTCTTTTGAAGGAAAAAACTGCGGTGTTAATCATGGTTTATCCAGTAACAAAAGAAAGGGGTGCAGGCATTGTGCCACGTCAGCAGTGGTTTCACTAGTCACAGGCATAGCCGTCAAAAAAAGAAGGTCGACCTGGGCCAACCTTCTTCTCATTAAAACGCTAATGACTCACACGCAGGAATTAGCGACGACCCCGCTTACGCAATGCCTGGGGTGTGAAGTCGGCTTCATTGAGCTTCTGATCAAACACATTGACCGGGTCGTGATTATCCAGCCCCATGAGCAGATAACGGCCATTTTGCAGATCGTGATGCGCCTCGACCGTGGTCCACAGGGTGGGCACGTCGTAGTAATTGATGGGATGACCTTCCGAATAGCGCCACAACTGGTCGCGCTTGTCGTAATGGTCAGTCATCAGAATCTGATAGGAATCCTCGTCCAGGTAAAAGGTGCGCCGCTTATTGATGTGGCGCTTGCCCGGCTTAAGGCTGGCTTCCACGATCCAGACCCGATGTGGCTCATAACGGACGTACTTGGGATTCATGTGGCCAGGCTGGATCAGGTCATCAAAATCGATATCCCCAGCGTGCAGCTTGTAGGCGTTATAAGGCACGTACATGACCTTTTTGCCCACAATTTTCCAGTCAAACCGATCCATGGCACCGTTGAACATATCATACATGTCGCTGGTTCGCAGACCATCGGAAGCTGTGCCGGGGTTGTCATAGGCCACATTGGGCGCACGACGAACACGACGTTGACCAGGGTTGTACACCCATGCCTGACGGGGTTGCTCAAGCTGGTTCAGGGTCTCGTGCACCAGCAACACACTACCGGCCAAACGCGCTGGCGCTTCCACTTCCTGATAGAAATACAAGAGGATATTATCGAGGTCTTCAAGCTTCATGCCCGGCCAGTAATACTGGCCCAGCAATTCTTCACGCAACTTGACCATGGTATAGGCGCCACTGGCCGTCGGAGCGGCCTGGTTGTTGTAGCGCACACCACCGATGCCCTTGTACTTCATCTTGTGGTTCCACATCAGTTCCTTGGGGTCTTCAGGGAACGGAAACGGGAAACCTTCCGCCACGTCCGCCACGCCTTCTCCATTGGCAACCAACTTGCCGGTCACGGCGTTTTTGGCAGTCATTTCATAGGTGCGTTGCGGAAAAGAAGCGCTGCGATGTGACGGGTACACATTCATCACAAACGTGTCGGGGTATTTTTCGAACATGGCGATCTGCCCCGGCGATAGCTTGTCCTGGTGTTGCTTGTAGTTTTTGGCCGTAATCACCAGCGTTGGCTTTTCTCCGGCATAAGGGTCCGGGTGGTGATCGCCCTTCTTGAAACCGGCCGGCGGCGTGGTGATGCCGCCGGTCCATTCCGGCACAAGCCCATCGGCCGTTCCGGCGCGTTCGGCCCCCACCGGAGTGAGGTCTTTGCCCAGCCGGTCAACCTGGTCGGGTTTGGCGCCGGCACTGGCCAGGCCTGAGATAAAGGCGCAGCCAAGGGCCAGCGCCAGAGTGGATTTTCTAAATTTCATGTTTGTCCCCTGTACTCTCAGAAAGAATACTTGATATTGAAGGATACGTAGTCGCGGTCATGCAACAGGTAATGCCGGTCGCTGCCAAGGAAAGCGGTGTAGCTGAGATCAGCGCCCCATTTTTCCAAGTACGTGGCGGCGACACCCACTGTCAGAGACTTGCGACCCTCAATAAAGTTCCCGCCCGGTCCGGGCGTGATGCCATTGACATCATGATTAAACGCCAAGCGCGGGAACAGGTTAATTGGCGTGCCAAAAGCATTGTTGTAGTCCAGGCGAGTGATCAGGCGATACCCCCAGGAGAACGGCGTGGCAAACCACTCGCGTGGTTCAGTGACCGGGTTGCGGAGGTTACCACCAGTGACCGTGCTGGGACCACCACCGGTGTCTGTGCCCGGGCCGTTGTAACGTAACACTTCAGGGTCAGGCAAATCCCATACTTCGGTAAAGCCGATTTCGCCCAGCAAAACGGCCTGATCGGTGCCCAGCCAGGAGCTGGGACCAAACAGTTTGGTGACCGTAAACTGCAATTGTGACATTTTGTGCCGTTCCCAGCCACGGATGGTTTCACCCGGGCCATATTCACCCAATTGCGAGGTAAAGCGCAAGGCTGGCTCGGGAATCAATGGATTCAGAGGGCTGAGGGCCGCGAACAGCAATTCGACGTCATCGACCTGCAAGGGCACGTTATCGCGGTAGCTGAGCTCACCTTGCAGGGAAATGCCGGTATCGCCAATGTTGGTGTTGAAACTCAGTCCATAAAGGTTGATATCTTCCGGGTATTCAATGAAGTACGCACCACTGGATGGCGAGGTATTGGTCAGCGTGACCGCAGAAATCAGCGGCAGGCGGCTGTGATAACGCAGGTAATACAGGCCAAATTCAGTGTCATTCAATTCAGCCGCGTAATACTTGAAAGCCACGCCATACTGGCCGGAATCCGACGCGCCCTTCACGTGCTTGCGGAAAATGGTGGCATTCTGGATGGTGGCAATCAGGGGATCCGTGCCGGGAATTTGGCTCAGGGCCGGAATGCTGCTGTATTGCGGCACCAGACCAAAACCCAGCATCACGTATTCGCCACCAGGGGTGGCAAAGTCATTGGTAGAGAAATAGGTGCCGGCCGGATCGGGGTCAATCTGCTCGAATTCGAGCAGGTAAACCGCTTCCATAGACAGGTTCTGTGTCAAGTCCAGAGAACCATAGACCATGTCGATGGGCAGAAAGGCCTCTTTCAGTTCAGCCCCGGCCACACGCAGTTTGGACACATCCACCGGATTGATCACGTTGATGCCCTGCTGGATAAAGGTGCTTTCACCCCAGCTGACCACTTGCCGTCCCACGCGGACAGTGCCGGCGTGACTGCCGATACTGAAATCCTTGTAGAGGAAGGCATCCAGCAAGCGCGCGCGGTGGCCGACAAATTCCTTGGCCGTATCGGACAGTTCCTTGCGGGGATCATTCTCGAAATCGTAAAATGCTGTGCCTCGGAAAAAACCGCCCCAGTTTTTGTAGCTGAAACCGAACTCGGTAGTCAACTTGATGGCATTGGAGAACAGTTCCCCGGCGTCATAATTGAGATTGCCGTCATCGGAGTTGACTGAAAAACGGCCCGGGTGCGCGATCTGCTCGGGCAATGGCAACAACCCCACAAAGGGGTTCAAATTGGCTTTGCCCACCAGATTTTCATCACGGTCTTCAACCCGCACCGAAATGCCGTAAGAAACGGTGGTGTCCCAACTGGCGCTGAAATCCCCTTTCTTCCAGTTAATGGCGTTGGCTGCGGAAACCAATCCGAGACTGGCAACGGTCATGGCCACTTTCATGGCTGCGTGCAAACGCGTGCGTTTGATGTTCTTGTTCATGCTGTTTCCCTCTTCAAAGGTGGCCGGAGCAGAGTGTTTGGTGTTTTTCATGATTATCTCCTCCTTATTCAGTCACGATGACTGAAGGGTTGGCCACTTGCACCAAGGTGCCCCCGCTGGCCGTCATGCTGGCCATTTCTGTCTGCATTTCGATGGTGGCAGCCACTGAAGCGGCCGGACTGAGCAATGAGCCGTGGCTGCCATCGGTGAACCGAACGGCACCATCGATACCCGTTGGATCAACCGTCGTTTCAGTAATGGCAGGCAAACCCATGACGCGAATCAAGGGCTCAGTGCCAGAAAGAGGCGCGCCAGGTACAGTATTGGTAATTACCGTATCACCCAGCACTTCGTGCAAAAGCACGTTGTTGGTAGCTGCCGTCAACGCACCGAAATTGATGGGATCGGCGGAATCCACCACCGTTTGTGTGACCACCATAAAGCTTTCGTATTCAGGGGTTCCCGCTTCCAGACCGGCTGCGGCCAACCCGGCCCGAATGGGCGGCCCAAAGGTGGGGGAGCCGTCAAGCAGTTTGGCAATACCTCCTCCCGGTACACTCAGGGTGCCCGTGGTCACATTTGGCTCGAGAGCAAGAAATTCGGTGCCAATCATGGCTCCCAATGATTGCCCGACATACCGGATATTGGCACCGTTCAAGTCCGGCACTGTATCACCATCGAGATCAATGGTGGGTATGGTGGCAGTAAGGGTGAACAAATCCGCCACGGTTTGCCGCACATTGTCACGAGAAACCAGCAAATTGGACAAGTTGATAAAATGCGAACCGGAACTGTCAATGATACCGTCCGGGCCGGGTGCGCCGGTGGTGTTGTCCACCAAGTCCAGATCAAACGTGCGTTCATCAGCGATGGCACCAAATGGCGTGTTTTCAATGTACAGCGGGCTGCTGGTGTCTGTGACGCCATGCAAGGCCGTGTCAATGGAAATCACCGCGTAACCGATACCGGCCATGGTGTCGGCAATAGCCAACATGTCCAGGCGACTACGGGTAATGCCGTGCTGGAAGATCGCCACTGGCCAACCTTCAGCCGGCTTGGTCAGGCCTGAAGTGGCATTGGGAACGGTCATCAGTACCGGCACGTTAACCATGGTGGTCATGGCCGGTAAAGGGTTGGCATAAGTCAGGTTGGTGGATGTTGGGTCAAGACCAAACTGGTTAAACGGTGGCACGTAGTTGCCGGGAATGGCACGCCACGGATTCTGCAAAGGGGCCGGATCCTGCGGATGGGATGCGGGTGTCAGGTAATATGGCAAGGCAATCACGCCCACATAAATATCCGCCGGGCCAGTGCTGCCGGGAATCACCGCCGCGGTGGTTATGCCCGTGGGTGCCAGCGTGGCCTGGGAAGGCTGCACAGTGGAGCGCACAGCACTCAGTACCGGTGTGATGGACTGGGTGGTGGCCGTCCAGGACACCACAATCTTGTCACGCGGAATGCCGGCGGCTTCAGCTGCGGCTTCTTGTGAGTTGACCAGTTGACGCAACGGTTCCAGCGCTTGCGCGGTGGCATCGGAAATCAAAGGGTCTGTGCTGTGGCCATTGGCATCCACCAGAGGCGTGGTCCGCTTGGCGAGAAAATAGGTCTGGTCCGGTGTGGCGGCGTTTCCAGACTGATCGGTAATGTCATTGGTCATGACCGCCATGTAGCTTTTGATCTGCTCCATGGGTGCCAGCGGCACAATGGCCACTGTCGAATCATCACCTGCAGTAGTGGCCACGTAATGAACCCCTGCAGTCAACTCCTCATCAATACCAACAACCGCGCCGCCAGGACCGGTCAGTGTCACCTTGAACAGGCGCACACTCTGCCCAGGAACAACAGTGGATGGATTAACGGGCTTGGAGAAGGTTTCCGACCAGGGCGCGGTGGTGCTGAAACCGTCCAGCGCATTGAGGGCAACCTTGGGATCGCTCAGGTTGGATGGATCTTCCACCGGCAGGTTGATGGTCAGGTCGGTGGTGCCTTTAAAAAACAGGTTGTTGGGAAAAGGCAAAACGCCGGCGGCAGGATCAAACTTGGCCGTCAGAACGCCAGTGACCGGTGAGCCATCGGGGTTGTTGGCCGGTGGCGCCGGTGTGGCACGTGGCGCATTGGAGCTACTGCTACAGGCCTGCAGCAAAATGGCCATGGAAGAAATGAGCAGAATCGGTTTTAGTCGCATTGGATGTGTCCCCTTGTTTATTAACCGCTCTATCTTATTTTTTTCCGGGGTAGAATTGCAAGGTTTAATCGTTAAATGGAAGTAAATTAGCCGTGTCTAAATTAGCCATTTTTAAAAACCTCGCTCCGATTAGAAAAAGGATCCCACTGTTTGTGCTGGCTTCCGGCTTGCTGGCCATTGGTTTGTTCCCCGTGCCCATGAACCAGAAGCTGACCGCAGCCATTACCTTTCTGACGGCCTGGATGTGGGTCACCGAAAGCGTGCCCATACCGGCCGCTTCGCTGTTCCCGCTGGCGGCCTTTTTGTTGTTGGGTATCCTGTCACCGCAGCAGGCAGGCGCGGCTTATGGCAGCCCGCTCATTCTGCTCATGCTGGGCGGGTTTATCCTCTCCCGCGCCCTGTCGGCTTCGCAAACGCACCGTTACCTGGCCTACCGCCTGTTGCATGCCGTGGGCGCTGACAAGCCCGGAAGGTTGCTACTGGGCCTGATGCTGGCCTCGGCTGGCCTGAGCATGTGGATATCAAACACCGCCACAGTGCTCATGCTGTTGCCGGTCACTCTGGCCATGACCGAAACCCTGGGTTCACGGCGCATGACACTGGCGGCGCTGCTGGCCATCGCCTACGCCGCCAGTATAGGCGGTATCCTGACACCCATTGGCACGCCGCCGAATCTGATTTTGCTGGAAACATTGCGCGAGCACACCCTGCAGATTGGCTTTTTGCAATGGATGGCCCAGACGGCTCCAATCGCTCTTGGCATGCTCGCGGTGCTCTATTTCGTGCTGTCGCGTCGACTGCCCGCCTGTGGACAGGTGGCACTGCCGGAAATACCGGCACTGGAATCCCGTCAACGGCGTATTCTGATGCTGTTTGTGGTGGCCGCCCTGCTGTGGATGTTTCGCACTCAGCCAGCAGGCGGTTGGTCACAGATCCTGGGACTGCCCCACGCCAACGATGCGGCCGTGGCCTTGCTGGCGGCTTTCGCCCTGTTTGTGCTGCCAGACAAGCAGGGGCGCCGGCTGCTGAACTGGGAAGAAGCCCGGAGTATTCCCTGGGGCGTGCTGTTGTTGCTGGCCGCGGGCATCAGCATCGCCAAGGCCTTCAACGCCAGCGGCCTGAGCCAGACCCTGGCTGAACAACTCATTGGACTGGAAGGCCTGCCAGTGATCGCCCTGATGGGCGCGACGGCCTTGATGGTGACTTTTTTGACAGAAATCAACAGCAACACCGCCACCACCGCCATTGTCCTGCCAATACTTTATTCTGTCGCCCTGGCTTTGCACCTGCCCTATCTGGTTTTGTTGCTGCCAGCCACCATCAGCGCCAGCTTCGCCTTTATGATGCCGGTGGCAACGCCTCCCAATGCGGTGGTCTTCAGCAGCGGTGCGGTGCCCATCAAAACCATGATAAGAACCGGCCTGGTGCTGAACCTGGCAGGCACAGTCGTGATCACCGCGGTGACCTTTCTGCTCTGGCGTCTGGGCTGGCTGGGTTAGGGAAGACCTGATCGAATCGTTAACTTGCTTTTCATACCTGCTTCGTCCTGATTCGATCAGAGGCTCCCTAGGCAACCTGTCCCAACACCCCGCTCAATCCGCTTTTTCAGAAACAGGTGAACATCATAAAAACTACCGGGAACTCCACACCCGTGGCGGCCAAGCCGATAAAATAGCCGCATGACTGAATTAAATCTCCTTCTGCTGGCCGCTGTGCTGTTCTGGTTCTGGCTGCATCAGGCCCAGGCGCGTGACAGGGCCCGGCAAACCGGCAAACGCCTGGCCGAGAAACAGGGCGTGTTGTTCCTGGATGACAGCGTGGCCCTGAAGCAGCTCAAGCCGCAATGGGATGGCAAACAGCTACAGTGGCGGCGGCGCTGGTCGTTCGAATTCTCCGTCGATGGCAGCCAGCGTTACCCCGGCAGTATTCACATGCTCGGCCCCCGCGTACAGCAGGTGCGTTTTCTGTATCCGGATCACATGGAACAGATCAGCCCGTGAACACACCACCCACCCCAGCCGACCACGGCATTGACTCCCGCCCCAGTGAACACCCGCTGCGCCGCTTGCTGCGTTACGCCGGCGACCTGAAAGCCCGGGTGTGGCTGGCCAGTCTCTACTCGGTTCTGAACAAACTGTTCGACATCATGCCGGAAATCCTCATCGGCATGGCCATTGATGTGGTGGTGCGGCGGGAGGATTCGTTCCTTTCCCGCTTTGGCATCACCGACCCAAAACAGCAACTGATTCTGCTGGGGGTGCTGACCTTTCTGATCTGGCTGGGTGAATCGGTCTTCCAGTACCTGTATTCCATCGAATGGCGCAACCTGGCTCAAAAACTGCAGCATCGCCTGCGCCTGGATGCGTGGCGGCACTTGCAAAAACGCGGCATGGCGTTTTTTGAATCACAGTCTTCCGGCAATCTCACCGCCATTCTCAATGACGACATCAACCAGCTGGAACGGTTTCTCAACGGAGGCGCCAATGATCTGATCCAGGTGCTCACCGCCGTGATCGGAGTCGGCTCGGTGTTTTTCTACGTGTCACCCAAACTGGCCTTGCTGGCCTTCGCGCCCATCCCGGTGATTATTGTTGGCGCCTTCTGGTTCCAGAAGAAAGCCCAACCACGCTACGCCAAAGTGCGGGACCTGGCCGGCCGGCTGGCTAAAACCATTAGCAACAACATTGCCGGCATCGCCACCATCAAAAGTTTTACCCGAGAACAGCACGAACTGCAGCAACTGGAAAAAGTCTCGGCCGACTATTCACGCGCCAACGCCGAAGCCATTGCGGTTTCATCGGCATTCATTCCCATCATCCGCATGGCCATTCTGGCCGGTTTTCTGGCCACGTTTATCATTGGCGGGCTGGACGTGCTGGCTGGCCGGCTGAATGTCGGCGCCTACGGCGTGCTGGTGTTTCTGACCCAGCGCCTGCTGTGGCCATTTACCAACCTGGCCGTCACCATGGACCTGTACGAACGCGCCATGGCTTCGGCCCGGCGGGTACTGAATCTAATTGAGGGCGAAGCCGAAAGCGCGGATGAAAGTGACTGCATTGACAAGCCGCTCCGTGGCGAAGTGGAATTCTCCGCTGTTTCCTTCGCCTACGGCCACGCCAGCGAGCAGCCGGTGCTGCAGCACATCGACTTGCGTATCCCGGCAGGCAAAACCGTGGCCCTGGTGGGCCAGACCGGCAGCGGCAAAAGCACCCTGGTGAAGCTTCTCTTGCGCTTTTATACGCCGCAAAGCGGGCAGATACGCATTGACGGCGTGCCCATCCAGCGGCTGTGCCTGGCTTCCTTGCGCGAACAAATCGGCCTGGTCAGTCAGGATATCTACCTGTTCGATGGCTCGGTGCGCGACAACATCGCCTACGGCAAGGCCGGCGCCAGCGAAGCCGAAATTATCGAAGCGGCCAAACTGGCCGAAGCGCATGAATTTATCACCGCCCTGCCCCAGGGCTATGACACCGTGGTGGGAGAACGCGGCATCAAGCTGTCCGGCGGCCAGCGCCAGCGGCTGTCCATTGCCCGGGCCATACTCAAGAATCCCCCGCTGCTGATTCTGGACGAAGCCACCTCCGCGGTGGACAACGAAACTGAAGCGGCCATTCAGCGCTCCATGCAGAAAATCGCCAGAAACCGCACCGTTATCGTCATCGCGCACCGCCTGTCCACGGTGGTCAACGCGGATAGCATTATTGTCATGGACAAAGGCCGCATTGCCGAAAACGGCAGCCACGCCGAACTCATCACCCGCCCCGATGGCATTTACGCCAAACTCTGGGCCGTGCAAACCGGCCACGCGCAATAAAAAACCCCGGGCGGGCCGGGGTTTCAGAGGTACTCATTGCCATGATGGCACTGTCAGGAGCTATTTTTTGAGTGCGGTGCCGTGGTGTCGCTCTTGCATGATTTCGCGGTACAGGGCCAGGTCGCTGTCAAAGCGTTTCATTAATTCGGCCTTTTCGGTGTTTTTGTTTTCGATGTATTTTTGCTGGAAAGCGATTTGCTCTCGCACGGTTTCTATTTGCGAGAGAAAGGCTTCGGAGACTTTCTTGCCGCTACGC
Source organism: Lysobacterales bacterium (assembly GCA_026996795.1). Classification (GTDB taxonomy): domain Bacteria; phylum Pseudomonadota; class Gammaproteobacteria; order Xanthomonadales; family Marinicellaceae; genus S144-45. Next base: position 982 of record JALWKC010000086.1, on the reverse strand, counting down.
TCCCGATCCGCGGCGCGTTTGAGCAAATCCTTCAAGTTGCGTTGTTGCAGTGTCAGGTTGGCCTGGGCGGTTTCAATATTCCGCTCCAGGGCGGCTTTGCGCTCATCGCGCAGGCGCACGATTTCCGCTTCGCTGCCATAGATCTTGAGGATTTTTTCCCGCTGCTGGCGTTTTTCCTCAGCGGCCTGGCGGGCTTTTTCTGCCTCGATTTGCCGCAACCGTTCAGCTTCGCGCTCTTCCGGGGTTTTGGCACGCGCCACCTTGTCCACCACGACGCCCTGGGCATTGAGTTTTTCGTGCGCCACCTTGACCTGATCCGGCGGAATCTGGTCGCTGTAATGGACTTTGCCGTTTTCATCGACCCAGCGGTAGAGTTTTTTCGCCTGCGCCTGAAAACCGGCCACCAAGGTGAACAGCAGGCACAGCATCAGCAATCGTTTTTTCATGGTTTTTTCCTCAACGTGTACTTCAACTCGGATATGGAAATGGTTCAGGTTCATTCCCTGACGGGGCAAAATCAGAAGCCGGCAATCACCAACAGCGATAACACCACAAACCACACCACCAGCATGCGCCAGGTAAGCCGTGTGGTGCGTTCCAGCAGGGAAACCCGGCATTCGGGGTCGTCGCTGCCCAGGCAGTTGGCCACCGCAAACTCCATGCTCTGGTAAAGGAACTTCTGTTGCAGGTGGCGGATGTTATCCCAGTTCAGGTAGCGTTTTTTGATTTCCCAGATTTTTTCAAAATCGCTGACCACCGCCAGCGCAATCACCATCAACCACGACACCGGGTATTCCAGCACCAGTTTGAGGGTGGCTGCGGCTTGCCTGACCGATTCAGGCACATCGAAGCGACTCAGGCGTTCGGTCAGCCGATACAGCAAGGCACCGGGAATGCCCAGCACCAGAAACCAGAAAAAAACCGCAAACCAGCGTTCCAGCGTGGCCTGGGTGATGCGATCCACTTCGTTGAATTCGGCAAT
>JALWKC010000085.1 GCA_026996795.1 Lysobacterales bacterium | reverse complement strand
TGTGCCAGGCCAAGTTTGTCTGCCCGGTTAATGATAATGGTGTTGGCATTGGGAATGTCGATGCCACTTTCGATAATGGTTGAGCAGACCAGAATGTTGAAGCGCTGTTTGTGGAAATCCAGCATCACCTGTTGCAGTTCGTGTTCGTTCATTTGTCCGTGAGCCACGCGCACGCGGGCATCGGGATTCAGCCGTTGGACGGTTTCGGCCATTTGTTCAATGGTTTGTACGTCGTTGTGCAGGAAATAGACCTGGCCGCCGCGTTGTATTTCGCGCTGGCAGGCCTCGCGTATCACGCTGTCATCCCATTCCAGTACCTGTGTCTTGACCGACAGGCGAGCTTTGGGTGGGGTGGTCATGAGGGAGAGTTCGCGCAAGCCCGAGAGCGCGGTGTTGAGCGTGCGCGGAATGGGAGTGGCCGTTAGGGTCAAAATATCGACCTCGGCCCGCAGTTTTTTCAATCGTTCCTTTTGCCGCACCCCAAAACGGTGTTCCTCGTCAATAATGACCAGCCCCAGGTTCTTGAAGCGGATGTCCTTCTGCAGCAACTTGTGGGTACCAATCACAATATCCACCGTGCCGTCACTAATGCCCTGCAGGGTTTTGTCGGCCTGCTTCTTGCTGACGAAGCGTGATAGTAGCTCGATGCGAAAGGGGAAGGCGGCAAAGCGGTCGAGGAAGTTTTCGTAATGCTGCTGCGCCAGCAAGGTGGTGGGCACCAGTAAGGCCACCTGTTTGCCGTCATTGGCGGCCACAAAAGCGGCACGCAAGGCCACTTCGGTCTTGCCAAATCCCACATCGCCACAGATAACACGGTCCATGGAATGCGGCGACTGCAGGTCTTTCAGGACCTGGCCAATGGCTTTGGCCTGGTCTTCAGTTTCTTCAAACGGAAAGCCCTGGCAGAACTGCAGGTAATCGTCCTGATTCAGGGTGATTTTTTTGCCGGGTCGTGCCGCGCGTTTGGCATAAAGATCGAGCAGTTCGGCCGCCACATCGCGCACCTTGCGGGCGGCCTTGTCGCGGGTTTTTGCCCAGCTGTCGCTGCCCATACGATGCCAGGGCGCGTTTTCTTCGCTGGCGCCGGTGTAGCGCGAGACCAGGTGCAGAGAGGCCACCGGCACAAATAGTTTGTCGCCGCCGGCGTATTCAATCACCAGGTATTCGGCCTCGCCGTCGTAGTCCAGCTTTTCCAGGCCACGATAGCGGCCAATGCCGTGGTCAATGTGCACTACCGGTGCGCCCGGGTGCAGGTCGGTCAGGTTGCTGATGACGTCTTCGGCGCTGGCCTTGAAGCGGCGTTGGCGTTTGCGCCGGTTGGCCCGTTGCCCAAACAGGCAGCTTTCGTCAAAGACCAGCAGGTTTTGTGATTTCAGCCAGGTGCCGTTTTCCAACGACGCAATGGTGATCATCACCTTCTCATCGGCGTGCGCAAAGGCATGGAAATTCGGCACTTCCGGGCTGGAGAGCTTTTTCCGGCTGAGTAAATTCCGTATCACTTCCTGCCGCCCCGGAGAGTCGGCGGCTATCAGCACCCGGGCTTTTTGCTGACGCAGAAAATCGCCCAGACTGCCGTGTTTTTCCTTGTCGTAGCGAGGTGGCCAGGCCGTGTTGAAGGCATGCGATGGCCGGGCTTGGCCGCGAGATTCTGCCTCCTTGTCCTTTGTCGTTGACGGACTGTTATCTATGTGAATTTGCGCGTAGGGCTGCAGGGCCGCAAGGATTTCTTCCTGACCCACGTACAGGCTGTCAGGTGGCAATACCGGTCGCTGCAGGTCATGCTTGCGTTGATCGTAACGCGCCTGAATCTGTTTGTGCCAGGTTGCCAGTACGTTGCACGTGTTGCCCTGGTGAATAAACAGGGTTTGTTCGGGCAAAAAATCAAACAGCGTGGTTGTGTTCTCAAAAAACATCGGCAGGTAGTGTTCGATGCCTGAAAAGCGCACGGCTTTGCGCACGTCCTGATAAATGGATGATTTGCGCGTGTCAACGTCAAAGCGATCACGAAAGGCCTGCAGGAAGCGTTCCCTGGCCGGTTTGTCGAAAGGGTGCTCTCGGCCTGGCAGCACCCTGATTTCTTCCACTGCGGTGATGGATCGCTGGGTTTCTGTATCAAACAAACGCAATGATTCGATTTCATCATCGAACAGCTCGATGCGACAGGCCTGTTCGCCGCCAGTGGGATAAATGTCCACCACACCGCCTCGAATGGCGTACTCGCCCGGTTGCGAAACCTCGGTAACGTGCAAATAGCCGTTGGTTTCCAGCCGTTTGCGTTGGCTTTCCAGTTCGAACCGGTCACCGGTTTTCAAGACCAGAGAGCGGCTTAGGACATATTCTGCCGGTGGCAGGCGTTGCGTCAGATTGGCCACTGGAATAATGACCACACCGTGCCGGGGTTTGAGCGACACCTGATAGAGAAAAGCCAGCCGTTGGGAAGCGATGTCCGGGTGAGGCGAGAAGACGTCATACGGCAGGGTGTCCCAGGCCGGGAAATGTAAGACCGGCACCGGTGACTGGCCTTTTTCTGTGTTCAGGCAGTGGTTCAATTCTTCCTCAAACACCATGGCATCATGGCTGCTTTCTGTCAGAACGACTGTCAGTCCGTCGTGTTGCTGCGCGGCTTCAGCCACGGCCAGCGGCTGCGCAAAGCCAAACAGTTGTTGCCAGACAAGCTGGTGTGAACGCGCAGGAAGGGGAGGTTTCAGCAGCATGTTAAGTCTTTCAGGAGGTGTTGAATAAAGTCTTGGACAGTATCGGGGCCCCAGATACACAGAGAAGCGGTCGACAAGGGGCGGCATTTTAGCACAGCCGTTTAGGGAAGCTCTGATCGTATCGTGAACTCGTTTCTCATACAGCCAGGGAACCGGGCTGCGGGATGTCCTTGCCCCGGATTTTGCTGATGTCCCAGTGGGCGATGGCCCATTGCCACAAGGAGGACAGCGGCAGACCAGCCGGGGGGGAGGGCTGACCGAGTGCGGCCAGGGCGTACCGGATCAGTGTGGGTGGGTCTTCGTTGGAAATGTCGCGGGCAAAAGTCTGTTTGCTGAGTTTGTGGCCACTGGCATCGACAATCACCGGGATATGCGCATAACGGGGTGTGGGCAGTCCCAGGCACTGTTGCAGAAAGACCTGTCGGGGCGTGGAATCCAGGATGTCGATGCCGCGCACTATATCGGTGATGCCCTGATCAGCATCATCAACGACCACGGCCAGCTGGTAGGCATACAGCCCGTTTTTTCGAAAGATGATAAAGTCCCCGCAGTCTTGAGCCAGGTTCTGCTCGAAATGGTCCTGAATCCGGTCGGTGATGGCAATAATCCGGTCGGGAACCAGCACGCGTGTGGCGTGCTCACCTCGCGGGGGCTGACGCCGCTTCCGGCAGGTGCCGGGATAAACCGGATAAGGGCGGATCTGCCGCCGGCTGCAGGTGCAATAAAAAAGCCGGCCCTGGTGGCGCAGCCTGGACAAGGCGGTGGCATAGGTGTGCTGACGTTCCGGCAAGCTTTGATAGAGCACTTCGCCATCGCGTTCAAAACCAAAGCGTTGCAGGGTGTCGAGAATTAGCCGGTCCACACCGGGCACACAGCGGGGTTGGTCGATGTCTTCCATGCGCACCAGCCAGCGGCCATTGTGGGCCCGGGCATCGCAATAACTGGCCACGGCCGCCAGCAGTGAGCCAAAATGCAAGGGGCCACTGGGTGAGGGAGCAAATCGGCCCACATAACCTTTTTCCGAGGCACTCTCCGGTGGCGGAAGGTGCCAGCTGGGAGTCGGGGTTTCAGTACTCACAACAGCGTCTGGAATAACGGGAAGTTTGGCCGGGGGTGTTGCCACGCTTCATGGCCATCTGGCGGTCAGTTGCTTTCCTGGGTCATTTCTTCCTGTGCCTGGGCGAGGAAATTACCCTGTACGTAATTGACATTGCATTTCCACAGAAAGCTCATGCTGGTCGCATCTTCCACGTGTTCGCACACCACCTGTTTTCCTTGTGCATGGGCCTTTTCCACCATGTCCTTGATCTGTTGCTGGTTGTCTTCGTTTTCTGCCAGGTCGCGGGTAAAGCTCGGGTCAAATTTGAGCAGGTCGATGGGGTAATGCTTGAGCAGCATAAATGAATTGAGGCCCGAACCGAATTTTTCCACCGCAAATTTGCAGTGCAGGTTTTTCAGTGCGCTGATAACGGGTTTAACCTTGGCCGAATGCGTCACCAGCTCGCTCTCAGGAATTTGCAGCACCAAGTGTTCGCCGGTCATGCTGCGTTGCTTCAGTTCGTTGGAAAGCCAGGCGGGAAAACTGATGTCTCCATAGGTTTGTGGTGAAAGTTTCAGGAATACTGTGGCTGGCTCCGGGTGTTCCTTGATTTGCTCCAATGCCCTTCGGGTGACCCATTTGTCGATGTTCGGCATGTAGCCGTGTCGCTTGGCAATGGGCAGAAAATCTCCTGGAAAGGCCAGCCCATCCGGGGTTTGCAAGCGAATCAGGGCTTCGTAGTGTTCGGTGTCATCGCCATGCAGGCTGATGATGGGTTGGTAGTGCAGCACGAAACGGTCATTTTGAAGCCCGGCCTCGATGAGATCAATCCAATGCTGATTGGCGGCCCGGGCTTTTTTTTCTTCTTCGGCCGGGTCAAACATGCAGACCAGGTTACCGCCTTTGTCCTTGGCCGCAACCACCTGATCCTGAAGGTGTTTCATGACTTCTCGGGCCCCTTCCGTGCGCTCCACCACTTGTGTGACGCCAATGCTCAGGGTGGTGGAGATGGACTCATCTCCAGCTTCAAAAAGCTGCTCGGTGACGTCGCGTCGCAAGGTTTCCATGTGTTTGGTCATTTCTTCAATCTTCACCGGGGCCGAAACAATAAACGCCGTGTCGGAATAACGTACCGGCGTGGCGTTTTCAGGCAGATTGTCTTGCAGGTACTGGGCCAGGCTGGACATGAGCAGATCCATGCCGGCCTTGCCGAGTTGCTTTTCCAGGTCTTTTTCCTTGTCCACCTGCAGCAGGGCCAGGGACACACCGGCTTTGCCGGCACGGGCTTGGCTAATGTGATCCTTGAGCAGCTCGGTGAAATATCGGTGGTTGTAAAAACCCGTGACGATGTCCTTGAATTTCAGTTCTCGCAGTTCTTTTTCAGCTTCAGGGTTAATGGCCGGTGGGCGTATCATGAATTGGGCACAAGGTTCGCCATCCACGGTGGCTCGTTCAATGGTCACTTCGGCCTCGAACTCCTCCCCCTTGGCATTCTGGAAGGTGAAAGTCAGTTCGGATTCGGGCAGGTCGTTTTTGCTGATCTGTTTTAACAGCTTCTTGGCTTCTGGTACCTGTGACTTGCTGACCAGGTTCAAAAACGGCGTCACCTCCATTTCTTCGGCGTCTTCGTAGCCAAACAGTTCCTGATAGGCTTTGTTGGTATAAACGTGCATGCCATCGTGCACATAAGCGATGGCATCCTTGGAGTTCTCCAGCAAGGCCGAAGCGCGTTTTTCGGCCTCGTGCAGCTCGGATTCAAGAAACCGCAAGCGACGCCGCTCTTCCAGTGCTTTTTTCTCATTGCGGATGGTGTGGCGCAGGTGTTCGGACAAGTTGCTGTTGCAGATGGTGTTGGCGCCGGCGGAAATGGCCTCGTCAATGCGTTCCTCATCGAAGTTGTCCAGCAGGGCGATGACAGGAATGTCCTTGCCGCTGCGCTCGATTTCTTCGACCACCCGTGGCAGGGGCAGGCTTTCTTGCATGTCCTGACACAGCATCAGATCGAAACGCTGGCGTTCGAGTACATTTGGCAACTGTTCTTCGTCGGTGATGCGAGTTGGCCGCACGGCGATCTGGGCATTACGAAGGATGGAAAGAATGCGTTCGGCGTCTTCTTCTGATTCGTGTACGATAAGCAGGTGGATGGTGTTGTCGTTACGCAAAAGAGTCTCCTTTGTGTGCCCTTGACTGCCAAGGAAGCGCTGATCGAATCGTGAACTCGCTTCTTATACCTGAAATGCCCGATAACTGCGTTGAATTCCTTGCCAATAGCCTGCTATTGGCCGTGAACTCCGCCTTGTTCTCGGACATTTCAGGCATAACCTGCTTCGTTCAGGTTCGATCAGAACTTCCCTGGGAAAAGTGTAACCGTTCACCCGCCGGGAGTACATCGAACCGTTCACAGTTTTCTGAATGTGAAGAAATTCTGAATGTAGTAAAACGGGGTCAAAAAAGCAAGGTTTTTGAAGGCCTTTGCGGGATTTCCTGAACCAGTTTGGGAACCAGATATCCCGGCAATGCCGCTTGCAATCCGGTGTGCAACTTTCGGGCCATGTCATCAGTCACGGCAAAGTGCGTGGCCCCGGCAACACGGTCCAATTGGTGCAGGTAGTAGGGTAGGATGCCCAGATCAAAAAGTCGCCGGGACAGGGTCGCCAGGGCTTCCACGCTGTCATTAACACCCTTCAACAGCACACTCTGGTTCAGCACCGTGGCTTCGGCATTGCGTAACTGCGAGAACACCTGGCGGTGTGCTTCGGTCAGCTCTTCGGCGTGATTGGCGTGGATGACCAGCACTTTTTTCAGGCGTAAGCCACTGAGCCAGTCCAGCAATTTGTCGGTGATGCGTTCCGGTAATACCACCGGCACGCGGCTGTGAATACGCAAGGTGTCGATATGAGGCAGATCGTTCAGCTGTTGGGTCAGGGCCTGCAGCCGCTGGGTGGAGAGGGTAAGCGGGTCGCCACCACTGAGGATAACCTCGTGCACGTCTTTCTGTTTTTTCAGGTAGTTGATGGCTTCACGCCAGTTATCGTGGCTGGCGTATTGCTGCGCGTAGGGAAAATGGCGACGAAAACAATAGCGGCAATTGATGGCGCACAGGCCATTGGCGATCAACAGCACCCGCGCAGCGTATTTATGAATCACCCCGGGTGCCACGGTGCTTTCTGAGTCACCAACCGGGTCGGTCGTGCCGCTGGTATCAAGCCGTTCTTCCCGGCTGGGTAACACCTGCTTCAGCAGCGCCGGATGCGTACTGCGTAGAAAAGCCGCCGGCGCCCGCAGGGCAAACAGGTCTTCGGCCCGTCGGTCGTAGTCAGTGTGCCCCATGAGTGTTGGCCAGCGTTTGGCGTCGATGCGCACCTGTTGTTTCAGCACCCGTCGCCACGAGCCGCTGGAGTCCGACCCAATCCGGTTACCGGAGGCCCGTGCTGTTTCCCCGGTGCTGTCTGAGCCGGGTGGGGCAAAGGGGCGATGGGTGATTATTTTGTCAGGTTTTGGCATAAGAAGGCACGTTGAGAGATATCCAAGCGGGAAGACACCAAGTCAGTGGCCGCCGTACCACGGTCATTAAGGCGGCCATTATAACGTTTATGCCGTTGTTTTGAGGGCGGCAAGCAGAATGAGACGTGTCTGGTCACCGCCCAGCTCAGGCGCAGCGATGACTAGCGGTGAATCGGGTATAATTACCAGCTTAAATAACAACCACTAATCAGGAGCTTGCATGGCGACTTACAGCACCAATGAATTCCGCAGCGGTCTCAAATTGCTGCTTGATGGCGATCCCTACACCATTATCGAAAATGAGTTTGTCAAGCCCGGCAAGGGTCAGGCCTTTAACCGCGTCAAACTGCGTAACCTGAAAACCGGACGTGTGCTGGAAAAAACCTTCAAGTCCGGCGAATCAGTGGAAGCGGCCGATGTCATGGAGCGGGACATGGAGTACCTGTACACCGACGGCGAATTTTATCATTTTATGGACCCAAACAGCTACGAACAGTTTGAAGCACCGGCTTCTGCCGTGGGGGACAACGCCAAATGGCTGAAAGAGCAGGACACCTGTACTGTGGTGTTGTGGAATAACGTGCCACTGATTGTCGAGCCGCCCAATTTTGTGGAGCTGAAAATTGTTGAGACCGATCCGGGTGTGCGTGGCGACACCTCTGGCGGCGGTGGCAAACCGGCCACACTGGAAACCGGGGCGGTGGTGCGCGTGCCGCTGTTTGTGCCCGAAGGAGAAGTCATCAAGGTGGACACCCGTTCCGGTGAATACGTGGGTCGCGTCAAGTCATGAGACTGATCGGAGTGAAAAAGGACTGTGAGGGCTGATTCATGAGGCAGGATATCAGCACGAACCGGCCCGCGGCTTTTTCGCGGGCTTTTTTGTACCAGGCCATCCGTGGATTTTTCGCGGCCCGCGACGTGGTGGAAGTGGAAACACCAGTCTTGTCCAGTGCGGGAAACACCGATCCCCACCTGGAAAGCTTTCGTACCGATGGCAGGCCGCCAGCCTGGTTACGCACCTCTCCTGAGTTTTTTCACAAACGCCTGTTGGCACAACACGGTTTTGACCTGTTTGAAATCGGCAAGGCGTTTCGTCAGGGTGAAAGCAGTGCTCGCCACAACCCGGAATTTTCCCTGCTGGAATGGTATCGGCTGGGGTTTTCCATGACGGAGCTCATGCAGGAAGTGGAACAACTGTTGCAAACGGTTTTTGCGGCGTTCGGGAAAACCCTGCAAACACCGCAGTTTTTTCGTTATGACCAGGTTTTTGTAGAACACACGGGGTTGTCGCCCTTCACCGCTCCGCTGGCGCAGTTGCAGGCGGCTTGTCGGTCGGTGGGTTATAGCGGCCAGGACCTGGAACGGGATCACTGCCTGGATTTACTGTTTTCCCTGCAGGTGCAACCGCAACTGCCCTCAGATTGCGCCGTGTTCGTCAGCCATTATCCGGCCAGTCAGGCGGCGCTGGCGCAACTGGCCCCGGAAAACAACCAACAGGCCTTGCGTTTTGAATGCTTTGTGGATGGTCAGGAGCTGGCCAATGGCTATCAGGAGCTGACCGACCCCGCCGAGCAGCGTCGGCGCTTTCAGGCCGATGCCAGCGTCCGGCAGCGGAATGGTTTGACCACGGTGCCGCCAGACGAGAAATTCCTGGCTGCTCTGGAACGCGGTTTGCCAGCCTGTTCGGGTGTCGCCCTGGGGTTGGATCGCTTGCTGATGTTGGTCACCGGAGCGGCCAGCATCGACGAGGTGTTATGGTTTCCGTGGGTCGACAGTTAAATCCGTTAAATGTCCGCTTTTTAGTTGTTTTTACTCAAAGCCCGATGCGTAAATATTGTCAAAATCGAAATCATATACCGGCGGCATGTCATTGCCCTGGACCACGCCCAGCGGCGAATAATTGCTGAAACCGGGGAAGATGTGTCCCAGAAAACGGTTTTTGGTGCGTCGGATCAGAATTTCGCTGATCACCTGCCGGTAGTCGGTGGTTACCGCCACGTCCTGATCTTCAAACAGATCGCCGCTGCCCAGGCCGGGGAAGCTGCCATGGAAACCGCCATTGACATTATCGCCAATGACCAGCAGGGGATTGCCGTAACCGTGATCTGTACCGGAATCAGCGTTTTCGTAGGCGCGGCGGCCAAATTCACTCTGTACCACGATGGTGATTTTGCCAGCATGGGAAACGCTCAAGTCGGTATAAAAGGCGTGTAGTGCCTGAGACAATTCCTGAACCAGAAGGCCAAATTCGCCGGGGTTGGCCGGATCACCAAAACTGTCTTGATTGGCGTGGGTGTCCCAGCCGCCAAATGGCACGTAGGCTACCTCCATGCCTATATCGGCCTTGATGATCCGGGCCAGGTCCATCAGACGTTCACCCAGGTAGGAGTCTTGTGGATAAACCGCGCCGTTGGCCGGTACGTATGGGGTACCGGGGTCAAAAATGCCCTGCAGGATATCGGATGATGAGAGAGTCAGGGCTGAGGCCTGCTCGGCCACATCGCCGTTGGGGTTAAAAATACCGGCCAGCGCCACCTGGGAAATGTCATTCCACGACCAGTGACCGGAGTTCAGTTTGAAGTCGGCGGGGTTGCCAACCACCAGTGCTTTGTTGTTACCCAACACGCTGGCCGGGGAGTTCCAGTTGGGCACCATCAATGGCAGCGGGGCATCATCGGGAGTGGCCAGGGAAGACTCGAAATAGCGTGTCAACCAACCGGTAGTGGTGTTTTTGTTGCCCGGTGTGCCCAGTTCCAGGTAGGTGATGGAATCAAAATGAGATCGGTTGGCTTCGGGCATGCCGGTGGCGTGAACAATGGCCATTTTGCCGCTGTTGAACAAGGTTTGCAGACCGCTGGCCTGGGGGTGCAGGCCAAACTGGCTGCCATTCAGCGGCAATATCTGGCTGTTGGGAACCTGGATAGTGGGCCGCAGACCCTGGTAGTTGGCAGCGTGTGTGCCAGTGCGGGGTGGCACCAGGTTCAGCCCGTCCATGCCGCCATAAAGAAAGACGTAAATCAGGATGTCGCGGCCATTACTGAGCCCGGAAGGGTTGAACAGGCCGCTGCCAAATCCCAGTTGCACGCCACCGACGGTGGCCAGGGTGCCGATGCCGGCGCGTTGCATGAATTGTCTTCTGGAAATCTTCTTCACGGGAGTTCTCCGCCTTACCGGTTATTGAAGGGGCGTGACATGGCAATCATGGAGACCATGGTGCGTAGCCGGGATCGATTGTAAGAGGGCCAGTCGTCGATGCTCAGATCAATGGGCACGGTGGGATCGTTGGGTACCGGGTTTTCCACGTCATCATAACTCATGAAATCAACCAGGGCTTGACGGGCAGCACCACTGGCGGGAATGCCACACAGGCGGTTGTGCCAGTAGTCCACCAGGTTTTCTGCTGAGGTGACCTGGCCGGTGGTGGTGAAATGGGCCTGAGTCTGGCTGACAATGGGCGCGATTTCCGGCAGGCTGTCGTCGTAGGGGGTGTGACAAACCACTTGCAGGGTGTTCCAGGTGGCCATGAGGCTGGAAGCGCCCAGCCAGGCGGCTTTCTTGTCCGGGAAGCCATTGGGGGCTGCCCAGTGGTGTAGTCGCTGGCCTGAGTTGAGGTAGGTCCAGAACAGCCAGTTGGTGTATTCCAACTCCTGATAGCGCGGATGGGTGTCGGTGATGCCGGGAAAACCGGGATAAAAGCTGTGTGAGTAGTCAGTGGCGCGCATGGTGGCCACCACTTTCTCAAAGGGTCGCTTGACCTTTTCGCCCCAGGTGTTCAGAAATTCTGGCGACTTGAGCAGGGTTTCCATGGTCAGTTGCAACTGATTGGGGGCCTGCCAGTTTTGCTGGAAGGTGTTGGCCACCTGATCCACCAGCGCCTGCGGCGGGTTGTCACTGACGAAACGTCGGCAGAGCTTTTTGGCGATGAAGCCAGCAGTACCGGGGTGCTCGCAGAGCATATCGATAATGTCCAGCAGGTCTTTTTGCGGATTACCCGGGTCATAGGAGAAAAACTGACCTAACACCCGTTTGGTGCCTCGGTCGTGGAAATCCATGGGCCAGCTATTGCCGTCACGGAAAAGAAAAGCACCGGTGGGTGTGTTGCCGTTCTGGTAGTCCTCCCAGAGGGCGCCATCGTATGACCAGCCAGTCAGCGCGCGGGCCATTTCCAGTACGTCAGCTTCCACGTATCCCACCCGGCGTCCCTGGCTGTCCACCGGTACCTGATCCCAGGGCAGGTGCTGATAATAATTGTCAGCGCCGAGGGTGTGCAGTTCCAGCAGTTCCCGGGCGTAATTTTCATTGGGACCGTATTGATTGTTAAAGGCGTTGTCGAGGTAAAAACCCATGCACACGGATTTTGTTACCGCCAGTACCATGTCGCGGAAATTACCCAGCACGTGCTGGCGCAACACATCGCGCTCGTAATGCACCAGCATGGACTCTATCGGTGTGTCATCGGCGTAGACATTGAAATGATTGAACCAGAAGTCACTCAGCACGTGCTCCAACTGGCGCTTGCTGCGTACGGCGCGGGCAAAGGTAGCGTGGGTCAGTTCCCAGGCCGGTTGGGTTTTGACCTCCCAGTAATTGGGTGTATTGTCCGGAATGTCTTCGTGTTCGGCCCACATCTGGGTGCGGCTCTTGTCCAGGGTTTGAAAATCGACCGCCAGTTGCGCTTCCAGCGCCGAGTCATCAATGGTGGCCGGGTTCAGCTGCAGGTCAATGTAATTGAACACCCGATCCTGCTCGGTGGCCCCGGGCAGACTGTCTATCCAGGCCAGGTCGGCTTGGGAGGGCCCGAATGCCATTTTCGACAACACTCGGAAAGTCAGGGGAGGTGGGGGCTGCGTGCCTTTTGGCGCAGCCCGTTGTAACTCCGCCATGTGCTTGCGTAACCGCGCTTCCGGGAAAGGGGGTGAATTTTTGGCAAACTGTTGCTGAAAGGCCAGTGCCTGTGCTTTCACGCGCTGGCGAATGTGGTCGTTGCCGTTGTCAGGATCCAGATACATGGTTTTTTTCTCCGGCGTGTCTTGCTCTGTTATACGCCAGAACCAACTGGCAAAAAAATGAATGCCGTCGCAAAATTCCACATTATTGCCTGGTTACGGTGGAAAATGGCGATTCTGGTGCGGTGAAAAGGGTTTGTCATGGCAGTTGTTTCTCACTTTAGGCCCGGGCCTGAGAAAAAAGTTAAGCTGTGCCTGCACGACAGATATTCTATATGTTCGATTGGGGGCGCGGTCAATAAAAACGCCTAGCGTTTGCGGTATTTTTGAATCTGTTTGCCGACCAGTTTGCGCATCCAGCGATCGGGCAAGGTGTTGCTGAGCCAGGCAATAAAGCGGTTCTTGCCGCCGGTCACGCACACGTCCTGATTTTTTTCCGCCGCGGCAATACCCAGTGTGACCACTTCATCGGCCTGCATCCACAGGGACTGCGGCAAGCGCGAAACCATTTGCCGGGTGCCATTGACGTCATGGAATTCCGTGTAGGTAAAACCCGGGCACACCGCGGTGACGTGTACGCCGTGATCCTTGCCTTCCAGGTGCAGGGACTGGGAAAACTTGACCAGAAACGATTTGACTGCTTCATACAGGGTATGGCCGGCGGTGGGCGGGGCGAAGGCGGCCAGCGAGGCAATGTTGAGGATATACCCGCGCTTGCGGGCCTTCATGGCCGGGTAAAACAGGTGCGCCAGATGCGCCGGGGCGGTGAGCATGACCTGCAGCGTTTTCTTGTGTTCAGACCAGGGGTGGGCATCAAATTCGCCCGGCAGCCCGAAGCCGGCGTTGTTGATCAGCCACTCCACGGTAATGCCGTGTTGCTGGCAGATCGTGTGAATACGTTCAGGCTCGTTTTCATCGGCCAGGTCGCCGGGTATCACCAGTGTGTGAATGCCATGCTGTTTTTCCAGCGCAGCGGCCAGTTCGCGTAATTGTCCTTCGCGGCGGGCGGTCAGGACCAGATTGAGCCCTTTGGCGGCCAGTTGTTTGGCAAATTCCTTGCCCAGTCCGGCAGAAGCGCCCGTTATCAGGGCATAGGGTATTGAACTGTCTTGTTGGGTCATGGGGCACCGTTGGGGTAAAGGCTCGGGAAGGTATCCGGATTGAAGTCGGATAAATCATTATCAAACTCGGCTAAAATAACAGATTCATGAACAAAGACCAAATTTACGCCGGCACCAGCGGCGATCCCCTGGAAAAGGTGCGCGATTTCGCTTTTGATGAACGCGTGGTGCCGGTTTTTCAGGACATGATCTCACGCTCGGTGCCCGGCTACGACACCATGTTGCGCGCCATTGGCGTGTTTGCCATGCGCTATGCCCAGCCAGGGACGCGGTTGTATGACCTAGGCACCTCCCTGGGTGCGGTGGCCTATGTGCTGGCCAGCGCCACCGAGGACCGCGATTGCCAAGTGGTGGCAGTGGACAATTCCCGCCCCATGATTGAGTCCTGTGTGCAGCGATTGCAGCAGCAGGGCGTGGCTGGTCGGGTGGATGTGCGCCATGAGAACCTTGAGGACACGGATATTGAGAATGCCAGTGTGGTGGTCAGTAACTTCACCTTGCAATTCATCGAGCGGAGCAAGCGCAACGAACTGGTGCAGCGCATCCATTCTGGCTTGAATCCCGGTGGCGCTTTTGTGCTTTCCGAAAAGATCCGCGTGCCGGAAGAAGCCGACAACGCGTTTCTGATTGATCACTACCACGGCTACAAGAAGGTCAATGGCTATTCCGATGAAGAAATCAGCCGCAAGCGCAAGGCGTTGGAAAACGTGTTGCAACCCGATTCCCTGCAGGACTGGCGCGTGCGCCTGCACAGGGCCGGTTTCAGCGAAGTGCATCAATGGTT
This sequence comes from Lysobacterales bacterium, assembly GCA_026996795.1. Taxonomy (GTDB): domain Bacteria; phylum Pseudomonadota; class Gammaproteobacteria; order Xanthomonadales; family Marinicellaceae; genus S144-45. Next base: position 6,736 of record JALWKC010000085.1, on the reverse strand, counting down.
CCAGTGCTTTAATTTTGTTTCGCTGATTGCTTTGAAGCACACACCACACCCGTCCGATTCGCCGCAAAAGGCCGCGCAGCCATGATCTTACCCAGCCAGGGCATCGGCGGCACTCCGCCGATGATGCCACACTACCAGGAGCGGCTGCAGCACTGGCAGGATGATGGCCGTCTGGGCCCCTACGTGAGTGATTTGCAGCAACGGGTTCATGAGCGTCTGGCCAGCCACCGCCAGGGTGATTTTCCGCGCTGGTTTGCCACTTATCAAAACCTGCCTTCGGTGCCGGTGCAATCGGTGGAGTTTGACAAACGCGCCATCACCGTCTCCGGGGATATCGACCCGGCCGGGCAGCAGTTATTGCGGCAGCGATTGATGGAACTGCATCCCTGGCGCAAAGGCCCGTTTGATTTGTTCGGGGTTTTCATCGACAGCGAATGGCAAAGCTGGATGAAATGGGATCGCCTGGCGCCACATTTGCCGGATTTGGCGGGAAAGCGTGTGCTGGACATTGGCTGTGGTAACGGCTATTACCTTATGCGGATGGCCGCCCAACGCCCTCGGGCGTTGCTGGGTGCCGACCCGGGGTTGATGCAAATGATGCAGTTCTGGACGGTGGAAAAATACGCCAGCAGCGGCGCTTGCGTGCTGCCTCTGGCCATGCAGGACTTGCCGAAACGGATGCCAGTGTTTGACCTGGTGCTGTCCATGGGCGTGTTCTATCACCGCAAGGATCCGGTGGGTCATCTGCTGGGGCTGAAAGAATACCTGGCCCCCGGCGGACAGGTGATTCTGGAAACGCTGGTGGTGGAAGGGGACGCCAACACCTGCCTCATGCCACCGGGTCGCTACGCGCAGATGCGCAATGTGTGGTTTCTTCCCAGTGTGGCGTGGTTGACCAATTTGCTGCAAAAAGTCGGGTTCCAGGCCGTGCGTTGCCTGGATGAGTCCGCTACCGGCTTCACCGAGCAGCGGCAGACAGAGTGGATGCGCTTCCATTCCTTGCCCCAGTTTCTCAATGCCGATGGCACGCAAACCCGTGAAGGCTTGCCGCCACCGCGCCGGGCCATTTTTGCGATGACCCTTTAGGGAAGCGCTGATCGAATCGTGACACGGCATCTTGCGGCGTAAAATAGTCCATTTCTGCGTTGCAAACCTTCGCAATAGCCTGGCTATTGCGTGCGGTTTGCGCCTTGAACTGAACAATTTTTCACACGCAACCTGCTCGCGCCAGATTCAATCAGAGCTTCCTTAGAGTCCATGCCATGCGATGCCGCCATGCGGTGGTGTGGGTAACACAGGTGGTGTATGAAATGGCTAGCCAAAACCCGGCCATAAAAAACCCGGCCGATTGGCCGGGTTTCTCCCATCCCCACGTGTTTGGTCAGCGATTCCCTAGCGAGTCATTTTATAAACCTGTTGCACCAGCTGAGAAACCTGTCCCAATTGACGTTTCTTCTGGTAGTTGCTGAAGACCAGCTGTTTGCCGGCCTTGTCCAGCTTGTTGAAGAACATCCAGGTGCCGCGCATGTTTTCTGACAGGTAGCGCTCAAATTCTTGTTGGGTTTTGAATTCAATGAACTTATCCACTGCCGGCGTGCTGGGTGCGTTGCTTACCAGCTCACTGGTGATGGCCTGATGTTCAGCGGGTGCTTCAGCCGCGCCTTCGGCTTCCAGTGCATCCAGGTAATCGTTGGCATCGAGTTGTGCCCAACTGCTGCCGACAAACAGCAAGGCAGCCACTGCTAAAAAGTTTCTTAATGTTTTCATCCCAAATACCCCGTTCAGTTGATGCCTGCATTATGCATTTGGGGCGATCATGAACAAGGCGAAAGTACTAGCGGGTATGGGCGTGTTACAGATTTTTGCAATTGATCCGTTAATCCCGGCTGGAAACAGGAAAGACCGTGTGTTGGCGTGGGTTTTGGCGGCCAAATATGGCGGGAGGAGGTGACAAAAAACGTCATTGGTGACAAACTGCGTCACCTCCAAGGTGAGGTTGTTTTACTTAGGGAGCCTCTGATCGAATCGTGACACGGCATCTTGCGGCGTAAAATCGCCCATTTCTGCGTTGCAAACCTTCACAATAGCTTGCTATTGCGTGCGGCTTGCGCCTTGAACTGAACAATTTTGCACGACAATCTGCTCGCGCCAGATTCAATCAGAGCTTCCCTAGTCAGTCCAGCTCGAATTCCTGCCGGACTTTGGTAAAGGCATCCAGGGTCTGATCCAGGTCTTCGCGGCTATGGGCGGCAGAAATCTGCAGCCGGATCCGGGCCTTGCCCTTGGGCACCACCGGATAGCTGAAACCGATGACGTAAATGCCATAGTCCAGCAAACGATCGGCCATGGCGCTGGCCAGTCTGGCATCACCCAGCATCACCGGCACAATCGGGTGGTCATCCCCGGCAATGGTGTATCCCAGCGTGGAAATCCGCTCACGAAAATAGCGCGTATTGGCTTCCAACTTGTCACGTAAGCCGGTGGACTCCCGCAGCATCTCAAATACCTGGATGCCCGCCGCCACCAGCGGTGGTGGCAAGGTGTTGGAAAACAGGTAGGGGCGTGAACGCTGGCGCAGCAGATCAATAATGGGTTGGCGGCCAGTGGTGAAGCCGCCTGAACCTCCACCCAGCGCCTTGCCCAGTGTGGAGGTGAAAATATCCACCTTGTCGAGGACGCCATGCAGTTCTGCGGAGCCACGCCCGGTGGGGCCAACAAAGCCCGTGGCGTGGCTGTCATCCACCATCACCAGGGCGTCGTATTTTTCAGCCAGTTCGGTGATCTTATCCAGGTGGGCGATGGTGCCGTCCATGCTGAAAACCCCATCAGTGGCAATCAAGCGTTTGTCGCAGTCCCCGGCGGCTTGCAGTTTTTCTTCCAGATCGGCCATGTCGTTATTGCGGTAACGGAAGCGTTTCGCCTTGCACAGGCGAATGCCGTCAATGATGCTGGCGTGATTCAGTTCGTCACTGATGACCGCATCATCCGGCCCCAGCAAGGTTTCAAACAGGCCGCCGTTGGCGTCAAAGCAAGACGAATAGAGGATGGTGTCGTCGCTGCCGAAAAAATCACTGATGCTGTTTTCCAGTTGCTTGTGGGTGTCCTGGGTGCCGCAGATAAAGCGCACCGAGGCCATGCCGAAGCCCTTGTCGTCCAGGGCTTTATGGGCTGCCGCAATAATTTTCGGGTCATCGGCCAGGCCCAGGTAATTATTGGCGCAGAAGTTAATGACTTGCTTGCCTTCGGGCAAGGTGATGTGCGCCGATTGCGGGCTGGTGATGACGCGTTCATTCTTGAACAGGCCTTCGGTTTTAATGGCCTGTAACTGATCGCTGAATGCCTTGAGTGCTGTTTTTGCCATGATATTTTTTTCGTTGAGTTGACTGTCCTTGGAAAGGGACGGAGTCGTTGTTGAAGGTGCCATAGTCTGCGAAGGATTGAGGTTAAATCACGTGCCCCAGCGACACACCACCTTGCCGCACTGGCCGGACTTCATCAGGGCAAAGCCCTGCTCATAATCGTCAATGCCAATCACGTGCGTCAGGACTTTTTGCAGGGGGAAGCCGGTCAACAGCATTTGGGTCATTTTGTACCAGGTTTCAAACATTTTTCGCCCATAGATGCCTTTCAGGTCCAGCCCCTTGAAAATGACGTTATCCCAGTTGATGGTGGTGTCAGACGGCAACAGGCCTAGCAAGGCCACTTTGCCGCCATGGTACATGACATCCAGCATGTCGTTGAATGCCTGTGGGTTGCCGGACATTTCCAGCCCCACATCGATACCGGTTATTTCCATGCCCTGCAGCACCTGTTTGAGGGATTCCCTGCCCGCGTTAATGGTGCGTGTGGCGCCCATGTCGGCGGCCAGTTGCAGGCGGTAGTCGTTCAGGTCGGTGATAATGATGTTTCTGGCCCCGATGTGGCGACAGATACCGGCGGCAATAATGCCGATGGGGCCCGCGCCGGTGATCAACACGTCTTCGCCCACCACGTCAAATTCCAGTGCGCAATGGGCTGCATTACCAAAGGGGTCAAAAAACGCCGCCAGTTCGGACGGGATCGGGTCAGGGACCGGCCACAGGTTTTTGGCCGGCATGCTGATGTATTCGGCAAACGCGCCGTCCCGGTTAACCCCGATGCCAATGGTGTTGGGGCATAAATGCGGTGTGCCAGCGCGGCAATTGCGGCAAACGCCACAGGTGATGTGGCCTTCGGCGCTGACCCGTTGGCCGATGGCGTAATCGGTGACTTCCACCCCTTTGTCGACGATGGTGCCCACAAACTCGTGACCAATCACCAGAGGCGGCTTTATGGTGCGCGCGGCCCAGTCGTCCCATTGTTCGATATGCAGATCCGTGCCACAGATGGCCGTCATTTCGACTTTGATCAGGACGTCGTTATGACCCATCGACGGCATGGGCACGTCTTCCAGGCACAGGCCGGGGCCAGCATGTTTTTTAACCAGAGCTTTCATGGATTGCGCAGATTCCTGCTGTGAGGGTGGGGCCGGTTTCAGGTGTCGCGCAAATCCTTACGCAAAATCTTGCCGACGTTGGATTTGGGCAGCTCGTCACGAAACTCCACCAGGCGCGGCACCTTGTAGCCGGTCAGGTGCAGTTTGCAGTGGGCACGCACGTCCTGTTCGGTCAGGTCCGGATTTTTACTGACCACAAACAGTTTTACCACTTCGCCGGATTTTTCATCGGGAACGCCAATGGCTGCGGCTTCGATAATGTCGTCATGCAGGCAGGCGGCATCCTCGATTTCGTTTGGATAGACATTAAAGCCGGACACCAGGATCATGTCTTTCTTGCGGTCGACAATTTTGAAGTAGCCATTCTCGTCCATGACTGCAATGTCGCCGGTTTTCAGGAATTCCCCATCGCGGGTAAAGGTTTTTTTGGTTTCTTCAGGCCGCTTGTAATACCCCTTCATCACTTGCGGTCCGCGAATGCACAGCTCGCCGGCTTCGCCTATGGGCACGGGATTTTCATCTTCATCCAGAATGACACAGTCGGTGCTGGGGATGGGCAGGCCAATGGTGCCATTGTATTCTTCCAGTGGCACCGGATTGATGCAGGCCGCTGGCGAGGTTTCCGTCAGGCCGTAGGCTTCCACCAAAGTTACGCCGGTCACTTCCTTCCACTTTTCTGCCGTGGCGCGTTGCACGGCCATGCCGCCGCCCAGGGCAAAACGGAACTTGGAAAAATCCAGTTCAGCAAAACCCGGTGTGTTGAGCAAGCCATTGAACAAGGTATTAACCCCCGTCATGAGCGTAAACGGGTGCTTGCTCAGCTCTTTTACAAACCCTTTCATGTCTCGGGGGTTGGTGATGAGAATATTTTTGGCCCCGAACTGGGAAAACATCAGGAAGTTGGCCATGAGGGCAAAGATATGGTAAAGCGGCAATGCCGTGATAACCACTTCTTCATTGCCTTCGCGCAGTACGTTCTGGAGCCATATCTTGACTTGCTGCACATTGGCCACCAGATTTCGGTGGGTCAGCACCGCCCCTTTGGAAACCCCTGTGGTGCCGCCGGTGTATTGCAGGAAAGCGGTGTCATCCAGACTGATTTCCGGGCGCGAATAGGGCAGGGATTTGCCTTCGGCAAGCACTTCCTTGATGCCTTTGGCTTGAGGCAAACTGAAGTTCGGCACCATTTTTTTGACGTGCTTGATGACTAAATCCATTAGCCGGCCCTTGACCGGCCCCAGCATGTCTCCAATGCGGGTGGTGATGATTTTTTCCACACCGGTTTCGGGCAGGATTTTTTCCAGCGTGTGTGCGGTGTTTTCCAGAATGACAATGGCTTTGGCGTCGGCATCATTCAGCTGATGGCGCAGTTCGCGCGGGGTGTACAGCGGGTTGACGTTGCTGACTACCATACCGGCACGCAAAATGCCGGTGACCACCACCGGGTATTGCAACAGGTTGGGCATCATCACGGCGACGGTGGAGCCGGCTGGCAGATTGGCTTGCAGCCACGCGGCAAAATCACGACTGAGGGCATCCAGTTCCCCATAAGTGATGGAACGGCCAAAGTTGACAAAGGACGTCTGGTCGGCGTATTTCTGGCAGGATTTTTCAATCATGTCGGCCACGGATGAAAATTCCAGTGGCCCGATTTCGGCCGGTATTCCCGGTGGGTAGGATTTAAGCCAGACTCTGTCTACGTTCATGCGTGTCCCCTTGGTTTTATGAATGGTTTTATGAGTGCCCGTTGTTGGTTATTATTAACCTGGCATCAATATAGGCGATGCTCAGCCGTGATGCGCTGTTTGCCAGCAAGGCATCAACTCGCTGCTGTAGTCATTCTACAGCAAGAGTTGATAACGCAGTCTGGCGGACAGCGCATCGCGGCCTGTCTTTTTATATAATGAGTTGGGGCTTCAAGCCTGCCCCGGCCCGGCGTTATCGCTTTTGCCAATGGAACAACCATTGGCTGCAAGCGATGCCTTGTTCCGAGGCAGGCTTGAAGCCCTGAGCATCACCTATATTGATGCCAGGTTAATAACCACGAACTGACTGAATGGTCATCCAGCGCTTCCCTGGCTGTTGATTAGATATTTTAGCACCGCTGGCGCGTGCGCGTCTAATGCGTACGCTGCCTGGCTCCGGCATCAATGGCAGAAGAGGGAGGGCCTAAAAAAGCCCTTTCAGAGTGCCTACTGCCTGACCAGACCAGGCTGGACAGAAGCAGGCCCTGAAAGGGCAGCGGAGAACACGGTTAAAGTT
>JALWKC010000084.1 GCA_026996795.1 Lysobacterales bacterium | reverse complement strand
GGCTTTTTCATGGCCTGGGGCATCGGTGCCAATGACGTGGCCAACGCCATGGCCACCTCCGTCGGCTCCAAAGCGCTGACCATCAAACAAGCCATTCTCATTGCCGCCATCTTTGAATTTGCCGGCGCGGTGCTGGCCGGCGGCGAAGTCACCTCCACCATTCGCAAGGGCATTGTGGACACCAGCAGCATCAGCCATCAACCGGAACTGTTGATTTACGGCATGCTGGCCTCGTTGCTGGCCGCCGGCATCTGGCTGTTGATTGCCTCACGCAAGGGCTGGCCGGTTTCCACCACCCATTCCATTGTCGGCGCAGTGGTTGGTTTTGCCGCTGTGGGCTTGGGGCTGGATGCGGTGAAATGGAGCAAGGTGGGCAGCATCGTCATGAGCTGGGTGGTTTCTCCCCTGCTGGCCGGCCTGATCGCTTTTCTGATTTTCCAGAGCGTGCAGTACCTGATTCTGCGCCAGAAAGACCCGCTGGCCAAGGCCAAGAAATGGGTGCCCATGTACATGTTTTTCACCGCCTTTATCCTGACCCTGGTCACCATTAAAAAAGGCCTCAAACACGTGGGGCTGCACATCAGCACCAACGAATCCTACCTTTATGCCCTGGGCCTTGGCCTGCTGGTGGCCATTATCGGCGCGCTGGTGATTGCGCGTATCCAGCCCGACCCGGAAAAGGACAAGGATTTTCATTTCTACACCGTGGAAAAGGTTTTCGCCGTGCTGATGGTCATCACTGCCAGTGGTCTGGCCTTCGCGCACGGTTCCAATGACGTGGCCAATGCCGTGGGCCCGCTGGCTGCGGTGGTGTCCACCGCCAAAACCGGCCTGATCAATTCCAAATCACCCCTGGAGACCTGGATTCTGTTTCTGGGCGGCATTGGCATCGTCGTCGGCCTGGCCACCTATGGCCGGCGAGTGATTGCCACGGTGGGCGAAAAAATCACTCACCTGACACCCAGCCGCGGTTTCGCCGCCGAGCTGGCCGCCTCCAGCACCATTGTGGTGGCCTCGGCCACCGGCCTGCCCATTTCCACCACCCACACCCTGGTGGGGGCGGTGCTCGGGGTTGGCATGGCCCGCGGCCTGAGCGCCATCAACCTGAACGTGGTGCGCGGTATTTTTACCTCCTGGCTGGTCACCATTCCTGCCGGGGCAGCCCTTTCGGTGTTGTTCTTCTACATTCTCAAGGCCATTTTCCAGCATTGATTCATCACCAGCACCACCGACCCTTCCGCGTCACCACTAGCGCCTAAGTGACGCGGAAGGTCACTTTCCACCTACAAAACCTTCCCGACACGCGCTTTGGGAAGGTTTTTGTCTTTTTATTTCGCTCAAGCGGGACGGCGTGACTTCTGGCAGGGGTAAAACCCGACTCAGGGCCTATAATAAAATTCTGGGGTAAGGGATGGGTGTGCTGACTTGAGACACAACACGCATGCACCAACAACTGATCTTAATGCGACACGGGCAGGCCACGTTCGAGGCCAGCAGCGACTACCTGCGGCCCTTGACTGAAGCCGGTCGGGACAGCGTTCAGCGCACCGCCGAACACCTGCAAGCGCGCCAGCTACCCGGCAATGTTGTCATCCTCAGTTCCGACACCCTGCGCACCCGGCAAAGCGCCGAAATCCTGGCCCGCCACTGCCAGATTCCCACCGAGCGCATTCACACCGACCCGGAACTCTATGGCGCAACGCCCGGCTTGTGGCTGAAAAAGATTCCCGAATTTCTGAAACACACACCCGCTGAGGTGCTTGTCTGCATCGGCCATAACCCAACCATGAGCCAGTTAATGGCCATTCTCACCGGACAAACCACCCACATGCGGGCCGGGGCCGCGGCGCTCATCGACACGCAGTGGCAGGGCAGCGAAGTGGTCTTGCCAGGCACCTTGCGCGATTATTTCGATCCAAATCAGGACTATTAATCCGGCAACCAAATAGAGAGCTCTCAGCGCTTCAAACGGGACGCGTATCAAGGCGCGGCTTGCAGGCAATGGCAAGGCCCTTGTCAAAAACCGCAACACAGAGACGCGTCCTGTTTGAAGTGCCTAACACCTTGATTTTAAAAGTAAAGGCCGCACTGTCTGCGCGGGCGGACTGCGTTATCAATAACTTGCTGAGAATGGCTACGGCAGCGCATTGATGCCTTTCCACCCACGCAGACAGGGTGGCTGAGGGCAATATATTTGGTTGCCGGATTAATAAAAAATACGCCATAATACCCACGACAACGCGGTAACCATGGCCCCGCCGCCATACGCTCCCGCGATAAAACCTGCAGATCAAGGAAAAACGGCATGGCCTACCCCAATCAAAACTCCTTCATGGATTTTATCCAGCGCATTCCTCCGGTCACGCGCAACCTGCTGTTTGGCATGGTGGCGGTGTTTCTGGCTCAACAGGTCAATGAGCTCTTCGTCATCAAAAATTTTGCCCTGTGGCCCATGGGGACGCCCTTTTTTCGTCCCTGGCAGCTGATCACCTACGCCTTTGTGCACGCCAATTTCACCCACCTGCTGTTTAACGGCTTTGCCATCTGGATGTTTGGCACGCCACTGGAACAATACTGGGGTTCCAAACGCTACGCCACCTACGTGCTGGCCTGCATCATTGGTGCCGCGCTGCTGCACCTGATCCTCACCTATGTCATGACCGGCGGGGGCATTCCCACCATTGGCATTTCCGGCGCGGTTTACGGCCTGTTGCTGGCCTTTGGCATGATGTGGCCCGAACAGCGGATTTTGCTGCTGATTCCGCCGGTGCCCATCAAGGCCAAATACTTCGTGATGATCTACGCGCTGCTGGTGTTGTGGTCGAGTTTTTCCGGTTATGGCAGCGCCGGCATTGCCCACTTTGCCCACCTGGGCGGCATGGTCACCGGCTTTTTGCTGATCCAGTACTGGCGCGGCAAACCGCCTTTCCGCTTCAAGTAGGCCCCTTGTCAAATAAATCCCTTAGGGAAGCTCTGATTGAATCTGGCGCGAGCAGATTGTCGTGTAAAATTGCTCAGTTCAAAGCGCAAACCGCACGCAATAGCACGCTATTGTGAAGGTTTGCAACGCAGAAATGGACGGTTTTACGCCGCAAGATGCCGTTCACGATTCAATCAGAGCTTCCCTGGTCTTTGCGTTGCCGCCAGTAACGTTCATTGGCTTGCTGCTTGAGGGCCTCAAAATGTCCGTCAGCCGCCAGTGCCGCATCCACCGCATCGGTGGGCAGTGGCTGGCGCGAATCCACGCCCAGAAAGTGAAACAGACCCCACAAATCGGTGGGCCGATGGCGCAGGATTTCTCCCGAATACAGCGGCTCTTCACCCGGCGCCAGGCGCGCTCCGTCGGGCCAGAGGTGAAATACCAGCCAGTGGCCGTTGGCATCGGGCTTCTTCATCATCAGGGCTTCCACGTGGCCACGGTTGGTGCTGGCCAGCACCGGCAATTCTTCGCCATTGGGTTTCTTCTGCGGCACCTCGGGGAGTTCACCCGCTTTCACCGGGCGCTTGCTTTCACTGCCGCCCTCACTGTCAGGCCCCCTGGCCGATAGGGCGCTTAACAGGCCGCCCCAGGTACGCACCGGCACGTTTTGCCAGCCAGCGGCTTCCAGCGCCTGCCGCAACCGGGCCACGTCCCCGGCGTAATGGAAATTGAGGTCTTCCCGCGAGCGATTCATCCAGTCCGTGCGTTGCCGGTTTGTGTGCACCTGCCCATGCAGCCATTGCTCAGTGCTGATGGTTTGCAGGGGGGCGGGGGCATTGCCAAAATCCGTCTGCTGAATGTTCAGCCAGATGAGGCTGGCGGCGGCCAGGTGCACGCTGTAGAAAATAATGGCGATGGGCAAACCCCAAAACTGGCGGCGATTGCGGGTGCGATAGGCCACCCCCACCACAAACGCCCAGAGACTGCCAATGAGAATGGAAATCACCACCTGGGCCAGCGACAGTTGCTGGAAAAACAGCTGTGCAAAGGCCACCAGCGCCACTTCAATGGCGGCCAGCACATAGGGCCAGCTGCGCAGCCGCACCGGCAAGGCGCCGGAAACCAGCACTGCCCAGAAGGCCAGCACGGCAGTCAGCCAGGCCAGGTGGCCAAAGCCCCAGGCCGACACGTGCCCGGCGCCCCAGTGGGAAAGCATCAGGGCCAGCAGCCTGCCAAACAGGCCCGCTGCCAGCCAGTGCCAGGCGGCGGTGAACCGCTTGCGGTACAGCAACCAGGCCAGCACCGCCAGCAATGGCGCGGCGATGGCCGCATCGTGCCCCAGTGCCAGCATGATTTTCACCGGCGGCACCGTCCAGGGCGTGTGGAAAGCCTGCAGAAAATCCATCAACTGGTGATTCCAGCCGATCAGGGTTTCATTGCTGAGCAAGGCCCAAGTGGATAAGGCGGTGAGCAGCAACAAGCCCAACGCCAGCGCGGCCAGCGAACCGGATTCCGGCTTGCGCGGGTCCACCAGTGCCGCCGTCACCTTGCCCAGCACCGGATGCCGCTGGCTCCACAGCAAGGTGCGGGAAAGCCAGCGATAGGCGGTGGGAATCAGCCAGCGATACACGTGTGAAATCAGCCACCAGGCAAACCAGACCATGACCACCAGCGCGGCGACCAGAATCGCCAGTTTGCCGGCCACCTGGGCGGTGGCGGCCAGTGACTGGCTGAGAAAAACCCCGGGCAGAATATAGACCGGCGCCCACAGAATGCTGGCGATGATATTCACCAGCACGTAGCGTTTGACCGGCATGTCCATCATGCCCGCAATGGCCGGAATAATGGGCCGCACAGGGCCGACAAAGCGGCCCAGGAAGACGCTCATGGAACCGTATTTGCGGAAAAACTCCCGGCCCTGCTCAATCAGCCTGGGAAAGCGGTTGACCGGCCACATGGACAGCAGTTTTTCGTGATAATGATGACCAATCCAGAAACTCAGCCCATCACCGACGATGGCGCCCAGTGTGGACCAGAACCAGGCGGTGGCAAAATCCAGCACACCCAGACCCACCAGCGTGCCCAGGCCAAACAGTATGGCCGCGCCAGGCAGCAGAATCCCCACCAGCAGCAGCGACTCGCCAAAGGCAATCAAAAAAATGATCAGGCCCGCCCAGTTGGGGTGCGCTTGCACCCAGTCAACCAGTGTTTGCAGCCATTGCGCTTCCATTCCGTTGTCCTGCGATGAGTGAGTCCGGTGGTATCAGGTGACCGGTCTACAGAGCGGCAAACGCCTCGTTGGCCGCCTGCAAGGTGTGGGCCAGGGTTTTTTCGTTGTGGGTGCTGGAGACAAAACCGGCTTCATAGGCCGACGGCGCCAGGTACACGCCCTTGTCCAGCATCAAATGGAAGAAACGCTTGAAGGCATCTTCATCACAGGCCTGCAAATCAGCAAAGTTGCGCACCGGCTGGTCACAGAAGAACAGGCCAAACATGCCCCCGGCCACTTCACCGTGGAACGGCACACCGGCGCGGTCGGCAGCCGCACTCAGGCCTTCCACCAGGGCCTGGGCGTGTTGCTGCAGGCCGGTGTAAAAACCCGGCTCGCTGACGATGTCCAGCATGGCGCTGCCAGCGGCCATGGCCACCGGATTGCCCGACAGGGTGCCAGCCTGATACACCGGCCCCAGCGGGGCAATGTGCGACATGATCTCGCGCTTGCCGCCAAAGGCGCCCACCGGCAAACCGCCACCGATGACTTTGCCGAAGGT
>JALWKC010000083.1 GCA_026996795.1 Lysobacterales bacterium | reverse complement strand
AGTTTTCAATCTCGACCAGTCGCTGACGTAGGGCCTGAAGGGGCTCCAGGGCAGCGGCACGGAATATTTTTTTATCGGCCTTAGCGTCATACTCAGTAACAGGCTCAAACAGAAAACGCGCCTGATCAGCCATGTCGTTGATGGTGACACTGCGTTCCTTGAACAGGGCCGCCACGTCTTCCAGGTTCATGCCTTCTGGCACCGCCAAGTTCAGCTTTTTCAGCCGTTCTGCCAGCAAAGCGGCCAGTCGCGTGTTGTCGGCCTGCTGGATGTAATGCTGGTTCAACCAGTTGAGCTTGGAGGTGTTGAAAGTGGACGGGGCGCGATTAATGCCCTTGAGGTCAAACAGGCGGATCATTTCCTCGCGCGAGAAAATTTCCTGATCGCCATGCGACCAGCCCAGCCGCACCAGGTAATTCAACACCGCCTCGGGCAAATAGCCGTCCTCGGCGTACTGCATGACTCCCACCGCGCCGTGGCGCTTGGAAAGCCGGCTGCCGTCATCCCCCAGAATCATGGGCACGTGGGCAAACGCCGGCGGCGTGGCACCCAGTGCCTGATAAAGATTGATCTGGCGTGGCGTGTTGTTAATGTGGTCATCACCGCGAATGACGTGGGTCATGCCCATGTCCATGTCATCCACCACCACAGTGAAATTATAGGTGGGTGTACCATCGGCACGGGCAATAATCAGGTCGTCAAGTTCGGCATTGCTGACGGTGATGTCGCCACGGACGTGGTCATGGAAACCGACCTCACCTTCGAGTGGGTTCTTGAACCGCACCACCGCCCCGGGCGTTCCGGCCGGGATATTGGCGTGGCGGCATTTGCCGTCATAGCGGGGTTTTTCACCCGCTGCCATTTGCTCTTCGCGCAATTTTTCCAGTCGCTCTTTGGAACAGGTGCAGTAATAGGCCTTGCCTTCATCCAATAACTGCTGAATCAGTTCACCATAACGATCAAAACGCTGGGTCTGAAACACCACCTCGCCATCATGATCCAGTCCCAGCCAGGCCATCCCGTCCAGAATCGCCTGCACCGACTCTTCAGTTGATCGTTCACGATCGGTGTCTTCAATGCGCAAGGCAAACTCGCCACCGTGATGGCGGGCGAACAACCAGGAAAACAATGCGGTACGGGCACCACCAATGTGCAAAACCCCGGTGGGACTGGGGGCAAAACGGGTTTTAACGGTCATTTAACGAAATCCGCGAAAAAGAATCGGTCATTTTAGCAAATGGCAGGAATTTTCGGCCTTTTTTGTCCTCTTATCTTGATTCAGTCCGGAAACAAATGTAGTGTCTGGGCACCGTTTGGCTGGCATCCACCGAAGTCACCATTCAAAACAACTTGTTACATTCTCAAGAACACAGAAGGAGTGCACCGTGAATCCACCAATCCTGTCCATCTGTCAGCGTGGCTTTCTGCCAATGCTGGCAGCCATTGCCTTAAGCCTGTCTTTTGCCACACAAGCCGCCGACAAGGCCATTTATCTGATTCAGTTTGAAGAACCGCCTGTGGCCAGCTACACCGGCGGCATTGCCGGCTTGCGCGCCACCAGTCCGGCTGTAACGGGCCAGCGAAAACTGGATGTTCGTTCACCAGCCACCGTGGAATACCGCAACTGGCTGAAAAGCCGGCAGCAACAGAAACTGGCGGCCATACAGAACACATTGAACCGGGCGGTGACTCCCGTTTTTGAATACGATCTGGCCATGAACGGCATGGCCGTGCGCCTGACCCCCGAAGAGGCCGCCAAAGTGGCCACCATCAAGGGCGTCAAGCGCGTCGAAGCAGACAAAAACTACGAGCTGCACACGGATGCCGGCCCGTTGCTGATTGGTGCCGACACCCTCTGGAACGGTGCCAATATGCCCGGCAACCTGCCAAACAAGGGCGAAGGGATAATCATAGGTGTGATCGATACCGGTATTAACTTTGATCATCCATCGTTCAGCGATACACCCGAAGACGGCTATGATTTTTCCGCAGCCAACCCGTTGGGTGCCGGCAATTTTGTTGGCTGGTGCGACCCGGCCAACCCCAATTTCAATCCAGCCTTTGTCTGTAACGACAAACACATCGGTGCCTGGGACTTTGCCGATGCAGTGACGGCAGAAAATGACGGCCCGGAAGATTCCAATGGCCATGGCTCGCACACCGCCAGCACCGCCGCTGGTAACACCATTTCCGCACCGCCCGGTGGTTTTATTGTCACCACCTCCGGTGCCACACTCAACGCACCCAGCATTTCCGGTGTGGCTCCGCATGCACACATCATCAATTATGACGTGTGTGAAAACAGCTGCCCCGGCTCAGCCATCACTGCCGCCATCAACCAGGCCATTGCCGATGGCGTGGATGTGATCAACTTCTCCATCTCCGGTGGCCTCAGCCCCTGGAATGATGCCGATCGGTTGTTTCTGGATGCGGTCAATGCCGGCATCGTTGTGTCCGCTTCAGCCGGCAACACCAGCGCTGGTGTACCAGACCCGGTGGGCAACGTCAATCACCTGGGTCCCTGGGTCATGACCATCGCCGCCTCCACCCACCACCGCGCCAACAGTAATGACGTCAGCGCCACCGGCCCGGGCACACCACCGGCCAACACCCAGGACCTGTACGGCCTGCAAGGCACCGGCCCGGCGTTGGGTGCGGACATCAACGCCGATGCCATTTATGCCGGCAATGTGGACCCGTCCAACTTTGAAGGCTGTAACCCCTGGCCCAATGGCAACGAATTTGCTGGCGCAGTAGCTTTAGTCAGTCGCGGTGGTTGCACATTTGCCGACAAGGTCAATAATGCCATGAACGCCGGCGCGATTTCCGTGGTGGTCTATAACAACGCCGGCAACGCACCCATTGTCATGGGCGGTTTGAACACCACCACCATTCCCTCTGTCATGGTGGGTCTGGCCGATGGCACGGCCTTGCGTGATTTCATCACCAGCAGCCTGCCCACGGCTGCGACCATCGAAATCCTCGCAGCCACCACCTGGCGCCTGATTGATGAACTGGGCAATCGTCTGGCAACATTCTCCTTCCGCGGGCCAAACACCGCGTTTTCGGTGACCAAGCCGGACATCACCGGCCCGGGGGTCAATATCATGGCGGCCTATGCCGATAATGCCGGGGCCGCACCCCAGTACGGCATGATCAGCGGCACGTCCATGTCTTCCCCGCACCTGGCCGGTTCTGCCGCCCTGATCAAGGCCGCACACCCGGACTGGAGCCCGGCGGAAATCCGTTCGGCACTGATGATGACAGCCGACAAAACCACGAGAACAGAAGATGGCAGCATCCAGGCCACCCCCGATGACGTGGGCAGTGGCATGGTGGATCTGCGCCTGGCCGCCTTGTCGAAACTGACCATGAATGAAACCTTTGCCAACTACCTGGCGGCTAATCCCGGCACCGGTGGCGATCCGGCCAGCCTGAATATTCCCAGCCTGCGCGCCAACGACTGCAACGGCACTTGTGTCTGGCGCCGCACTTTCACCAACCGCAGCTCGCAGGTAACAAACTGGGCGATTCAAACCGTCAACACACCCAATTACCTGCTTTCCAGCTTGCCAGCGGATTTCACTCTGCAACCGGGCGAAAGCATTGACGTGACTTTTTGCGCCCAAGTCACCAACACCAATGCCGGGCCTGTGTTCAGTGAGGTGCTGATCAACGATATTTCCGGCCCAGGCCCCAATGCGCGACTGACGGTGGCCATTACACCCACCGGCATCAGCGGCTCGGCGGCCTCGGCATGCACGGATCTGATTTTTCAGCACGGCTTTGAATAGCCTCGCTTAACCCGATATTCGGGGCATCACGAAAAGCCGGTGTTTTGCCGGCTTTTCTATAGGGAAGCTCTGATCCAATCATGAACTCGCTTCTCACACCTGAAATGTCCGATAACTACGTTGAAGTTCTTGCGAATAGCCGGCTATTAGCTGCGAACTCCGCCTTGTTCTCGAACATTTCCGGCATAATCTGTCGTCCAAATTCAATCAGAGCTTCCCTAGGCAGAATACCTGAATACGCTCAACCCAGGCCGTCAAAGCCCCTTTGGCGCAAGGCTTCATACAGAACCACGGCCACCGCGTTGGACAGATTCAGGCTGCGACTGTGCGGCTGCATGGGAATGCGGATTTTCTGCTCCTCCGGCAAGGACTCGAGCAGGCTTTCCGGCAATCCCCGGGTTTCCGGTCCAAACAAAAAACCGTCGCCTCTTTGGTAACTTGGCCGGGTGTGAAACCGTGCCGCTTTGGTGGTGCAGGCAAACAGGCGAATGCCCGGGTTTTTCTGCGTGAAATCGATAAAGTCGGTGTACTGCCTGACACTGGCCCACTCGCGGTAATCCAACCCGGCCCGACGCAGGGCTTTTTCCTGCAGTGAGAAACCCAGGGGGTGAGTCAGGTGCAAGTGCGCGCCAGTGTTGGCGCACAGGCGCATGATATTACCGGTGTTGGGCGGAATTTCAGGCTCATAAAGCACAATGTGAAACATGCGGCTGCGGGCCTTCTGATAAAATAGGACTTTGCATTATACGTTGCCAGACTCCCATGCCCAACGGCCAACCACAGCTCAAAGCGCTGCTTGAGAAACTTGACCCCTACTTTCGCCTGATGCGGCTGGACCGCCCCATCGGCACCCTGTTGCTGCTGTGGCCCACTTTGTGGGCGCTGTGGATTGCCGCCGAAGGCCTGCCGGACATCAAAACCCTGATCGTGTTTGTCTTGGGCGTGTTCCTCATGCGCTCGGCCGGTTGCGTGATTAATGACATTGCCGACCGGGGCTTCGATGGCCACGTGGCCCGAACCCGGAACCGGCCACTGGCTAGTAAAGAAGTGCCCGTGCCACACGCCTACGCGCTGTTTTTTGCCCTGATTGCTCTGGCCGCACTGTTGTTACTGGCATTGAAACCCTTGACGGTCAAACTGGCTTTTGTGGCGGTTTTCCTGGCCACCACCTATCCCTTCATGAAACGTTACACCTGGTTACCGCAGGTGTATCTGGGCATGGCCTTTGCCATGGGCATTCCCATGGCCTTTGCCGAAGTGCGTGGAGAAATCCCGGCTGAAGCTTGGCTGCTGTTTATTGCTGCCATTTTGTGGACCACCGCCTACGACACCATTTATGCACTGATTGACCGCCCGTATGACCTGAAAATCGGCGTCAAATCCACTGCCATCCTGTTTGGCGAACTGGATCGGGTCATTACCGGCATTATCCAGGCGCTGTTCCTGTTTGTCATGCTGCTGCTGGGGCTGAAACTGGGTCTGAACTGGTGGTATTACCTGGGCCTGTTGACCGCAGCGGCGCTATTCCTGTGGCAACTGGCCATCATTGAAGAACGTGATCCGGAGCAGTGTTTCCGGGCCTTCGTGAGCAATAACTGGGTGGGCATGGCGATTTTTTTCGGCATCCTGGCCGCTTACCTAGGGAAGCTCTGATTGAATCTGGACGAAGCAGGTTATGCCGGAAATGTTCGAGAACAAGGCGAAGATCGCAGCCAATAGCGGGCTATTGGCCAGGACTTCAACGCAGTTATCGGACATTTCCGGTATGAGAGGCGAGTTCACGATTCGATCAGAGCTTCCCTAGGGAGCCTCTTACATGGACACCGCCCGGTTTTGCAAGTGAATAATCAGCGAAGAAGGATCGATTGCAGTCTTACATCCGGCCTGTTCACGAACCTGAATGGTTCTGGCCTCAATGGTATTCGCC